>NZ_JBOZPS010000001.1:0-396482 GCF_050849305.1 Shewanella sp. MF05960 | reverse complement strand
ACACCTTACGACCCCGAATATGCAGCTTACTTAGGTACGCGCAAGCGGGCAAAGGAAGGTAGAAACTCATGGTTCGAACCCGTCTTGGCTGCGATATAGGGTGCTGGGTAACAGAACACGCCTTAGCTGAGGCTTGAGCCGTATGCAGTGAAAGTTGCACGTACGGTTCTTAGGAGGGCGGCACTTGGTAACAGGTGTCGCCTATCCGACAGAAGCTTGTTAGCTACTTTCTCGTCGTCCCGGCAATGGTTTTGAGCCGGGATCCAGGTGTTTGTTTTTGTTGTTTGGTCGTTATGTATTCATGGCCTGTGACCACTCACGTCGTGGCGCTACGCCCAGCGTCAAACTGCATATCTTAACTGACTTAAAAATATCGGATAATAAGTAAACTAAAGTAGTACGATGAATAATTTGTTTGTTTTGTAACACATTGAAATGAATGCCTTTTTGATTTTTGTCGAATATAGGGTCCACTTTTAACGCGCAAGCTCGCTTTTATTGGTCTGTGGAGTTAAATAAAACTGCTTTACATCAATAAGATAGTAAATGTAGGATGATATTAATCAATAACTTAAACGGCCGACTTTAAATTTATTTGGCTTTTTAATAAGCTATTAGGTACAAATGGAAATTTCGGCATTGGAAGCATCTACTTTAGCTTATTTTATAGTTGCAGTTATTTATGAACTGATTCTTCGTCAAGAGCTTCAATCAAAACCTGATATAGTCTCAAGTCATACATATTTTACATTTGGCTTCATTTTTAAACCGATGATTAAAATTATGGGTTTTAGATTCTGGGGTTACAGCAAAAAACTGAATGTTGTTGGCACAATATTTTCTTCAGTACATTATCTTTTACTAGTACAACTTGTGTTAATTATATTAAAGTCAGGTGGTTAAGGTGCAAATTGTACCTAACAAGCAAATTAATCAGGACAAATAACAGTTGGTTTTTGCTCCTGCGTCGCTTATTTTAACCAACTGATATTTGCCCATTATTTGGGCGTTAGGCATTCAAGGAGACTACTGTTGTACATCAAAATTTCTTTAATAATTTCACTATTAATTCTTTCAGGTTGTGCAATGATGAAAGATTACGTTGCATCAATGGAAGCTAATTCCCCTCAAGTTATAATTAAAAGACAGCTAGAAACACCAATATTAGGTTCAACTACCTATATTTATGAGGTTAGTAATGATAGAAAGTGCAATGGAGACTCTTCTAAACCTGATACTCGTTTTATGGTTTTAGACGAAGGCAACCCGATGGTGTCTGAATTCAATTCTAAAGGTGTTAATGTTAAAGCTAATGAACCAATATCTTTGCTTTTACACTCTATTGCAGGAATAGCTAAACAATGTTCCGTAATTGTAACATTTACTCCCGAGACTAATTTTGATTATCAAATTCAATTATCTGGAGTTTTACAATCTCCAAGACCTACAGTGTGTAAAGCTGAGATATACGGTATAAGTAAAACTACTAATTTGGTTAAGCCGCTTCCATTGAAGTATCATAAGGTTTGCAATGGATAAACGGTATGCCTAACAAATAAGGATATGCCGTGTGAAGCCGCGTCCTAATTCCAAATGTTGAATAAGCCCGAACACATAAGAGTGACTCTTTATTTTGTAAATAACAGCTCGCGAAAACGCGCTGTTTGATATGATTACAATGGCGGCTGGGCCAATTCTTTTATAAAGAGTAAAGAGGGAACAGCCGTTGATTTCCTCTTGGTCTGGTGTGGGCGAAGCGCCACGACGTTAGTGGCCGCAGGCCATAAAAGCAACAAGCAAACACCTGGATTCCGGCTCAAAAACATTGCCGGAATGACGCCGTATTTGACCCGTGTAGGGTGGAACCTTGCGATCTTAAGCGTTAGTGGCCGGAGGCAATAAGTACAAACACCTGGATTCCGGCTCAAAAACATTGCCGGAATGATGTCGTATTTGACCCGTGAAGGGTGGAACCTTGCGCTCTTAAGCGTTAGTGGCCGAAGGCAATAAGTACAAACACCTGGATCCCGGCTCAACAGCATTGCCGGGACGACAAGAAGGGGGTTAACAAGTTTTGGCCTAAAACGAGTTGGTTTTAGTCTTAGTCTTAGTCTTAGTCTTAGTGTTCAAATGTCCAAATTCAACTCAGGCCTTAAATAATAGAACGAGTACTCAGCAAACAACCTCTTTATGTATTATCCCATTGATGGCAAAACGCGATAAAGCTTTTTAACAATGGGCTGTGGTACTTGTCTTTGTGCACCACTAGCCAAAAAGGGCGTTGCATATTGAGCGTATCGATACTGTGGGGTAATTGCAGTTGAGTGACTCGGCCATCGTTAATGGCGTACTGCGCGGCTAACGTCGATAAGCACCCTAAACCTAATCCTGCCGCGACACTGTTAATGAGCGCTTCAGTGGTATTGAGCTCAAACACCTCATGCCATGCCTTAATGTGCGGTGCAAGAGTGCGTAAGAAAAACTCTCTCGAGCCAGAGCCTGCCTCACGTAATACCCATTCACTGTGTTCTAAATTGTTAAATGTACAGGGTGTTTGTTGGCTTATAGATAAATGAGGCGCTGCAATGATGCACATTTGGTCGTGACTAAACTGGCTGGCGATTAACTCCGGATGATGGCTTTTACCTTCAATAAGGCCAATGTCTAGCTCGTAGTCGAGCAGCTTTTGGCAAATTAACCGTGAATTTGAAATCACCACGCTTTGCGAAAAATGTTGTGATTGTTGCCTAAATTGGCTCAGCAACCCGGGCACTACATGATTACCTAAGGTGTCGCTGGCACCTATTTTCAATTGACCCGAAAAAGCGTGGTCTTCATCAAACAATTGGCTGATGTTATTTGCTCTACTAAGTAGCTCATCAGCAAGTGGTAATAACTTGTGACCTTCTTGATTGAGAATTAATCGGTTATTGACCCGGTCAAATAGCGGATGGCCTAGCTGCTTTTCTAATTCAGCGAGCGCCATGCTCACTGCCGCCTTAGACAAATACAAGGCTTCGGCTGCGGCCGTTAAGGTGTTGTGCTGGGTGATACTGCTAAACACATTAAGTTGTTTCAGTGAGATGTTCATAATAATGACTTAGTGAATAATGATGAGTGAGATATGCGTTTAGTTTTTATGAACGTATGTTTTATATAATTGGATATATATAAACAAAGTGCAAGCGTAATATGACTGCATGACTCGAATAGAGCTGCTGAGGTTGTCATGGTAAACAGAGTAAAGCGTAAAATTGTTGGTGTACCTACACCCATGGCTGGGCTAGCGTTAGGCATAGCCAGTTTAGGTTGGAGTTGGGAAAACGCCGTGGATTTACAGCACTATGGCCAATGGATTAGTGCCGCTATTGCCAGTGTACTGTTACTGGTATTAGCCAGTAAGTTTGTATTGCATCATGATCTGCTGCGCCAGGATGTTGCGCATCCGGTGGTGGGCAGTGTAGTGCCGACTTTTGCGATGGCATTAATGGTAGTGTCTAACTCATTGGGGCATTTTTCTGCGCTAGCGGGTGACTTGCTGTGGTCTTTTGCGGTCATATTGCACATCAGCTTTTTAGTCGGATTTATTTATCATCGTAGCCAACATTTTAACTTAACCGACATGGTGCCAAGCTGGTTTATTCCGCCAATTGGAATTGTGGTCGCTGATGTGTCTTTTTCAGGAAATGCGCATTTATTGTGGATAGCCGATAGCGCGTTGATTTTTGGCATGCTGAGTTATGCCGTGATGTTACCCATGATGATTTATCGACTTATTTTTACTGAGCAAATCCCTGATGCGGCTAAGCCGACATTAGCCGTTTTAGCCGCACCAGCAAGTTTATCGTTAGCAGGCTACTTAACCATTAGCTCGCAGCCTTCGCCAGTGATTATTGGGTTGCTATTTGGCATTGGCGTGTTGATGACCAGCATTATTTATTTATCATTTTTCAAACTGATGCGTTTACCGTTTAGTCCTGGTTATGCTGCATTTACCTTCCCGATGGTGATTGGGGCCACGGCGTTGTTTAAAGTGGAAGCTTGGATGCAAAGCATGGATGTTGGCGCTGAATATATTGCCCAGGTGCGAGGTTTAGCTGAGTTTGAATTAGTTGTTGCGACTGCGGTTGTCAGTTATGTTTGTGTGCGTTATTTACATTTTTATCAGCCTAGAAAATTAGTTTCAGCATAAGTGAGCGGTTATGACTCCAGCAATTGATATGGCAAAAAAGCACAAGATTGATTTTAAGGTGCACGAGTATCAACATGATGCCAGTAACGAGTCGTATGGCCTGGAGGCTGCGCAAAAATTGGCTTTACCAGCCGAGCAGGTATTTAAAACCTTAGTGGTGAGTCTTGATAATCAAACGCTTGCGGTCGCTGTGGTGCCAGTGTCTTCGATGTTGAGCATGAAATTAATGGCTAAAGCGGCGGGCGCTAAAAAAGCTCATATGGCAGAGGCGGCAGCGGTTGAGCGTTCAAGTGGTTATGTGCTTGGTGGCGTTAGTCCGTTAGGGCAAAAAAGACGCTTAGCGACAGTGATTGACGCTTCAGCGCAGCAGTTTGAGCGCATTTATGTCAGTGCCGGTAAAAGAGGGTTAGATATTTCGCTTAAACCTGATGATTTACAACGCCTGCTTAATGCGACATTTGCCGATATTTGCGCCTAATAAAAAAGCGATATACCCCAGTGGGTATATCGCTTTCATTGATTTTATTGTTGTTACTGTCAGTTATCGCTTGGTTCGTTTACACCTTCAATAAATAGCTAACTACTGATTTATTCTGGCCTTAAACTCAGCTTGAGTTTGTGGGGTTGCTTTTTGGTACCAGTAATCGAGCATGTTAGACACTTCGGCCTGGTTTGGCTGCTCTACGCTGTCGCTTATAACTGGGCCGGCACCTTCAGATTGAACATCGGTTATGGCTAACGTGACTGGCGCTGTAGTGACCACTGAATTGGCTGGCGAGCTAAACACTTCGGGCGCAGCTACCGTTGCAGTGACTTTATTAGCATTCCATGAAGCTGGGTTGGCGGCGGCATTATATTTTGTGATTTCTTGTTCAAAATCTCGGCCAATCTGTAAACCTTTTTTCATTAGCTTGTCTTGAGTGAATTCAACCGCGATGCCAGCCTGGTCGGTTAATGTCAGTGTGGGTGAGTCATTAAACTGTGTAGCACGGCTTTGTGTGCGAATGCTGGGCAGTGATAACTGGTAGGTTTGTTCACTCGCGGCAAAACGTACAATAATTACATCTGAGCTAAAGCTATGCTGGCTGCCTTGATCTCTAAAGCGGGCATGATAGCGAAAGGCTATTTGCTGTAATCCCTGTGGGGTATTGATGTCTAACGTGACTTGTTGCTGATCAGTCGCGACACCATTCACTAATACCGTATTGGCATTGTTAGGTAGCTGTAAGCTGGCAGAAAAACTGCTTTGGCACAGAGTTAATGCGCTTAAGCTGAGTACGAAACGGATGAATAAACACATATGTATATCCTATTGTAGAAACCAGTTGATTGGGTTTAACCTTGCTATAACGACTGTTAGTCAGCAAATTGAGGTCGATAGCGTTCAGGTAATTCAAAGGTTTTTTGTTTGCCGCTTAATGGACAAACAAAGTTGAAATAGCATGAGGTTAATTTAAGATCTGGCGCGCTATCGTCTGCAGCGCCGTGTAATCGGTCGCCCACCACCGGATGGCCTAAACTGGCCATATGAATGCGAATTTGATGCTTACGACCAGTATCAATTTTGACTTGCACTTTAGATTGATTAAGCCCTGAATGATAGGTGACTAATTTTGCATGAGACAGCGCAGGCTTGTTGTCTACAGGCGTATCAATTTGCAGCGTTTCACTAGAGAATTTACCATGAACAATCACCTGGTAGTGTTTTTCTAATGCGCGAGTTTCAAATAATTTAGCGATAGCCGCAGTGGCTTTTTTACTGTGCCCCAGAATTAATAATCCAGTAGCGGCGCGGTCAAGGCGATGAATAATAAAGGCATTACGCTGTGGCTGCATGTTTAACTCAGCAAAGCGATTCATTGTGGTGTGGTCGCTCCACTTTGACCCTTGGCAGCGCATACCGTAAGGCTTGTACCACACACTGTAGTCAGTTTCATCAAACAACAGCTCTGCAGGTGCTATCTGTTCATTGAGAATATGCTGATTGTAATAAAGGTGCAGCTTATCGCCGGGTTGTAAGGGCTTTTTAGCACGACGAATTCGATTAGTTTGTTTGCCGTGAGTATGCCAAATCGCGCCTTTTTGCATGGCATCTTTTAACACTTGCTTACCTAAACCACTTGCTTGTGCCAGCAGATTAATGGCATCAGTACTGTGCTCAAGTACATCAATATGGAATTCGGTTTTATCGGCCATCATTTGGGTTAGCTCTAACAATGCAATGTATCTGTAATTAATAAGGGTAAATGTTACCTTATTTGGTCGTTCAATGTTAATTAACCTGCTTTAAGGTTGATGAAACTTTCTTTTAGATGACGTATCTCTGTATCATCTGGCATAAAGTTGTTTTAGCATAATGCGATAAAATACGGTTTTACTTTGGAGTAGGTGATTTGGAACACATCGTCTGGGATTTTAATCCTATATTAGTCTCGTTTATGGGTTTAACCGTACATTGGTATGGTGCTCTTTTCGCCTTAGCGATTGCCACAGGCTTTCAAGTATTAAAGCACATGTTTAAAAAAGAAGGATTGGATGTTGAGTCCCTCGATAACTTCTTAGTCTATTGTGTGGTGGGTATTATTGTTGGCGCGCGTTTAGCGCACTGTGTTTTTTATGACCCTGGATATTATTTTGCTAATCCGCTGAAAATCCTGGCCATTTGGGAAGGCGGCTTAGCCAGCCATGGCGGCGGTTTAGGTGCCATTTTGGCGCTGTATTATTACCAACGTCAGGTGAAATTACCGTTTTTATTTTTGCTTGATCGCCTAGCCATTTCTACAGCCATCTTTGGCTTTTTTGTGCGTATGGCCAACTTTGCAAACTCTGAAATTCTAGGTGAGCCAACCACTCAACCTTGGGGCATTATTTTTAAACGAATAGATATGCTGCCGCGTCACCCGGCGCAGTTGTATGAGTCGCTTGCTTATCTCTTAATTTTTATTGGCTTATACGCTATTTATAAATACACCAACATGAAACAAAAACACGGTGCGATTTTTGGGGTGTTTTTAGTGTCTGTATTTAGTGCACGTATTGCGATTGAAAGCGTTAAGGTCAGCCAGGCGGCTTACCATGAGTCGATGTTAAGTGCTGGCCAGTGGTTAAGTTTGCCATTTTTACTGACGGGTGTTGTGCTGTTAGTGATGGCTTATCGTAAACAGAGCTAACCATTATTTACCGTTAATCAATACCGCTGTCATTACAGCCAATAAAAACGTCCTAGTGCAGTAGCAATAGGACGTTTTTATGGGTATATGTGGCTGTTTTAATGTGGGAAAGTTACATCCCAGCGGGTAAGTACTTAAAGCGCTTCATTTGCTCATAATGGGTATCGACAATGCTTTTTACCTGTTCTGGTGTGAGCTTTGATTGCCATTGATGCTTACCGCCTTTCCTAAAGAAAGCATTAGCATTTTCATGCTTTTCAACAAATCCACGTTTGGCTTCCTGAGCTTTTAATTGCGCAAATGATGAGTGCTTAATGGCATTTTTAAGCCTTGCAGGATCTTTCTTTAAGCCTAAAAACGACTCAACTTTGCGGAAGACTTTTTTAGGGTCATCTAGCATGTCTTCATAACGTAAAATGAGCTTTGAGGTATCGTCGCTTGTCCAGCTCGATACGTGCATCGACCACGAGGTGATAATTTGTGGCACATGCGCTGCCTCGTTTGGGGTACCTGTCATTTCTTCTGCCATGTAGGCAATGGCTTCATCGATGGTGTAATCAAAGTAATTGGCCATTGAAATAACCACATCAAGTGGATTACGCACAACATAAATAGCGCCCGAAGTGACCGTGGAGTTATGTAACGGTTGGCCGTTATATTCGCCTAAATAGTTGTGGGTTTTTACAAAGGTGGTCCCTTGAGCCTGATGCGCAATATCTGCTTGCACTTGAGGGCGAATTGCACTGACTTCTTCTAACGTCAGTTCGGTTGTTGCGGATTTATCTTTAGGTAAATAAGCTTGATAACGATGCGCGGCCGATTCTGCAGTAGATATGGTGTGCATGGTATTAATATCAATAGGCTGATCTTGATTTTGAATGTAGTTCTCTAAAAAAGCGCGTACCCAAGTGTTACCCGATTTAGGGTAAGAGGCCACCCAAAGTATGTTTCCCATTCGTAATCCTTTGTTGTTATTTTTACGTCTTTCAATGTGGTTAAAACTACCGATAATTCAGCAAAATGGCAAGTTTAGTGCGTAACGGGTAAGAGTTAACCGTGCCGATACTATCGCTTATTTAGCGAAAAATAATACTCCACTTTACTGTGAGTAATATATGGATGTAACATTGTTGTTAAATACGTTTAAATGATGAACGTTATGGCGTTATATCGAACCGTTAATAAGGACAGGGTAAATGGATGTTAATGCAACCTTGGTCGGCCAGTTGATTATTGTTTTTGCATTAGTGATGGGCTGTATTTGTTATTACTTAGGTCGTCGTAAAACACAATCGCCGGTTTTAGCCGGTGTGATTGGTGCAGGGTTATCGATAGTGCCTATTTTAGGTTTGGTTTACCTTGTTGTGCTTGTGCTTAAAAAAGATATCGAGCTCACGCCAACAACGGTTAATGGATAGTCGCTAATCGTTTACATAATGATTAACGGTAACGTGATACAAAATGCCTCGTCTAATTAGGACGAGGCATTTTTCGTTCATAATTAACACTATGCCACTGTAAGCGTTTGTTGTGACTTTTCCGCTTTAACTGAACACACCTTATATTCTGGGATTTTTGCAATGGGATCTAATGCATTAATCGTCAGTTTGTTAGCGGCAGACTCAGCAAAGTGGAAAGGTAAAAACAACACGCCTACTTGCGCGCGTTTAGTGACAAATGCGGCGATGTCGATGGTGCCTCTGCGCGTTGTGAGGGTTAACATGTCGCCATTATTGACGCCGAGTTGCTCAGCGTCATACACCGAAATCATTACTCTTGGCGACCCTTTAATATCCAATTCTGGCGTTTTACGGGTCATGGTGCCGGTATGGAATTGCTCTAGCAAACGTCCCGTTGACAGTATTAATGGATACTCACTGTCTGGCATTTCGGCGGGTAAGCGATAGCTTGCGGGTATCATTCGGCCTTGGCCGCGTAAAAACTTCTCGGTATGTAACACGGCTGTACCTGGATGAGTTTCATCGAAGCAGGGCCACTGTAGTCCATCAACTTTTTGCTCAAGTCGTTGCCATGTTAAGCCTTGATACTGCGGTGTAACCTGGTTAATTTCCTGCCAAATGTCTTTCGCATTTTGGTAATGCCAGTTAGCGCCTAACTTATTGGCTATCATTTGGATTATTTGCCAGTCGACTTTCGCGTCACCCGGTGGAGTTAAGGCTACGCGTAGCTGTTGTACTCGGCGTTCGGTATTAGTGAAATGCCCCTCTTTTTCAGCAAAAGCGGTGGCGGGCAGAACCACGTGTGCCATTTGCGCCGTTTCAGTTAAAAAGATGTCTTGTACTACCATAAATTTGATTTTAGACAGCGCTGCAATGACATGAGCCTGATCTGGGTCGCTCAGTACAGGGTTTTCGCCTAATACATATAATGCCTCGAGTTTACCCTCGACAATCGCGTGCATGATTTCTGTTGCGGTATATCCGGGTTCACTAGCCAGTGAAGTGTTACCCCAGGCCGCAGCAAATTTAGCGCTATTATCTGGATTGTCGACTTTTTGATAACCCGGGTAATAATTGGGTAGTGCGCCCATATCACACGCACCTTGAACATTACTTTGGCCGCGAAGCGGATTTATACCAGCGCCAATCACGCCGATGTTGCCACACAGTAATTGTAAATTAGAGGTGGACACCACGTTGTCATAACCAGACGTATGTTGGGTTATTCCCATGGCGTAATACAAGGCGGTTTTAGTTGCGGTGCCAATCATTTTTGCCATTGCGGCGATGTCTTCAGCACTTACACCTGTGATTAATGCCGCATTGCTTAAGTTGTAATCTGGCTTGAGCACTTCTTGTTTGAGTAACTCATAATCTTCAACTCGTTGATTTATGTAGTTGGTGTCTTGCCAATCATTAAGGATGATTTGCTGCATGATGGCATTAAGTAGCATAACGTCTGTACCGGGACGGTGAGACACGTAGAGTTTTGCACTGTCAGCAATGGCTGTTTTTTTAGGGTCTGCGACGATTAAACGTGCGCCATGTTGGCTAACCGCGCGCTTAATGTGAGAGGCAATAATAGGGTGGGCGCTGGTAGTATCGGAGCCGATAATAAAAATAACATCAGACTGTTTAATACTGGGAATATCATTGGTCATTGCACCGCCGCCAATCGTATCGGATAAGCCTGCAACCGTTGATGAATGACACAATCTTGCGCAATGATCTATGTTGTTAGTACCCATAATGCTGCGGGTAAATTTTTGCATTAAATAGTTCTCTTCATTGGTGCATTTTGCTGAAGATAACGCCGCAAATTTACTTGGCCCAGCGGCCTCTTTTATCGGTTTAAGTTGCTCGGTAATATAATTAATTGCTTCGCTCCAGCTTGCCGGCTGTAACTGGCCATTTTTACGGATTAACGGTGTAGTAAGGCGTTTAGTGCTGTTTAAAAAATCAAAACCGGAGCGACCTTTTACGCATAACATACCTTCATTGACTAATGAGTTGCTGTCGCCGGTGATGCGTACCACGCGGTTTTTACTTGGGTCTACATGCAGCTCGACTCGGCAACCGACGCCACAATAAGTACACACTGTTGAGGTTTTTATCAGCTCCCTGTGCGTGCCTTGGGTTTTATCTCTGGCATCGACTAATGCGCCCGTTGGGCACACTTGTACGCAATTGCCGCACTGAACACAATCGCTGTCGTTCATTGATGCGCTAAAGCCGACACGCGGTGCATTTCGGCGACTATCAATCGTACCTGCTGCATCTGGGAGCGCTTGATAGCTATTGGGCGCAAAGTTAATCACGTTATGGCCACTTTGTTGATGACACGCTTCAACACAAGCTCCACAGCTGATACATCTGTTAGCGTCGAAAGTAATAAAGGGGGCGCTATTATCAACGTGAAATTTGCGTGCGTGAGTTTGCTCAAGAGTGTTGCCATCGACTTTATATTCGGTGGCATAGTCGCGTAACTTACAATCGGTATTGGCTTGGCAGGCACATTCTAAACACCGCATGGCTTCTTGCATTGCTTCATCGGGAATGAAACCGAGTTCTACCTCGGCAAAATTAAGTGCGCGGTTTAATTGGTGTAGCTCAGGCATTTTTAAACGGGGGCGTTTAGGGGGATTGGGATACAACACTGGATAGGTGTTAGTGGCTAATGACGCCGTTTTATTGGCTTTGCGAGCGTTAAATAGCCCCGGTTCTAAATGACACGTTAAGCCTTCTTTGAGTAAACCTTCAATGGCTTCGGCGGCTTTGCGGCCATCGGCAACCGCGGCTACAGCCGTGCCAGGGCCGGTGCGTGAATCACCAATCACAAACAGTTTCTCAACCCCAGCAGACATGGTTTGTTCGCACCCCAAGAATGTATGCCAACGGGTGAGGGCTAAGTGACCTGTGTCTATTTGATTTTCGGGCTGATCTAAAAAATCTAAATCGACCTGTTGAGATACCGCAGGGATCACGGTGTCGAAGGCCTCTTTAAAGGTTTCGCCAGTGGCTTTTGGTGAGCGTCTACCCGATGCATCTGGCTCGCCCAGAGCCATTTTTTCAAAAGTGACAGCGTTGACACGGCCTCGACTGTCGCTGTGGTTTTCAATGGGGTTGGTAAGAAAGTGAAACTTAACCCCTTCCACTTCTGCCTCGTGAATTTCGTAAGGTTCTGCGGGCATTTCATCGCGGCCACGGCGATAAATTAAGGTGACATCGGCGCCATCTCTTAGTGCGGTACGGGCGCAATCAATTGCGGTATTGCCGCCACCAATCACCGCCACTTTTTTACCCGTAATCATTTTTTTATGGGTGCAATAATCACGTAAGTAATCGACGCCCAAGTAACAGCCGGCTAAATCGCTGCCTGGGTAATTCATGGGGACGGCTTTTTGTGCGCCAATGGCAAGACAAACCGCATCATAGTTAGCGACTAACTCGGTTAAGTTAGTGTCGCGGCCCAATGCATAATCCGTTTTAATCTTAAGCCCATTACGGGTGAGGAGCTCAATTTCTTTATCTAGAATATCTTTGGGTAAGCGGTACTCCGGAATACCATAACGTAACCATCCACCAGCTTTAGGGGCCGATTCCATGATGGTGACATCGTGGCCATTGTTTGACAGATAATATCCGGCGGTTAAGCCAGCAGGACCACTACCAATGATGGCAATGCGCTTATTGGTCGCAGGCGCTTTTGGCGGTACATAAGACTCTAGGTCGTGTAAGTCTAGGTCTGCAGCATGACGCTTTAGCTGCCTAATGGCGACAGGTTCATCGACTAGGCCGCGGCGACACTCAGCTTCACAAAAGGCAGGGCAAACACGGCCAATCGATAGCGGTAAAGGCAGGGTTTGTTTAATGACTTTTACTGCTTCTTTATGATCGCCTCTGCCAATATGATAAAGATAAGACTGCACATCAACCCCAGCAGGACAGGCGGTTTGGCAAGGCGCTTCACAGTCGGCAAAGTGGTCGCTGAGAATATCTTTGAGCGCTTGTTTGCGTATTTTACTCAATTCACTCGATTGGGTAATCACATCTAAGCCTGTTTCGAGTGGGGTTTCACAGGCTCGAACACAGCGTAAACTTCCATCGTTATTTTTGATTTGCACCTGGCACAAATTACAGTGTTGCTTGGCTTGATTGTGGGAGAAGTCACATAGGCTCGGAATGTTAATGCCAGCGCTGATGGCAGCTTTGAGTAAGCTATCTGCTTGAGGCAGTGATAAGGAAATGCCGTCTATGGTGATATCAATCATTACAAGGCCTGTTAAATTTTTGAGTTATTGGTTAAGTCTTCATGCCTTTTGGGAGCGAACGAGAAGGACTTTATTAAGGTACAGCTGCTGAATTGGAGTGTTACGCGAGGAGGACGTTTATTGTGGAACATTTATTACAGTTACATCTCTCGCCTTCAATAATTTCAGTGTAGTGCGCGCGGTGGTTTACCGATGTGATTTAGATCATTTTTGTCGTAATTAAATGTTAGGTATTAACTTAATTTAGACTAAACAGAGTGTTGCGAGTGTTTATTGCTTGAGTGGTACTACCTGTTCGCTTTGATTTTGGCATGATTGTTTTTAATTACAGACAAAAAAAGTGGCCTGATTATCGCAATTGATTATCGCAATTGATTATTGCAATTGATCATCGCAATTGATTATCGCAATTGATTATCGCAATTGATTATTGCAATTGATCATCGCAATGATGTGAAGTGGTTGTGGCTGAGCTGACTCAGTTTATTCATCAGCCCAGCTTGCCCTAATTTATTTAAGCCTAAATATCGCTTCAACTCTGTCGCTTACGGTGACCTGGCCTTGTTGATAGGTTTGCGCCACATCGGCATTCATTTTCATGCTGGCGCGATACATTTCGGGTTGATGTGATTGTGTTGGAAAATATCTTACTTCCCATACTCCGGCCACTTGCTCACCAAACCCTTTGGCTAACGAATCTGCTTTTTGTTTGGCATCTTTAATGGCGGCCTGGCGAGCCTGGGTAATCATGTCAGCTTCTTTACTTGATTTAAGCTCAATATTATTCACCTGATTAACGCCTTGTACTAACGCGCTGTCTAGCAGCTCGTTGAGCATATTAAGCTCCATCACGGTGACGGTGATTTGTCTGTTTGCGCTATAACCCGTGAGTACTCTTGGCTCATTTTGCACATATCGATATTGTGGATTGAGCTGTAAATTGGCTGTTTGAATATGCTTTTTATCAATACCGGCCTTGAGTAAGCGTTGCATAAATTGGCTAACTGCTTCGTCAGCTTCATCTTTTGCTGACTTTGCATTGGCCGCTTCAATCGACACTGCCACATTAATAATGGCCATGTCTGCACTGGCTTCAATGGTACTGGTGCCTACGGTTTCAATATGAGCAAAACTCAGCTCCGCTGCTTGCACTGTGGCTACGCTGCTGGTGGCGGTTAAGGCGAATAATGAGCTTGAAATTAAGCTGGTGAGTAATATTTTATTCATTGATAACTCCGCTAGTGGTTAGCTAAATACTGTTTTTACACGGGTAAAGTGGGTCTGTTATGAGTGTAAACGGTGCAAAACCTAAAAAGGGTTTTATTTTTTATGTGCAGTGGGTGTATGGAAAATCTGCGCTGAAATATTAAGCAGTTTTGTTCTTATCCATTGGTTGACGGGATCGTCTTCGGCTTGTTTATGCCAGTACATGTGCACTGCAAGATCGGGTACTTCAAACGGTAAAGGCGATACCACAATAGGCATAGATTGTTGCAGCAACATGGCATAACTGCTTGGCATGGTCATTATCATGTCAGATTGGCTCACCACATTGATGGCGGCAAAGTAGTGCTCGCAGCGCAAAGCAATATTGCGGGTAATGCCTTGAGTCGCTAGCGCCATGTCGACAGTGTCGATGGTAAAGTCTTTTAAACTGACTAACGCATGTGATGCTTTGGCATAATTGCTTAGCGTTAATTGCTGCAATATTGGATGGTCTTTACGACAAATGAGCGAAAATGACTCGTGGCAAATTAAGCTGCTACGAATGTCTTTATGGGTTGGCATGAGTACATCAATGACGATGTCTAAGGTTTGTTGTGCCAAAGATGGCTCAAGCTCGGTGCGTTTAATTTGGCGGCTGTTTAAGGTGAGATTAGGCGTGTTATTGAGTAAATCTGGCACTAATACGGGAAAAAACATTGACTCTAAAATGTCACGTAATCCGAGTTTTATTTCTCGTTTATGTTGCTGAATATCAAAATTGGCGGGCGTTGATATGGTGTGCTCGAGTAAATCCATTGCTTGTAATACATCGGGAATGATTTTTTGACACAAGGGCGTTGGCACCATTTTTCGGCCATGGCGAACAAATAATGGGTCGTTAAACTTGCTGCGTAAACGGGCAATGGCGTGACTGACTGCGGGCTGCGTTAAATGCAGTTTAGCTGCGGCGCCGGTAATGCTGCCTTGTTGATAAACAGTCGTCATGATGAGGAATAAGTTAAGGTCTATCTTACTATGCAGCATATTAATAGTTATCTATGATTTAGTATCATTTGAATTTATTTTAGGCTTGGTTAAATTAAAGTCAAACTAAACCAATAAAAAGTAGACTCAACATGACAACATCACAAGAAGAATTACAGATTAAACAAATGACCATAGGTACCGACAAATACCCAATGCCATTACCGCCTAAATTTGACTCCAAGCAACAGCAACAACAATATGAAAAACAGCGTTTAGCCGCTGCGTTTAGGGTCTTTGCTCATTACCGGTTTGACGAAGGTTTAGCTGGCCACATTACCTTGCGAGATTGCATTGACCCTGAAACCTTTTGGGTTAACCCGTTAGCGGTACATTTTTCAAAAGTCAGAGCGTCAGATCTTGTCCGTGTTGACCATAAAGGCAATATTATGGAGGGGAAGCACCCAATCAATAATGCCGCATTTGCGATTCACTCTCGTATTCATCATGCTCGCCCAGATGTGAATGCCGTTGCCCATGCCCATACCACTTACGGCCGTGCATTTTCATCTTTAGGCGAGTTGCTAAAGCCCATTTCGCAAGATGCTTGCATGTTTTATGAAAACCACAGCATATTTGACACCTTTACCGGTGTGGTGGCTGACTTATCTGAAGGCGACATGATTGCGGATGCTCTGCAAGGTCATGCTGCGGTTATCTTACAAAATCATGGTTTATTAACCGTGGGTAAATCTGTTGATGCTGCTACCGCAAACTTTGTGATGCTAGACAGTTGTTGTCATAGCCAGTTATTGGCTCAAGCGGCTGGCGAACTTAAACTCATTGGTCATGAGATAGCGACCAAAACCCGTCAAATGAACGGCTCAGATTTAGTCACCTGGGGCAACTTCCAACCTATGTATCAAGTGGTTCTAGCACAAGACAACAGCTTCTTAGATTAACCTGAACTCGGGATAAGGGGTGAACTTATACTATTTAAAATCAACATGTTACCCCTTCTCATTTTCAAGCTTGTCATTTTTTCTGCTAACAAGGCGAATTGACGCGTCAATAGCTAGCCTATTGTAAGTCGATTCAACGCAGTTAGCAGGGAAAAGGACTGTTTGAAAGGCGTTTATTATCCCGAGCTTAGGTTAAATTCGTCTCTAGCTTAATACCACTCTCGCTAAGCCGCATGGCTTGGCGAGCAAGGATGTCTCTCTATGACTGGTTCGATTATTACCGAAATACTGCTACCGCTTGCACTCGCCTTTATCATGTTCGGCATGGGTTTAAGCTTAACGCGGTTTGATTTTTTACGCCTTTGGCAAACGCCTGCGCCTATCGTGACGGGCTTTTTTGGGCAAATTATTGCGCTACCCTTATTGGCTTTTGGTATTTGCCTGGCAATGGACTTGTCTATGCCGATGGCTATTGGGTTAATGATTTTGGCGGCATGTCCGGGTGGCACGACATCGAATGTGGTGAGCCATTTAGCCAAAGCCAATTTAGCGTTGTCGGTAAGTTTAACGGCCATTAGCAGCATAGTGTGCGTATTCAGCGCGCCGTTTGTGATTCAATTTGCTGTGGGTTACTTTGCCAATGAAGCGCCAATAGATGTGTCGCTCAGTAGCATTTCGTTAGGATTGCTCGTGATTACTTTATTGCCGATTGTATTTGGCATGCTGGTTCGCAGTTATTTCAGAGCGTGGGCGATTAAGGTTGAAGTGTACTTTAGGCGCTTTGCGTTAGTGTTTTTGTTGTTGATGATCACCGGCGTGGTGGTTCAGGAGCATGCCATTATCGTTGATGCTTTTAATGAAGTGTTCATCGCCTGTTTATTGTTAAACTTTGGCGCAATGTTGATCGGTATCGTGAGTGCGAAAGTATGCTCTCTTTCGCATAAGGATGGATTAACGCTGGCGATTGAGATTGGTTTGCAAAACTCAACCATGGCGATGCTCATCTGTATTAGCTTGTTGAACATGCCAAGTTATGCCGTCGTTGCCGGCGTGTACAGTTTAACCATGTATGCTGGTGCAGGGTTGCTCATTGCTTATGCTAGTTATACACAAAAGCAACATAACAGCGCTCAGCCTAACTAATCAGCTTAATAGTACATTAATATAATACACACACCCTAGGTTTGTTGTTGGCGATATTCACTGGGTGTTGTGCCTTGCCAGCGTTTAAATGCCCGCCGAAAATTAGCCACATCAACATAGCCCAATTGATACGCTAACTGCTTAATACTGCCACTGGTTTGTGACAAGTATTGCTTCGAAATATGGTGGTTTACCGACGCGACAATTTGCTTATAGCTACTTTGTTGTTGGCTTAAATGGCGATGAACAGTACGGGGCGTCATGTGAAAATGCGCCGCTGTGTCACTTAAACTTGGTAATGGAATTGGGCTTTGGAGTAAATATTGATACACCTTATCATTTAAACTCTGTTGGCCGTTAAGTTGCTCAAGTTCGTTTATACACCATTGTTTGGCTTGCATAAATGAACCCGGGTCGGCCATATCAAGAGGTTGCGTCATTGATGCTTGAGTTAATATTAACTGGGTGTTTTTTTGATTAAAATGCACCGGCACTTTAAATAATTCCGCGTATTGCTGCCAATAAGTGGGCGCTGCAAAGCTGAGGTTTACTTGGCATAACGGCGTCGATAGCGGCATGAGTTGTTGTAGCAATTTGGCAATCGTCACCAGCAATGCATCCATATAGGGTTGCCGTATTATTCCCAGCGGGTGTATTTCTTCAAGGGTAACAACCGTAGTGTTGGCCGTTTCGTGGGTATTAATCTTTACCAGTGGCGTGCGGGTGTTAATAAACTGCTTCAATGTATCAATAGCTTGTTTTAGTGTACTGCTGTTAAGTATGGCGAAACCCATCATGCCATGAGTGTTAATGCCTATGCGATTGCCGACATGCAAGCCGAGCTCTGGTCTGGCGCAAAGATGAATAGCAGAGTTTATGAGGCGTTGATAATCATCAAAACTTACTTGAAAGTCTGGGTCTTGTAATTGCTCAAGTGTGATGCCGTTATGCACCAACCAAATGTTAACATCACAGCCCCACTGGCGCAGTTGTTGATAAACTTGGTTTAAATAAAAAATCGGCAGTGGCTGCATAGCATCCTTATCAATCGCTTTCATACCCAATCAACTTGAAGAGACGTGTTTCAGAGCTTCACCGTGTTTTCAATACTAGGCGCGTTAATGCGGTAATGTAGGTACCTTATAAATTAACGTAACAACGAAGTGGAAGCACGGTGAAACTCCCAAAGGGCAAGTTTTACACGCGTTTATGCTGCGTTATTGATTTTGGAAAGGGAATAACCATTACCCGCAATCAATGCCTTGTCTAAACGCGTGTAAATTCTTGCTGAAATCGAGCATCTTCAGGTTGTTTGGGTATATACCAATCCTATTCATCAGTTGTAACGGATTTGTCGGTGTTTGTCTATTAATGACCCCTTTATGTCTATTTATCCCTCTTTTCTATTTTGTCTGCTGACGTAAAGTAATCCTTTAACCTTTAAAGGATTACTTATGTTGTCAATGTTTACCGCTAAAGCTGTGAGCTTAACCATTAATGACACCATTGTTATTGAGCAAGCCAGCGTAAAGCAAACCGTTTTAGCCTCGGCATTGGCAGCCGATATTGCTTTTCCTCATCATTGCCAGGTAGGCAGTTGTGGCGCTTGTCGGTGCCAGTTAGTGTCTGGTGAAGTTAAGCAATTAACCGACAGTGCTTATGTATTGTCAGCTAAGGCAATAGCTCAAGGCATGATTTTGGCTTGTCAAAGCGTGCCTAAATCTGCGGTTAATATTAAGGTTAATCTGCGTCAACGCCAGTTGGCCGATGAGCCGCAAGAGTGAGGAGACTGTCATGTTTAAGTATCTTAAGTTTATGTCGTTTCACCTTATGGCGCTGATTGCCATTGTCAGTATTACCTTAGGTGAGTCGTACATCAGTATGGGGTTTGCTATTTGGGTTGCCGTGTATTTAGGCGGCGATATTTTATTTGGTGACGACGTGCACACACCAATCTATCGATTTCCGGCTTTATTGACGTGGCAGTTATGGTTGGCATTGCCTTTAACCGTGATATTGGTGTTTGTGTGTTGTTGGCAGTTTGCCAGTCAAGATATCGGGCAATATGGTGCATGGATAAGCAGTTTAACGGGCTATGATGCCTTGCAAGCGCGTCAAAATACGAGTGTATTTCAATATGGTGTGATGGTGGTTTACTTAGGCTTAGTGGTTGGCGTAATGGCAACCATTACTGGCCATGAGCTAACGCATCGCACTTGGGACCCAGTGTCATTATTGATTGGGCGTTGGTTGTTAGCATTTAGTTTTGATGCAAATTTTGCTATTGAACATGTGTATGGCCATCATAAATACGTTAGTACCTTAAACGATCCGGCGACCGCACCTCGTGGTCGTGGTGTTTATGCCCATATTATTATTTCGACCATTAAGGGCAATATAAGTGCGTGGCACATTGAGCAGCAAAGGCTAATGCGTAAACAGCTTGCGGTATGGAGTTGGCACAATAAAGCATTACGAGGCTACGCCATGAGCTTAGTGATTATGATGTGGGTATTTTGGCTTGCGGGTTGGCAGGGCTTAAGCTTTTTTGTATTAATGGCGTTATGGGCTAAAGCGACCTTAGAGATCGTCAATTACATGGAGCATTATGGTTTGGTTCGCGAACTTAATTCGCCAGTCAAACCTCACCACTCCTGGAATACCAATAAGCGAGTAAGCTCGTGGGCCATGTTTAACTTAACCCGGCACTCTCATCACCATGCTCAGGGGCAACTGCCTTACCATCAATTAGCACCTTATCCCAATGCACCACAAATGATTGGTGGATACCTTAGCACCTTTGTATTAACCCTCATTCCGCCACTATGGCATCGACTTATGCTGCCTAAATTACAACATTGGGATGCACATTTTGCCACACCAGCTGAATATCAAATGGCCCAGCAAGCTAATCAAAAAAGTGGGATTGCAGCTTACCAAACGTGTGCTTAATACTTTTTTGTGGCGGTTTGACTTGAAGCCGCTTTGAAACATGCATTTTCAGGTCGATTGGGTATGTTAACTACTCATATTGATGCGGTTACGGCCTGTTGATTTTGCACGGTAAAGTGCTGTGTCTGCGGCGCAAATCAGTGCTGTTGGGGTGCGGTATTGGCCACTGCGCTCACACGCAATACCCTGGCTGACACTGATTTTGGTTTGTGCGGGTAACCCGATATTGGTAAAGGTTAACTGATTAACCCTTTGTTGAATTTGTCTTGCAATATATTCCGCAATGAGCGGATTACTGTTAGGTAAAATGACCACAAACTCTTCACCGCCAAATCGGGCAGCCATCGCATTGTTAGAGGGGAGAACCTCTGTCAGTACTTGAGCAATTTTTTGCAAACATTTATCACCGTTAACATGGCCATATTGGTCATTAAACATTTTAAAGTAATCGACATCGATAATGATTAAACACAGTGGTTGATCGTGGTTAATGCTGTCGTTCCAGTTAGTTTGCAGGGCATCATCAAAAGCGTGGCGATTGGCAAGGCCGGTTAATTTGTCGGTATGCGCTAAGTGGCGCAGTTTGTTGTACTCGGCTTTATGGGTAGTGAGATTATGCATGATGCCAATAAATAACGGTTCAGACCCTATCCGCATTGACGGTAAACATGACAAGGATAAGTCTGCTTCGAGCAACGTACTGTCGGCACGATTTATGATAATTTCTTTAGGGCCATGATTAAACTGAGTCACTTTATTGGCTTCATTGCTGATGCTGTTCCACAAGGTAAATAAAGATTGATACTCATCTTTAAAAGGACTTTGCAGATAATCGGTCCAGGTTTGACCGATTAACATTTCGGCTGGGGTACCGAATAATTTAGCGCCTAAAGGATTGATCATCTCAATGACGCCTGCTGAGTTAATCACAAAAATCGCTTCTGAAATCGCGTTAATCACATTGAGTAAGGTGCTAATTTGGAGGTTATCTGCTACTGCCATTTTGCCATTATGACTTGCTGAGGTGACATCAAAAGTTGCATTAAAAGTGGCATCAAAAATGACATCTGTTACTGATGAGTTGGATTGTTGTTCAGCCTCAACTCGCAATGGTATTTTTATCGCTCTGGGAAATTTAGCGAATGAGTTTGTTAATTTAGTCACACGAGAAATCGTGGCATTGAGTTCTGTTAATTTATCATTGGTAAACATGGTGCATTCCCTTAAGCGTTTGGTATTGGTAACCCCTTGTTGATGTCAAACACTCTATTAGGTATAAGGCTTATTTACCTTTCGGTAACCTTCTGCTTTTAACTTGTTGATTTTAAATTATTTAAAGTTGCTATTTATTGTGAAAATGTGTTGCGATTGAGTTGTGTCTATTGCATGTACCTTGGAGGTAAGCTGATTTTGTTGCTGGTTTTTAGGATTTGTCTCACTAAACTCGATAGTGTTCTTAGCTTAAATAGCCTGTTTGCAGCTGTATTTGATTGCATCGTTGACAGATATTAAGCCGTTAATGGGAGGTAGCGAGACCGTTATTTGACAGGCGTTTGCTCGTTGGGCGATTGAGAAATGATTGGTTTTTAGTTCGGTTAACGGGTAAAAGGTAAGTTCAACTTCAGGATATTACGGGATAATACAAGGCGTTTTAGCAATGGTTATGTTATTAATTAATGTTGTTAGGCAGGACAATATTAAAAGCTCAGGCGTAGCTCTGAGCTTCTTCAGTTTGTTGTTTGTTTAATTATTTGGACGATTGATAACTTCAGGATCTGGGCTGAGTAGCATTAAGGTATTGGCGTTGTTAGACAGTACAAATTGAAAGCTGGTATTGCCCGGTACTTCATCTAAATCGGTTAATTGAATCAATGTGCCATCGCTGCTAATGGTTGTGACATCGATAATGCCGTCAAAAGGTGTGGTGAAAGCTGCACCGACAAATTTAAGTCCTTTACCTGTATTGTCAATCAGTTGGTAAGAGATTGTGCTGTACTGGGTCACAATCACATTACCGCTTTTTGGGGTGCCATCTTGGCTAGTATAACTAAAAAAGGGCTCACCGTTTTCGAGGGTGACAGTGAGATTGAAAAATGTGCTTGGGCATTGAGTATTTGACATTTTATTTTCCATTTTTGTTGATTTAGGGATTAGAGATAAATCTATAATCGATTATGGCCGATTGTTGCAATTGCTTGATTAAATCAGGCTGTTGCTCAACCTCACCGAGGCAGTCGAGGGCTTGAGCATAAGGAATTGTAAACTGGGGGGAACTATTTTTATTTACAATAGAGATGAGTAGTGATTTTGATTGCTCACACAGTACTTTAACTTGCTGTGACGACCCTAATGAGGCCAGTAATGAAGCCATTAACATTTTACTTTGGGCTAAACCAACAGTATAAGCCGAGCTTTGGGGGAATTCAGTGGCAAGCTGGTTAAAAGATGTTGTTGCCTGTCGTGCGTATACTAGGCTTTCTGGTGATAATTTTTGTGTGGCTAAATAATTTGCTGCTGCCAGTTGGTAAGTTGCCAGTAACTCATTTTTTTTGCTTGAGGTTTGTAAAGTCACATCTTCAGCAAGCATAATCGTTAATGATTCAATACTCTGTTTCATTGTTTGTTTAATCGGCTCTGAGCTAAACGTCAGCAGAGCAAAGTAAGCGTAATACTGTTGTATTTTCCAAATATCATTTTCAGGATCTTGTTTAAGGGCGTTGGTAATTGCAACTAAACCCTGTTGAGCTTTTTCAATAGCTTGTTGATGATGCCCTTGGTAATTTAGTAAATGAGCAAGCAACATATAGCTACTTGACAAGCGATCAAGTAAATAGGGCTGTTTTTCTAATGCTTGATTGGACAGCTGCTGTTGAATTTGTTGGTGTATTTTTATCGCCGCGGTAATGTCACCTTGTGCAGTAACGGCACTGGCAAGCCACGAACGTGCATTAGCTATATCAGCGATTAGCTGGCTATTGGTCTGATCTTTAAACCATATTTTTAGTTTTAACAGCAATGATTGCTCAAATGACTCTCGGGCGGCAGCAAAGTTTTGCTGCTTCATGTGTATCGAGCCAAGAGAGTTTTGTGCGTACGACAACTCCATAATGGCATCGTCATCGTCAGGCGCGTATTGATACATGGCTTGGCTGTGAACTAAGTACTTTTCAAACCAAGGCTGTGTTGCAGCCCAATCACTTTTATCGTATTCAAGCTGGCCGAGCCAAAAAGCATTGGCTCCTAGGGTTTTAAGTAAGTTGAGGTGTTGAGGCTGTATTTCGAGTAACGGCAGCATGCGCTCACGGGCGGCGATTAAGGCGCTGTGGGCTTCGTCGGTATTGCCGCGCGAATAGGCCACTTCGCCCATGGCCTCTAAGGTTTGGCTGTGCTGAAACTGGGCTTCAAAGCTTAAATAGCTGGCATCGTCGGCAGAAAAATCGCTGAAATATTCTAATGCTTTATTACTGATACCATCGAGCAAGTCCATGCGGCCAATGGCGCGCATTTTGTCGGCGAATTCTCCCACCATAAATCCGAGTAAGTTTTCTGCCGCCAGGCGTTTTTGTTGTGCCTGGGTTTCGGCCTCAATGCTGCGAACACTCATGGCGACAGAAATCAATGTCAGTGTCACAAGGGCTAGCATGACTGCGCGGCGGCGCCAGCGTCCGATGTTGGCCTGTTTGCTTGAGGCTTGAATAAGCGCCAATTGTTGAGGTTCTAGGGTAAACAGCGAATTGCTGATTAAGCTTTGTGCCTCCACTAAGGGTTTACCTTCAGTGAGTAAATAGGCCGCGCTTTTTGACTCAGTTAACCAACGCTGTGTTTGATTCTGTAAGCGGCTTTTAATCGCTAAGCTGTCTTTATGCTCGTTTATCCATTGGGTTGCTCGCGGCCAGCGCCTTAATAAGGCCTCGTGAGCAATACTGAAACAGGCTTTATCGTATTGTAGATGCGAGACAAACAAGCGGTTGTCGACCATGGCTTTAACGAGATTTTGTTCTGCTTCATTTTTTAATCCCTCCCAATTAGCTGCGCGGCTGGTCACTGACTTTTCGTCTTCGGATAAAGTGATTAACATCGAAAGCACGTTAGGTAACGCAGTACGTTCTGCTTCATTTAATCCGGCAAGCACTTGCTCGGCATTTTTACCAATAGCCCCTTCTAAGCCGCCAAGAGAATGATATTCAGACACTAAAAGCTGGTCATTTTCATCGCGCTTGAGGTATAGCGCTTCTAAGGTGTATTGCAACATGGGCAGTGCATCTGGGTTGGATGCGGCGTCACTACAAAGCAGTTCATCAAGTGGCATGGCGGTATTGGGATCAACTGACCATGTGAGGTTAGCGGCATTGGCGGGTAAACGGATCATTTGCATGAGTTCGGTTCGGCTTGGTGTCGACAAATCAAAGTGTGAACCGTTGGCTTTACCTGCCATTAAGCTTGGGTGGCTGACCACCTGGGGGTAAAAGTCATTACGACAGGCGCTGATAATCAGTACTGATCCTGATGTTGCTAATGCTTCGAGCACATCGAGAATCTCTGTGCGTTGTTGTTCGCTATAAATGGGTGATGACAACAGCACTTCTAAACGATCGATAAACAAACAAAATTGCGGTTGGCTATAGTGATGGCTCGTTTGGGCTGCGGTTATGGCCTGTTGGCATTGGTTGATAACGTTAGGTATATCTTGCATTAGCTGCATGGCAAGTTGTTGTGCGCTTAACTGGTTAAACACCGGAATATCGTTAATTTCCCAGTCGAGCATGGCGCCGGCAATATCAATAAGCAGGCGGTCCTGGATGACATCGGCTAAGTCTAGGCTGGCATAATCGAGTACCCCTACGCCGTTAAAGCCGCTGGCACTTTTGAGGTTAGGGATCACCCCCGCATTAATTAACGACGATTTACCCGTACCACTTGGGCCAAGCACTAAGCAAAATGCACGGCCGAATTGAATTTGTTTAGAAATACGATTGAGTAAGGTGTCGACTTGCTCACCTCGGCCAAAAAACACGTTAGCATCGTTTGCTTCAAAGGCACGTAAACCAGGAAAGGGCGATTGACCTTGCCAGGGCTCTGTTGTAACTCGGGTGTGGTGCCCAATGGGGAACTCAACTTTTGCAAGGGTGCGGTAACCGCGTTTGCGGATGGTTTCAATGTAACTGGGGTTTGATGCCTGATCGCCCAAAGCTTTACGCAGTTGGGTTATGACCTTATGCAGTGGATTATCACCAATGGCAATGTCTCCCCAACATTGACGAATAATATCGTCAGGGGTGAGCACCTCTCCCTGGTGTTGGCACAGTAGTTTTAATACGTCCATGGCTTTAGGTTCGAGGGTGCGGATTATGTCACCCGACTGAATACTATTGCTTTGTGGATTAACTTGCCAATCGCCAAAAAAGAAAGTGTTGTCGCTCATGTGTTATCCATTGATCAAATTAAACAGGCCCTAAATGACTCTGCAACCCAACATCTTATGGGTTATCACGTTATTGTGATAATAAGTCAGCCATTATAATGGTTGTGGCTAAATTGTATCTTAGCTTTCCACTCGTATCGACTGATGTATTGAGTATGATATCTGGTTAAACTAATTGTTCTAATTGATTAATTTTGGTAACGATGGCGTTATTGATAGGGGTTTTTACACCATATTGTTGCCCCAAACGCACTACCGCACCGTTGATAAATTCAATTTCGGTTTTACGTTTAGCTTGGATGTCTTCCCACATTGATGAGCGGGCTTGTGGGTCAATGTCGAGCATTTGTTTAGCCAGCAGGGTAAATAACATATTGGGTAACGATAATATGACCGGCAACCATTGGGGTTTCACTTTAGTGTATTGATGTAACGTGATATTGGCCGCCTGGCATACGCTGAGCCATTCTGTCATGGCACCGGCTAGTTGACGGCGACTGTCACGCTGGCTGAGTTGTTGTTTAATCGGTAGGTCGGTTATGGCATTTAATGCATTGTTAAGATTTAACAATAGTTTACCGTAAATTACTGGTGTCATATCTTGGTGTAAGTCACAGCCAAAACCTTGAGCCTGCATTGCGGTTTGTATCGTTTGGGTATGTTCATTTTGCTGTAAGGTAAATACGCCTTCAGTGCCTTTATGAAAGCGCCCATTGGGTTGTTGCAACACATTAAAAGGCGTAATGCCTTGCAGTAAGTTACAGTGACTCAGGGCATCTGTGATGGTATCGAAACTGCCGAGACCATTTTGCATAAAAATAATGCTGCTGTTGCTGTGAGTGATGGCGATTAAGGTATTGGTAATACTGGAAACTTGATGGCATTTCAACGTGACAAATACCACATCAAAAGCGGCATATGCTGTTGGGGCTTGTTCTATATCGGTGATCACGTTTTGTGGCATCACCGTCTGTAAAAAGCCTTGATAATCACTCATGGTGATGCCGTTATTTGCGAGGATGGTTTGCTTAATTGTCGGTCTGCAAATGAGGCTAACATCAAATCCAGATAAACACAGTTGCCCAGCAAGATAACAGCCTGTCGATCCTGCACCAAAAATAGCGATTCCCATTGATTTTTCTCTTTTTATTATTGTTTTATTTTATTGGGTTCGGCTTTACCGAACCATGTTTGTTAATTGTTGTAACATATCAGCACTTGTAACATATCAGCACTTGTAACATATCAGCCTTTTTGTCAGTGTAAAACTTTAATATAAGGTAAACATAAAATGAAAAAATATTCCTTTGCTTTACTCGCGCTGAGCGCTATCGCTATACCTGCACAGGTCAGTGCTGCGGATATAAAAGTGATCCATGCTGGCACATTATTAACCCTTGCCGGTGAGCCGGTATTAACTGAGCGTACGTTGGTGATTACCGATGGTGTCATTACCTCGATTGAGAAGGGCTATGGCGCAGGGCCGCTCACCACATCGCAAGACACAATTGAGGTTGTGGATTTAAAAAACAGCTTTGTGATGCCCGGATTAATGGACATGCATGTGCACTTACAAGGTGAGCTGGGGCCAAATAATGACAGCGAAGCATTGCGTATGTCGGATGCCGATGTGGCAATGCGCAGTGCTTATTTTGCCAAAAAGACGTTATTAGCCGGCTTTACTACCGTGCGAGATTTAGGCGCTAAACCAGAACAAATTTATGCACTACGCGATGGCATTAACAAAGGGTGGGTTGATGGGCCGCGGATTATTGCGTCGGGCGGCGTCTCGGTAACCGGTGGCCATGGTGACGTAGATGGCATGAGCCCTGATTTACTCGACAAATTCACCTCTAAAACCGTCTGTGACGGCCCGTATGATTGTCGCCGTGCGACTCGCCGAGCCATTAAATTTGGTGCTGATGTGATAAAGATTACCTCTACAGGTGGAGTGTTATCAGACACCAACACAGGTACTGGCCAACAAATGGATGATGATGAACTACGCGAAGTGATTCAAACGGCCCATGCTCTAGGGCGTAAAGTAGCCAGCCATGCTCATGCTGCACAAGGCATAAATGCAGCATTACGTGCAGGCGTTGACAGCATTGAACATGGCAGTTACGCCGATAAAGAAAGTATTAAACTGATGAAGCAAAGTGGGGCTTATTTAGTGCCCACATTATTAGCAGGCGATACGGTTGTGGCAATGGCCAATGCTGCGGGCGCTGACTTTATGTCACCCGCGATAAAAGCAAAAGCCATAAGAGTGGGCGGCGATATGATGAAAAACTTTACTGTAGCCTATAAAGCTGGAGTCAACATCGCTTATGGCACCGACAGCGGCGTGTCACATCATGGCGACAATGCCAAAGAAGCGCTGTTAATGAGCCAAGCAGGTATGCGTAATAGCGACATTTTAAAAAGCGCGACCATTAACGCCGCTAAGTTGATTGATATGTCTGATTCATTAGGGTCATTAGACGTGGGGAAACAAGCCGACATCATTGCGCTTAACGCAAGCCCGCTTAAACACATTGTTACGTTACTTGATGTGCCTTTTGTGATGAAAGCCGGAGTTATTTATAAACGCTGATGCTATGTTGTTGCGGCAGTACGGCGTTTTAATAAGCATACTGCCTTAACTTTATGTGATTTCGAAGAAAGTTATTCATTATTTATTCATTAGGTTCATTATTTGTTTGATTTTTGCGGACTGTTTTCACATACTTGCCAATGCTGTTTATACAGTACTATTTACTATAAAATCAAAACAGAACAACTGCAGATGTTGTGATTAAATAGTAAAGCACATGGATGTGGATTAATGCTAAGGAATGCTCATGCCGATTGATAATATCGCGTTGATAGTGATGGTACTACTAGGCTTTATTGCCTTGCTTATACTTGTCAATTTGGCTGTGTATCGTAAAGCGCAAACAAAAAAACAACTGCTAAATTCCTACGAACAAATCCTCAATCAAGTTGGCGCATATATCTACGTTAAAGACGTCAATTGCCGTTATGTTTATGGTAACCAACTCACTTTAGACTATTTCGGTATTAGCCAAGAACAGTTAAAGGGCACAACCGATAGCCAATATTTTTCACCCATTGTTGCCGATGTTTTGTTGAGAAACGACCATAAAGTGTTATCGCTCAAACGAAAAATGGCAGACGACATTATGGTTGATACCGATGGCCTTCATAATGTTTACCATGAAGTAAAACAGCCCTTATATGACAAAAAAGGCAAATTGATTGGCTTAATTGGTATTTCGACAGATATTACAGAAGAATTCAATTTACGTTCCGAACTCGAACAACTCGCCAATAGCGATCCACTCACTGATTTGTATAATCGTCGCTCATTTAATGCATTTAGCGAACATGAATTTTCTCGAGCAATGCGTTATTTTAACTCGTTATCTCTGATGATTATCGACATCGACTTATTCAAAAACGTCAACGATACCTATGGCCACTTAGTGGGGGATGAAGTGATTAAGCGAGTCGCTGCTGTTTGCGATGAGCATATCCGTGAGGCTGATATTTTAGCGCGGATTGGCGGTGAGGAGTTTGCGATTTTATTGCCCGATACCGATATTGATTCGGCGTTTAAGCTTGCAGAGCGATTAAGGCTTGCACAGCAAATAGGTAAGCATTCCACAATGCTTAATGACGAAGCGTTACCCGGAATCACAATTAGTATTGGGGTCGCATCTATACAAGTAAAAGATCGATCGTTTGCAGATATGTTTGCACGTGCAGATAAAGCGCTATATTCATCTAAACATGTTGGACGGAATAGCGTTAATGTTGCTTAGGTAGGTGAACTAAAACTGGAATGGGGTTTAATTAATTCTTAAAATTTGTTAATTTAAGTTGTGCGCAATTAGTTATTGCGATTATCATGTGCTTATTGAGATTGGGGTGTGAGAATTCGCGATAGTCAACGCTAAAGCGCCGTAGCGATTTTTAACCGTTTAAAAGTCAATATGAGTAGGAAGCTTCATTCTGAATTGATCGAGTTGATCTTTAAGCTCTGTTATTTCAGTGAGGTTGATACCGCATTGTTCAATAATGCAGTCATGAACATGTTGAGCTTGTAATTGTAATTGCTGGCCTTTATCGGTTAATTGCATGCACAGCATACGTTCATCTAATGGGTCGCGAATACGTTTAAGTAAACCATCGGTTTCAAGACGTTTAATAACAGGTGTGAGCGCCCCAGATTGTTGGCCTAAACGAGAGGCAACATTTTTTAAGCTTAATCCGTCCTGTTCCCACATGATCAGCATAATGAGGTATTGGGTGTACGTCAGCCCAATCGACTCAAGTAGTGGTTTATACAGTTGGATAATGGCCAACGAGGTTGAGTAAACCGAGAAGCACAATTGATTATCGAGTTTTATCGGTGTGAGTTTAGTCATTATCGGGTACTCGATTTAGCAAAATGATTGCTCACAGTGATGTGATCAATCCATAGAAAATAAACGTACAACATGGCCTGGCTGTTTTGGCACAGTATTGAATTATAACAGCATACTTGCATATACAACAAAGCCTTGTTGGTTTTTTATACCATTTATGGTTCAACAAAGATGAAGGATGCACGATGAACAGTCAAAATCGCCGTATTGTATTAGCAAGTCGCCCTCAGGGTGAACCCGTCGCCAGTAATTTTAAGCTCGAAACCGTTAGCAAACCGCTTGCCGGTGCAGGAGAGGTATTACTGCGCGCGGTATATTTATCACTTGATCCTTATATGCGTGGACGGATGAATGATGCTAAATCATACGCCGAGCCAGTAGCGATTAATGATGTTATGGTCGGAGCTTGTGTTGCGCAAGTTGAGGTATCAAATCATGCTGATTATCAAGTCGGTGATTGGGTATTAGCCTATGGCGGTTGGCAAGATTATAGTGTGTCTAATGGCGAAGGCTTAATGAACTTAGGCCAGAATCCAAGTAACCCTTCTTATGCGTTGGGCATTATGGGCATGCCTGGTTTTACTGCTTATATGGGTTTATTAGATATTGGCGCGCCTAAAGCGGGTGAAACCGTTGTTGTTGCCGCGGCAACCGGCCCTGTTGGGGCTACGGTAGGACAAATCGCTAAGCTTAAAGGCTGTAAAGTGGTAGGTATTGCAGGTGGTACTGACAAGTGCGACTTTGCGGTAAACACGCTTGGGTTTGATGCGTGTATTGACCACAAAGCGGCTGATTTTGAACAACAGTTAGCGGCAGTGTGTGATAACGGCATCGATGTGTATTTTGAAAATGTGGGCGGTAAAGTGTTTGACGCTGTGATGCCGCTGTTAAATACCGGTACTCGAGTGCCTGTGTGTGGTTTGATTTCACAATATAACGCCACATCATTACCAGCAGGCCCAGATCGTTTATCACTGTTAATGGGCACCTTATTAGTTAAGCGCATTAAAATGCAGGGCTTTATTATTTTTGACGATTATGGTCATCGCTACCCTGAGTTTGCGCAAGACATGGGGCAATGGCTTAACGACGGAAAAATACAATACCGTGAACAGGTTGTAGACGGTCTCGACAAGATGCCATCGGCCTTTATTGGCCTGCTAAAAGGTGAAAACTTTGGCAAGCTTGTGATTAAGGTGAACGATCCGCTTTAACGATTATGTTCAATGTTCACACAGATGATTTTTAATAAATTAAGGGTTTAACATGAAAGTATTAATGGTATTAACGTCGCACGACGAACTTGGCGACACGGGTCATAAAACCGGTTTTTGGCTAGAAGAACTTGCCGCACCTTATTACGCTTTTATCGATAAAGGTGTTGAGATTGTTTTAGCTTCACCAAAAGGGGGGTTACCACCATTAGACCCAACGAGCGATAAAGAAGATTTTCAAACAGACTCTACTCGCCGTTTTACTGCCGATGAGCAAGCTCAGGCATTGTTAGCCAATACTCATAAGCTAGCGTCAATTAACGTTGCAGAATATGACGCCGTGTTTTACCCAGGTGGTCATGGCCCGTTGTGGGATTTAACCAACGACAAAGACTCAATTGCGTTGATTGAAGCGTGTTATAAAACAGACAAATTATTAGGCCTAGTTTGTCATGCTCCAGGCGTACTGAAATACCCTAAAAAGCCAGATGGTTCGCCATTAGTGGCAGGTAAAAATGTTACTGGCTTTACCAACGGTGAAGAAGAAGCCGTACAATTAACTAACGTTGTACCGTTTTTAGTGGAAGACATGCTGCAGCAAAATGGTGCCACATACTCAAAAGGTGAAGATTGGCACCCGTATGCGGTTGTAGACGGTAAATTGATTACTGGGCAAAACCCTGCATCATCAGAGTTGGTTGCTGAAAAAATGTTAGCACTATTGAGTTAATATTAATTGACTTCAGCTTGGCTCGTTTACGCTGAAGTAATGATAAGCCCTGTGATTGATCATGGGGCTTATTGTTTAACAAATTGAAAAGGATGGCTTAATGATTAAACTACATCACTTAAACAAATCACGTTCAAAACGCATTATTTGGTTACTTGAAGAGCTGGGCGTTGAGTATGAATTAGTGGCTTACCAGCGCGACGCGACTACTTTTTTAGCGCCAGCAGCACTGAAAAAAATCCATCCGTTAGGCAAATCACCAGTATTAGAAACCAGTGAGTTTACCATTGCAGAATCGGGAGCGATCACCGAATACCTTATTCAAACCTACGGTGCAGATAAGCTTATGCCTAAGGTTGGCAGTGCTGATTACATCGATTACCTGCAATGGATGCACTTTGCTGAGAGTTCTGCAGCCTTACCATTATTATTGAAAATTTTTGTCAAAATGGAAGGGACCGATACCCGTTTTATTGGCCAATATGCTGATGCAGAAACCGCAAAAGTCATCAGCTATGTAAATGACCGATTAGAAGGCAAACGTTATCTTGTTGGCGATAATCTCAGCGGTGCCGACATCATGATGTCGTTTATTGCCGAATTAGTCGGTCAAAATGGCGAGTTTGAAAAATACCCTAATATTGCTAAGTATTATCAACAATTATTGACTCATGAAGCGTTTAAGAAAGCCTTGAGAATCGAAGCCGATAATTAATCACATATTGGCAAGATGAAAAAGGCGAACTCGATTCGCCTTTTTAATGCGTATAAAAAACAAACAAACTCGTTACACAGTAAATACGGGTAAAGTTATTGAGCAAAGTTTGTTCAGCATCATACTAAGGTGTTAGAATAATAAACAATTGGTAAGATTTTTGTATAGGATTATTTATGTCTACTTTATCTAATGAAGAGTTAGCGTACTTTAGCGATGTATTTTCGCCAAAGTCATCTGCCGATTCCGAAGATAATGCTTTTTCTAGACATTCACTCAGTGTGGCCACTGAAATCCCGCAGGTACTGTCGCATATTTTGGGAAATGCAAAGCTCACACTATTGGCTGAAATAAGCTATTACCGTTTGTGGTTTCCACTGCAACTAAAGCAAGATGAATTAGGTCAGTTTACGCCAGAGCTTGGCACACCAGAAGTTATCGATATGCGAGGTGGTGAGAGAAGCTGGCGCATGGATAACTTAAAAGATGTACGAGTTATTGACAGGCAAACGGCTAAATTTGTTGAGGTGTTGTCTTTATCCAGTTCTGGAATCACCATCAAAGTCCCGCAAGAGCTCGACACCAAAACCCCGCGTCTTACTCAGCTTATATTACCTAATGGCACCCATGTTGAGATGGAGTTTGAACCTGTTAGAACTGAAAATGGGGTAATGGCGGCTAAAATTAGCGCGGAAGGTGAATCTCGCCTAATGCTCAGACAGTTTTTATTTAACCAACACAAAGCTCAATACGCTCATCTTTATGAAGATATTAACCGTTAATGGTAAAGTCTTTAGCTAACATCACTTTAATAGCATTAATAAATTCAAGATCATTTTTAGCTTGAATTAACTGGCAAAGTTCATCACCCACAGTAGTAAATCGATAATAAGTAAACAGTAAATGCTGACTTTTGGGTTTTAAGCTGATATTGGCATGGCACAAGGCTAATTGGATATCTTCATTGCGGTTTAGTAAACCGGTTTCAAACTCGCTTTTATGTAAAATCCCCGCATCAACTAAAGTTAAAATATTCGAATAAGGTAAGCCAAACTGAGACAAACCAAAGTTGGTATGGCTGTGCTTTCTAAAGTATTGATTAAGCCCACCGTTAAGGCGATAACCACTAAATAACTTGAATCTAGGTTCGGCGTTAATTTTTACCGACATGCCTAGTGCTTTTTCAAATATTTGCGCTTCCCGCAATGTCAGTTGTTTTAGCACCGCCAAGGTGCGCAAACTAAAATTACCAGGATTGACGATTTCACTGGCTAAAATCCGCGCCCATAAATCTTGCATTTTACGGTTATGAATTTGCTCAGCCATTTGAAAAAATTGATAACGCCAGTCAGGATCTAGCTCGACGCCTGTGACATCGGACGGAGTGTAATTGAGTGCTAATGCAAATATGCTTTCAAGATTAGTTTGATGTTGGCTGAGCTGCTTGCGCTGACGATGATCTGCACGTTCCGCTACTGATGCCGATGATGGACGATAATCATCTTCGCTGGCTAAACCTATTACGCGCCCGAGTAACAAGGCTTTTTTTCGCGCCGATACTTGGTTTTGATCATCCGGTACATCGATTACATCTGTATCAGCCATAGTTATCCTAAAAATTTTCTAAATATGATGTTAACAAAATCTAATAAAAGCACTGTTTAAAGTGAATTTATCGATGGCATATCAATGTAATGTAAAACCTGATGAAGAATTTTACTATGCCTTATATTTATCTCATTTCCAACCCAATAGATCTGTTATTCAATCGCGATAATCCAGACTCTCGCAGCCTCACGTTTCACACTTAATCATCATATCAAAAATATAATTAGACGAAATAATAAACAGTGATACTGAGTCTATAATAATCTTTACAAAGTAAACGCAAATGTAAATTTTAATGCGAATGGTTATCAATTCGTATATTGTTGTGTGAAGTTTTTCGTGATTGTTAGCGCATTGTGCGTTTTGTTGGAGAGATAAATGAATCAAAAGTTAACCTTACTGACTGTCTCTGTCGCGGGCATATTAGGTTTAATGACTAATGCACAAGCCGCAACAGATCCTGAGGCGTTAGCTAAAGCGATAGCCAAGCAAGAAGCTGAAATTACGTTACTTAAACAGCAATTGGCCCTACTCGCTGCTGAGCAAAAACAACAGCAGCAAAATAATGTTGAAGTCGTTAAGCAAGTTAATCTAGTTTCAGATCATGTCAGTAAAGCCGATGATCGCTTAAGTCGTTTTAGCTTCAAATCTTATGGTACCGCGAATTACACCAGTGATGAGTATTTCGATAACGTTCAAGATACGTCAGGTGAGCGACGTAACCGAACAGATCTTGAACGTATTGTCACCGAGTTTGGTTATCAATTTAGTGATGACTGGAGCATGGAAGTTGAAATTGAGTATGAGCATGGTGGCACAGGTACAGCATTAGAATATGACGGTTTTGATGAGTTTGGCGAGTTTGAGTCCGAAGTTGAGGCGGGCGGCGAAGTGCTCGTTGAAAAAGCGGAAATTCGCTATCGTCCAAGCCAAGCATTTGGGGTGAAATTCGGTAATATTCATTTGCCAATTGGCCTATCAAGCATTTTACACAAGCCGAACCAATATTTAACCGTGCAGCGCCATAAGAGTGAGGCTGCAATGATGCCAACCGTTTGGAACGAAAATGGTATTGGTGTTTATGGTGAAATTTCAGATTTTCATTATCAAGCCCAAATCGTGAGTGGCTTAAATTCGGAGTATTTCCGCACCTATGATTGGGTGGCATCTGGTCACCAAAAACGCTTTGAGGAAGTCAATACTGATGACCTAGCGTTTGCCGGACGTCTTGATTACGGCAACTTTAAAACCGGCAGTGCTGTTGGTGTGGCTTATTACTATGGCAATACCAGTGGTAATCGACATAAAAGTAATAAGTTAGATGTTGATGGTGCGCTAAGCATTGTTTCTGTTGCGGGTGCATTTGTTGAAGGCCCCTGGATACTTCGCGGTCAATATTTATATGGCACGTTAGAGAACGCCGATGCGATCACTCTAGCCAATAAAACCACGCCAGGCTTACAACCGGGTAACTTTGCCCAATTGGGTTCAGAGTCACAGTCGTTCTTTGTTGAGGCAGGTGTAAAGCTTGACGAATGGTTTGATCTTCCGATGACTATTTTTGCCAATGTTGATTATTCCAACCCACTCATGGCCGTTGAATCGGGCACCGCAACTAAACGTTATGAAAACACCTGGAGCAGTGTAGGTGTTAACTATTCCCCTATCCCAGAGATTGTGATTAAAGCCGAAGGTGGTGTTCACCAAGTGGCTGTTGCCAGTATTCCAGACACTCACTTTTTTGCTTTGGGTGTGGGATATCAATTCTCGCTATAAATTAATTTATTTGTTTTAATTTTTTTACATGGAGTTTTATTATGCGCTTTAAACACACAGCAATAACATTGGCTTTAATCACGACTTTATCTGCATGTGGTGGTTCAGGTTCTGATGATTCAAGTACCGAAACACCAGTGGAACCGACAACGGGCTTTAGTTTTGCCGCTACAGAAATGATCACCAATTTGACCGATGATGTTATTGTGGCCGGTTATGCCAATTTAGCCGCTGAAGGTGATGCATTATTATTAGCGACACAAGCTTTGCTAAGTGCGTCGGCAACTCAAGCGGATCTCGTGGCTGCACAGAATGCATGGAAATCTGCACGTGAGCCATGGGAGCAAGGTGAATCGCATATTTTTGGCCCTGTAGATTCTTTAAGTATCGATCCACATTTAGACAGTTGGCCTTTAAACACCACAGACCTTCAGACTCAGCTAGATAATAATAGTGGTTTTGATGCCGAAACCATTAAAGCCTGGAACGATGATGTTCAAGGCTTTCACACCATGGAATACTTGTTATTTGGTAATGGTGTTGACAGCAATACCAAGCTAATTGCAGATCTTACAACCAGTGAGCGTGAGTATTTAATTGCGTTAGCAGAAGTGTTTCGTGACTATGCGGTGCAGCTTGATGATGCATGGCAAGTGAGCTACAACCCACAAGATACAAATGCCCTACCTTATGCCGAGTTACTTAAAACCCCTGGCGATGTTAACAATGCCATTTACTCATCACAACTCTCTGTCATTGAAGAGCTCATTAACGGCATGATTGGCATTGTTGATGAGGTCGGTAACGGCAAAATTGCCGATCCATTTGGCGAGTCTTTAGCGACTGCCGATACCTCTAAAGTTGAATCTCAGTATTCTTGGAACTCACTCACCGACTTTGCAGACAACATTATAGGTGTACGTAACGTGTACCAAGGTGAATTTATCGGTTCTACTGATAAAACCGGTGTTATTGACTTTGTCGCGGCTGCCGATCCTGCGTTATCAACACGTGTAGCGAGTGAGATTGACGATGCCATTATTAGCATTCAAGCGATTTCTGGCAGCACAGACATGCCATTTCGCCAAGCTATTTTAGATGAAACAGGACGTGCTCGAGTGCAAACGGCTGTTGATGCGTTAAGCACATTACAAAGCTCTTTAGAGTCTGATGTGCTACCGCTGTTATCTGAGTGGAATTCATAAGCATTTGTTGTTTGACCTACATCGTAGTGATGTAGGTCAAACACATCAGTGAACGCTTAAAAAATACAATAAAAGAGTAGCCGTGATACATTTTGAGTGAATTGGTGAGACATAAATGAACAAATTTTCGCAACAATCTTATCTGTTGCTAGCTTTGATGGGGCTAGTATTAACCGCCTGTGGTGGCAGTGGTGATGACAATACTGAACCGACGGTGTCCACAGTCAGTTATCCTGCTTACACCGCCGTTATTGCATTAGGTGGTGACACCACAACCTTTGATGCCAGCAATTCAGGGCACGGATTTTCTACTCCATCGTTAAACTTAACTGCCGATGAATTAGCGTTGCATTTGGAGGGGGATGCTAATTTTGAGGTGTCATTTACCACTGCTCCTAATAGTGAACATCCAGATCAAGATGGCTTGGGTCCGGTATTTAATAACGCAGACTGCAATTCATGCCATCAACGTGACGGCCGAAACTCCACCCCTTTTTTAGCCGCGGATCAAAACCGAGTTAAGTTAGATTCTGCCGCAGGGATCTTTTTACGGATCAGTAAGGTTCCAGCACAAACGTGTACAGAAGGTACGGCAGACAATCAATATTGTGCGCCCATCAAAGTGCCTGATTTTGGCGATCAGCTATTTCATCGTGGTGTACTAAAAGCGCGACCCGATTGGCAAAACAATGCCTTTGTTGGCCAAGCAGATGTGTATTTATCTTACGAACGCCATGATGTTATCTATGTTGACGGGACTGTGATTAATCTGAAAAAACCGATTTTTGATGTCGAAAATCCTTATGATGCCCCAGGTGAAACCAAACTCAGTGCCAATGTCACATCCAACTTATTGCAAGATGATGTGTTAATGGGCTGGCGTAATGGTATGCCAGTATTTGGTTTAGGGTTGCTTGAGGCTATCCCTGAGGCGACTATTTTGGCAAATGTAGATGCTGACGACAGCAACAATGATGGTATTTCTGGTCGAGCTAATTGGGTGTTTGATGCGGTTAAAGCGCAACAAGGAGATAACTATCCTGTATCTCTTGGGCGTTTCGGCTGGAAAGCTAATACGCCTAGTGTTCGAGTACAATCCTTAGGGGCTTTACGTGGTGATATCGGTATAACTAATCCATTGTTTCCTCAGGAAAGTATCCTTGGCACACGTTTACATGATTCTTATTTAACCCGTACCGGTTTTGTTGATACCGGAGAAGACATTAATGGTGAACCAGAAGCCAGCGCAGAGTTTAGTGATTCGGTAGTGTTTTATGCAGAAACCCTCGCAGTACCAGCAAGGCGTAATGTTGATGATACTCAGGTGCGTGAAGGTGCACGATTATTTGAAAAACTTAATTGCACCGGATGCCATATACCGTCATTTACCACCAAAACAGCCGGTGATATTGGCGGTTTACCAATGAGTGAAAGCTTAAAAGGCCAAACTATTTATCCGTTTAGCGACATGTTATTGCACGACATGGGTGAGGGGCTTGCCGATGGTCGACCTGACTTTTTAGCCGACGGAAATGAATGGCGTACCCGGCCTTTATGGGGAATAGGGCTGACTCAAACCGTGAATTCACAAGCCGGTTTTTTACACGATGGCCGTGCCGCAACGCTAGAAGAAGCTATTTTGTGGCATGGCGGAGAGGCACTGCAATCAACCGACGACTTTATGACGTTAAGCAAAGATGAACGCACGCAACTGCTGGCATTTTTAATGTCACTATAAGCAAACCGCATTTAGTTTTAATACGCTTATAACCAATCCCTTTGTCGTTCATGGCTGAGGGATTTTTCGTTAACGCACTTTTTTAAAGAATAACGCGATACTCATGGCGTGATCTGTTTCATGTAAATTTTAATCGCAGTGGGCTAAGATACTGTATTACTTTAGATGATTTCAACTTGAGGTCAGCATGAGCCATATTTTACTGATCCATTCTAGTGTCCACGGATACACTCAAAAAATTTGTGAATATTTACGTGATAAGCTCGAGGCACAACATCAGCAAGTGACCGTTGCACCCTTGTCCAATGTGCCAGACCTTGATGGATTCGATAAAGTGTTTATTGGTGCCAGTATTCGCCATGGTAAGCATCGTCCTGCGTTATATCAGTTTATTGATGCGCATCAGCAACAATTATTATCTAAGCCGAATGGCTTTTTTTCGGTGAGTCTAGTGGCTCGTAAACCGGCTAAAAATACGCCGCAAACTAATAGCTATATGCAACAGTTTTTAAGCCAAAGCCCTTGGCAACCTAAGGTACTGCAAGTTTTTGGCGGTAATTTAGATTACCAGGGATACGGCGTGATGGACCGTAATATTATTCGCTTTATTATGTGGATAACCAAAGGCCCAACCGATCCCAATACCAAAGTTGAATTTACCGATTGGGACAAAGTTGACCAATTTGCTCAGCAAATGATTGAGGCGAGTTAATGACAGTGAAACAACTGTGGCAACGTATTGAGGCAATGCTGCATCCTGCAGTGTTGCTGTTGTCGTTGCTACTGGTGTGTACCAGCTCGTGGGTCTTAATCGGTCGACAGTTAACGTCGCGTGCGAGTTTTTGGGATTTACTTCATGTTTACGGTGGATTATTGACCGGTATATTGGCATTAATGTTTGCCGTTAAGGTGTGTATCGGTGGGCAATGGCGGCAGTTTTTCCCTTGGTTAACGCTTGATGTTAAACCGCTGTTCGCTGATATTAGCGGCTTAATGCGCGGCCAATTGCCCCATTCTGGTGGCAAGGGATTAATCAGCGTTATTGAAGGCCTTGGAGTGATATTACTTTTGCTGGTGGCGTTAACCGGCGCGGCCTGGTACGCGGCAGATCCCAGTAATGCTTTAACGTGGCGTTATTACCATATTGTTTTTGCTCATGGTTTTATTGGTTTTATTGTTCTGCACTGCTTATTAGCGTTATTACACTTAAGAGACTTTTTTAATTAAGCTGTTCTGTTATCAGTATATCCATGCCTTATAATGATTCCTGTTATTTTTTGTTTATCAAAACCCTGTTTATCATAACCCCTGTTTATCATAACCTTAGTTTAGCTGATTCCGTTTTGCTTAAACCATTCAAGGGTAAATTGAATAAAGCTGCTGAGCCTAGCAGACTGATTAATCATTTGTGGGTGCACTATATAAGTCGCAGATTGGCTTGTGGTTTCATCAGGAAAAATTGCGCGTAAATGTCCTTGCTGTAACTCCTTATCCACCAGATATTGTGGCCCTAACATAATGCCTCTGGCGAGTAAGGCTTGTGTTTTGAGCATGTGGTTATCGTTGACGCTAATAAAGCTGTTAATCGCGATGGTTTGATTGCCAAATGTCCAGTGAGTTTGTTCTGCTGAGGTTAAACATTTGTGCTGACGTAAATCATCAATGTGTATTGGTGTCCCGGCTTTTTCGAGATATTCGGGGGCGGCGCAACAGACTTGCTGATACTCAAATAACTTTTTGGCGACCATATTTTGTGGTGGGTTTTGCGTCGCTCTAATGGCCAAATCAAAATCGTTTTTTGCCAAATCAAATAAGGTATAGCTGCAATCTATGCTGAAATGCACTTGCGGATGCCGCGCGCTAAATTCATGGCAAATATCGAGTAAATAACGCTGAGTAAATTGGCTGGGAGCCGTAATACGGATCCGTCCTGCAATATCCTCATTGTCATGACGAATTTTTCGGTCAAGATCTAATAAGTCTGCTTTCACTTGTCCCATGCTGGCTAAAATCATTTCACCTTGCACTGTCAGTTTAACACTGCGTGTAGTGCGGATAAGTAATGGACGACCGACTTCCTTTTCAAGTTGCCTAATTTGCTCAGACAAATATCCTCTCGATATTCCTAACGAGGCTGCCGCTTCGGTAAAACTCAGTTGTTTGGCTACTTCACTGAATAGGAATAATCGTTCAAATTTTTTGTGTTCACGACTCATGTTAGCCACCCAGGATATTATTTTATAAAGAACTTTAATTCTTTATTGGTAGCTATATCAAACAATGATTTTGTTTTTTACTCTTCATCTGTACAGATAAACCTCTACACTAAGCCATATTACTTGTTTAAAGAGAGTTAACTCAATGTCGGCATTACCATTAAAAAGTGTTTTCCCTAATGTTAGTTCGTTAGTTTATGGTTGTATGGGATTAGGCGGCGGATGGAATAGTAACGCCATTTGCGCTGCAGATATTCAGCAAACACATGAGGTTATTGATACTGCGTTGCAAAGTCATATTAATTACTTTGATCATGCCGACATTTACACCTTTGGCAAAGCGGAAACCGTATTCGGGCAAGTCTTAAAACAGCGCCCTGGCTTACGCGATAATATGTACCTGCAAACTAAATGTGGCATTCGATTTGAAGACGGTAAAGGCCCTAAACGTTACGATTTGTCGTCTGCTTGGATTCACTATAGTGTTGATAAAAGTTTAACCGAATTACACACAGATTATATCGATGTGTTGGTACTTCACCGCCCCGATCCTTTAATGCAAGTGACCGAAATAGCCGATACTTTCCATAAACTTAAAGCAGCAGGTAAAGTGCGTTTTCTCGGTGTTTCGAATATGCAGCAACATCAAATTAGCGCATTGCAACGTGTGCTTGATGAGCCATTAGTGGTCAACCAAATTGAAATGAGCCTGCAAAAACATGCTTGGTTAGACGAAAGCATTTATGCCGGTAATCAAGAGGGAAAAGACATAAACTTTACCCCTGGTACGCTTGAGTATTGCAATCAAAACAACATACAAATTCAAGCTTGGGGTAGCTTATGCCAAGGTGTTTATAGTGGTATCTCCACGGTAGGTGAGTCTAATGCGATAATACAAACCAGTCAGTTAGTCGCCACGTTAGCGGTTGAATATAATACGACTCCAGAAGCTATTTTATTAAGTTGGCTGATGCGCCACCCTAGCCAAATTCAACCGGTTATTGGTACCACTAATATTGAGCGAATTAAAGCGTGTAGCCAGGCGACTCAGGTATCACTCAGTCGTGAGCATTGGTATGCATTGTATGTTAGTGCTAAAGGACAAGAGCTACCTTAACCATTACGACAACATGTTTTTTCAATACCTGAGCATTTAATCAATACCATTCAATGAAAGGATTCTAAGACAATATGAATAAGACAACATGGGCACTATTGAGTGCTGTATTGGTGTTAAGTGGATGTCAGCAAAAAGAAGTGGCAGCGACGGTGGTTCAGCCTTTGCTGCAGCCAACCGATAGAGCTGATATATATCAGGATTATTTACACCGTGATATCCGCGATGACATTTTCTATTTTGTACTGCCCGATCGTTTTTATAACGGTTATAGTCGCAATGACAATGGTTCGACTAGCGAGAGTATTTCGCAAGGTGGCGTAGACTTAACGTCACCCCGTGGTTTTCATGGTGGCGACATTAACGGCATTGAGCAGAAACTGGATTACTTACAAAATCTGGGTATAACCGCTATTTGGATGACGCCATTATTGCGTAATAAAGCGATTCAATCTGACGGCATAGCCCATCACGGATATTGGATTGTCGACTTTACTGAAATTGATCCACATTTTGGCAGCAATGCTGATTTAAAACAGTTGATTAAAGCAGCACATCAACGTGGTATTAAAGTGTTTTTTGACATTATTACTAATCATACAGCCGACGTGATCAAGTATCAGGAATGCCATCAAGCTTCGGGTGAGTTTATAGAACCGAATACTCAGTGCGAATTTAAATCATTAGCTCAAGTTGCAAATGGCGACAGTTACACGCCGTTTGTACCTCAAGAACAAGCGAATGTGAAAGTCCCTGAATGGTTAAACGACCCACGTTTTTATCACAATCAAGGCGACAGTACCTTTAAAGGTGAAAGCTCGTTAAAGGGTGATTTTAATGGTTTAGACGATCTCAATACCGCGGATCCTGAAGTCGTTTCAGGCATGGTTGAGATATATCAAAACTTAATTAAAGAATTTAAGCCTGATGGTTTTAGGATTGATACCGTTAAGCATGTCGATTTATCATTTTGGCAAACCTTTAGCCCTGAAATCGTTAAGTTTGCCAAGGCGCAAGGTATTCCTCAGTTTCATGTTTTTGGCGAGGTGTACGATACCGATCCTAAAAACCTGAGCATATACACCACAGAGGGCAATCTACCGTCAGTATTAGATTTTGCTTTTCAACAAACCGCGGCTGATATTTTCTATCGTAAAAAGAGCCCGCTGTTAGCACAGCAATTATTTGCCCAAGATACGCTTTATCAAGACAGCGATAGCCAAGCCGATTTGTTAATGACCTTTTTAGGTAATCATGACATGGGGCGTACGGGCTATTTTATCAATCAAGCGCAAGCGAACATGCCTGCGGAAGATAAACTGCAACGGAGTATTTTGTCGCATGCGTTTATGTTTTTATCTCGGGGTATTCCGGTCGTTTATTATGGAGACGAGCAAGGGTTTACTGGCGATGGTAAGGATATTGACGCGCGAGAAGACATGTTTGCCTCTAAAGTGGCGAGTTACAATGACAACGTGTTACTCGGCAGTAATGCCACTACTGCGGTTGATAACTTTGATGAAAAGCATCCACTGTACCAAGCCATTGCTCAGTTGAGCGCACTGCGTAAACAATATCCAATACTGCGTCGTGGGCAATATCAAGACCGTTTTTACCAAGCCGATAACGACATGTTTGCATTTGCGCGAGTAGACCCTCAAACGGGTGCCGAGCTGTTGATGGTATTTAACAGCGGCGAACAAGCGCAAACGATTAATGTCATTGCACAAGGGAACACATATCGTTTAATGACTTCATGGCCTGTTGCGATAGTCTCATCGGATGATGTGAGCGCACCGGCAGCAGCATTGAGCGTGACCTTACCTCGATTAAGTTATGCTATTTATACCAATTAGCATTAATAAGTGCCCCCTGAGAATGCTGCCAGCGGTTTTTGATAATACCAAGGCGACTTAACGAGCAGACATAAAAAATGGCTATCAATTGGATAGCCATTTTCCGTTTAAAGGCGTTGAAACTACTTTTGTAATGCTAAATAGTTAATCAACCCGATGATGTCATCGAGCGTGCGCATTTCATTTAAGTTAATCGCGTATTTATCGTTAACAATAAAAGCCGGCACACTTTGTACGGCATACATCTCTTGTTGTTCACGCCATAAACCCAGCTTTTTATCGGTTTCAGCGCTGTATGCTAAGGTGTCGTATTGGTTTGCATCGACGCCTAATTCAGCAAAGACTTTCTTAATGTCATCACGGTTATTAATCAACGATTTGTGCTCATGGCCCGCAGCACTATGGTCATGGCCAGCGTTGTTATCTTTACCTTGTATTGCACCAAACATGGCAATTTTTAAAGCTTCTTTGTTGTCTAGCTCATGGATAACCGCTAACGAGCGCATTACTTCTGTGCCTAAATCACTGTTCATGAAGTCGACGTGTTTACTGTCGAAGGTGACTCTTTTGTCTAGGCCTTTTTTGATTTCTGGTAGGTACTGACTTTCCATGTTGAAGCAGTTGTGGCAATAAAAAGAGAAAAACTCAGTCACCTTTGGCTCAGTAGGCACCATGTTATTTGATATTTGAGTGTAGTGTGTTCCTTCAACATATTGCGCAGCAAAACTGGTGATAGGGGCAATGGCTAATGTGACGGCTAAAGCTAAAAATTTAAACATGAATACCTCAAAATGGAGATGGAAATGGATAAAGCTATGCTGTTAATGATGGCATAAATTGCCAAAATCAGGGGCAGAATTTGTGTGATCAAGTAGCGATTTACGTTAAATAATGAGTCGGCATTAAGCCACTAAGCTTTAGTCTCGCAGGGTTTGCCAAGCTTCACAGACTTCGCGGAATCGTTCCGCGTTACCTTCATCACGATCAGGGTGCCATTTTAGCGCCAGTTTACGCCATTGCTTGCGGATGTCTTTATCGGTCGCGGTGGCATCTAACTCGAACACTTTTAAAGCATGACCTTTATGCATTAATTGAACATTAACGCCGATATATTGTTGGTAACTAGACCAGAAAGACTCGAGCATCTCACGCACTACGTTAACGCTAGCATCGTAATTAGCCCAATCAAGGTAGTAGTCACGCAGAGCGCCATCTCGAGTATGTTCGACATCGGCATTGCTGGGGATTATTCTAAAAATTTGAATTTCCATTGCTTTTACTTGCAGCCATTGTCTTGGCATTAACATGTCTTGCAATTCATATAGGGCATTCATTAATAGAAAATTACGTTTGAAGAGATCTTTTTCCGGCATGGGGTCAAGGTCGTGCATTAACCCTTTTGATTGCAGTTCACTGGCTAAATGATGGACTTTCCAGCTGGTATTCGATGACTTTAGTAACGTTAATACTGGCCAAATTAAGGGGTTGTCGCCTTTAGGCACACTCAATACACGGGCATCAGTTGTTAACGACTGCGCGTTTGCAAAATGATTCTGTGAGTTTTTGTCGAGCAACATAGTGGCGTATTCATCCTGAATTGGCGGTAAAATCAACGTGTCGGTTAAAAAACACTATGCCATAGCCGCCGTGAATGACAAGTAGATTTTATCAATTGGTTGCGTGCAAAGACGCGAACGGAGAGGCATACCCTCGGTGCCTTAATTTAACCGAAATAACTCAGTCAATGTCACCATGTGAGCACATTAATGGTAAGTTATTTATGAGGATGGGGAATTAATGTAGATTTTGATCAATTAATTCTGATTCTTACAGGCAAGATAATTTTATTTGGTATAAAATTCTCCGCAACAAATTAACAAGGGGCTTAACCAATGACAGATAAACATTATATTAGCGCACAACAACTTTTAGAAGATTCATTTAGACTGGCTGCGCAAGTATATGACAGTGGTTTTAGACCGCAGTTTATTGTGGGCATTTGGCGCGGCGGAGCTCCAATTGGTATTGCTGTTCAAGAATATTACGACTTTAAAAAAGTCGAAACCGACCATATTGCCGTGCGTACTTCGTCTTATTACGGTATTGGTACTGATAAGCAAGACAAAAACATTAAAGTACATGGTTTGCACTACATTATTGAAAATGCCAATGCCAGCGATGGTTTGTTAATTGTTGATGACGTATTTGATTCTGGCCGCAGTATTGATGCCTTAATCGGTAAGTTAAGAAAGTTTATGCGCCTAAACATGCCAAACGACATCCGTATTGCTTGTCCTTATTACAAGCCCAAAAATACCAAAGTCGATTTGAAACCAGATTACTTTATTCATTCATCTGAAGATTGGTTAGTGTTCCCGCACGAAGTATCAGGATTAAACCCACAAGAAATCGCGGAAGGTAAAGCCGACTTTAAGAACATTCAAGAGCTATTTTTATAAGCAAAACAATGTAAAAGTCGTGCGGCATATTTAGTCGCGATTTTACTTAGAACTTTGTTTAAAGTTTGCTAAAATAAAAGACTATGCGAGTGCGCCAACATACTCATGTCAATTAGATGATATCAGTATGTTGGCGCACTTTTTTATCCGAATTGAGCGAAATTTAGTTAACATTATGGTTTCTGTAGAATTGTTTACCCCCGAGGCTCCGGTAAAGCGCCAACTTGAATTGCTCGCACCTGCTAAAAATGCTGATTACGGTATTGAAGCTATTCGTCATGGTGCCGACGCGGTTTATATTGGTGGCCCTGCGTTTGGCGCGCGTCATAATGCTGGTAACAGCGTTGAAGACATTGCTCGCTTAGCGGAGTTTGCTCATCGTTATCATGCCCAGGTGTTTGTTGCCTTAAACACCATTTTAATGGATAACGAAATAGACAAAGCGCAAAAGCTGATATGGGAACTTTACGAAGCCGGTGTTGATGCCTTGATTATTCAAGACATGGGCGTATTACAGCTAGATTTACCGCCAATTGCCTTGCACGCCAGCACGCAAACAGATAACCGCAGCCCTGAAAAAACCGTGTTTTTTGAACAGGTGGGTTTCTCGCAGGTGGTATTAGCGCGTGAGCTGAATATTCCGCAAATTCGTGATATTGCCGCAAGCACAAAAATGAAGTTAGAGTTTTTCATTCATGGGGCATTGTGTGTCAGTTACAGCGGTTTATGTAACTTAAGTCATGCGTACTCAAATCGCAGTGCTAACCGTGGTGAATGTTCACAAATGTGTCGCTTACCGTGTAACTTAACCACGCGTGATGGCGACGTATTAGCGGAAAACCAGCATTTGTTGTCGCTTAAAGACAACAATCAAACTGACAATTTAGAAGCCTTGATTGATGCTGGTATTAGCTCGTTTAAAATTGAAGGCCGCTTAAAAGACATTACCTATCTTAAAAACGTGACCGCTCACTATCGCCAGCAGTTAGATGCGATTATTGCCAAGCGCAATGATCTAGAATCGATATCTCATGGCCGCTGCGAGTTTAACTTTACCCCCGACCCAGATAAGAGCTTCAACCGCGGTAAAACGGACTATTTCGTTAACGAGCGAACAGAAGCGATTGAGCATTTTAGTTCACCTAAGTTTATAGGTGAAAAAATTGGCCGGATTACCCAAGTTGGTAAAGATTTTATCAAAATCGATCCGAGCGAAAGCGGCAAAGATATTCACTTTAACAACGGCGATGGCTTGTGCTATTTCGTTGAGCATTATGAAACTCAGCGCCTGTCTGATGACAAGTTGTCTGGCTTACGCGTTAATCGTGCTGATGGTAACACCTTGTACTTAACCGAAGTGCCAAGAGATTTGAAAGTCGGTGTAATGATGTTCCGTAACTTTGACCATAAGTTTGAGGCCACATTAAACAAAGACTCTGCCACGCGTAAAATCAGTGTCGATATGCAATTTTTTGACACAGATGACGGTGTAGGGCTAACGGTGACGGATGCGCATAACATTAGTGTTACAGCGACATTAGCGTGTGATAAAGCCCCGGCAAATGACCAGGCTAAAACGGCCGAAAACTTAAAGAAGCAATTAGGTAAATTAGGGAGTAGCGATTTTGTGTTAAACAAAATCAACCTGCAAACTGAGCAAATGTGGTTTTTACCGGCATCGATGGTCAACGAACTGCGCCGTGATGCCGTGAGTGAATTAATGACAGCAAGGGTTGCGGCCTATCAACGCCCAGAGCGTTGGGTGCATGATAAAGAAGCGCGTTTCCCGCAAAAAGCCTTGAGCTTTTTATCTAACGTGGCCAACGAAAAAGCCAAGTCGTTTTATGAACAGCATGGTGTGATTCAAATCGAAGACACCTACGAAAAAAACACCGTGTTGCATGATGCGCCATTGATGGTCACCAAGCATTGCTTACGTTACAGCTTTAATTTGTGCCCTAAAGAAGTTGAAGGCATTAAAGCTGACCCAATGTTTTTAGATGTAGGTAAAGATAAATTAAAGCTGGTGTTTGACTGCCATAAATGTGAAATGATGATTGTGGGCTCAAACCAGTTAGTTAAGCAGCAATAACGCGATCAAAAAAAGCGTTAAAAATAACCAATAATAGCTGCCCAAACTCGTGCTTATCGAGTACACTGCGCGGCTGAAATTTCATGGGTTTTGTCCCGTGATACCCAAAGTAGGATTGAAAAGATTATGAGCGATAGCAAAAAGTATGGTTTACGTGTAACACAAGTTGAAAACACGTGGAAAACCGAAATCACTCGTCGTATGACAGCGACTAAAACCCTAGTGTCTAAAAGCCAAGATGGTTTTGCTTCAGAAGCAGAAGCCATTGCATGGGGCGAGCAGTCTCTACAGGGTTTCCTGTCTAAGCAAGCAGATCGTAACAAGCGTAAAACAGAAAAGCATCTTAAAGCGAAAAGCTTAGCAGCGGCAATTGCAGCTGAATCTGCCGTTGATGAAGATGAGCTATTTGACGCAGAAGACGAAGACGACGAAGAGTTAAACTAACATTTTACAATGGTGTAAATGTTATAGATAAGTTTCAATTTTTGTATGTTCAGGATAGGATATACATAATTAGAATGATTTTTAGTCAACTTATCGCTACATCTTGACCTAGCAAGGATGACATTGGGATGAACAAGATTGCTGCAGTTATCAGCTACGCGGGGTGCGTTGGAATATTCAGCTTATTCCCCTATACCGCGTATGCTACTTTTCCAGCATTGGTCACATTAGAATCTGACAATGATGCTTCTGGCGTGCTTGTCATGTCTAGCGACGTCAAACGGCTAACGACTGTGTCGCAAACCTTCGGCTTTTTACCTCCTCTTTCATGGAAACTCGCTTTTAACGAAAAGCGCGGTGATATGACCATGGCTGAATTTATCCCTGCTAACGAAACCCTTAATGATTGGTCTAGCCTAGTGTGTATGCAAGGCTTTAAAGGGCTTGCCGAAGATGTTGAACCTGAAGAGTTTTTAGATTCAATGGCAGACACCTATAAAGAACATTGCCAGGGTGAAGTGATTTATCAGCAATTAGGCAGCATGAAAGTGGAAGGCTATGAAGCGGTGCATGGTTTGCTGGGGTGTACGAGTATGCCCAATATTCATAATGCTTCAGCTATTGTGTCTGAGTCTTACGTTACCAGCCCGCGTGGCGAGATGGGCTACTTTACGGTAATTAGCGATGATGAAGATATTTTTTTAGTGCATAAATCCATTCGTACCGCCGTATTTACTGCCGAGTCAGCTCCCGTCACTCAAAGCAATTATCGCGAGTTTATGGCTGAGCCTTAAATTGAGCTAACGTGAGTAATCTGCGCGTTGTTTTAATGCTTAGCGACTATCAGCAACGTGCTGATTCCGTTATAATCCTATCGACGTTTATGGCTGTATTTATCAATCTATTCAGCCATTAGACCGTTATTTTATATTTATTTCAGTTTAGTCAATCTTTACGGTGCCAATGTTGAGTCATATCGACCCATTGGAGAATCGGGAAACCAGTGAAAGTCTGGTACTGCCCCCGCAACGGTGATAGGTGAGAGTCCAATATGCAATGCATATTTGCTTGGCTCGTGTGTACTGTTATGTACCGCAACCTCAGTCCGGAGACCGGCCATAAAGGTGATTTCGATGATTTCGGTGGGCAGATCTCGAGATGTGATGTTATGCCGTTTTTGGTTTACTCAGATGAGTAAGCCGCAAAGTGGTGGTCAATGTTGCGGCGCTATTGCCCCATTTTTCCTTTCAGGAGTTAAAGGTAAATGGGTACTAAACCAACTACAATCGCACTATTAATCAGTGCCATGCTTTGCGCAACGAGCCTTAACGCTGTTGCAGCACCAACCTCAACACAATCAATACCAAGTGCCTCAACCGCGTCTAATACAGACGTTAAAATGGATGAGACGATTGTGGTGATTGGTCGCAATCAAACCAACCCGTTAAATATTGCTGCCAATGTGAATGTTATCGATGCAGCTGACATCGAAATGAGCGGCGCAAATAATTTAACCGATTTACTGCGCGGCCAATCCGGTATTCAAGTGTCAGATAATAATTCTGGTACTGTGTTTTCGATGCGCGGTTTTTCAGCTTCGCAAGCGGTTAATAATACCCTTATTTTAGTCGACGGCCGTCGGTTAAATAATATCGATATTTCTGCACCAAGTGTTGAATCCATTCCACTTAACTTAATTGAACGCGTTGAGATTTTGTCAGGCAGTGCGGGTGTATTGTATGGCGACCAAGCGGTAGGCGGCGTGATTAACATTATTACTAAAGCCCCAACAGAAACCGCTGGTGGCTTACAAGTCAGTGGTGGCAGTTTTGATACCTATGAAGTTAAAGGCGATGTCTCTGGTGCCATCAGCGACACCTGGCGTTACTTTCTAGCGGGCAGTTATAACGAAAGCGATAACTACCGTGATAATAACGACAACGAAACTGGCTCTATTCTAGGTCGTATTCAGTACCAAACCGATGTTGAAGATTTTTATGTAGAAGTGAATTACTTCGATAATGATCGCCAGGCTCCAGGGGCGTTAAGTTTAGCGCAGTATGAAGATAACCCTCGCCAAGTCGCGTCTTTTTCAGACGGTGAATATTCTCACGAAATCACTACCGCTGTTCGCAGTGGCTATCAATATCAACTTACTGATGTATGGGCGCTGGGTGCTGATTTAACGTATTCAGACACTTCAACGAGCAGCTTATTGTTTGGCAGTGCAGGGCATATTGATCGTGATTTATTGAGTTTCTCACCAAAAGCGACCGCGAATTATCCGTTAGCAAATGGTGCTTTAACTATGGTTGCTGGTATTGATGTAAGCCGAGGAGAGGCTGACTTTGACACCTTATATATTCAACGTAATAACGAACAAACCATGCAAAGTGCTTATGTTCAAGCGACTGTGCCGTTAACCTCAACATTGTCATATGTAGTTGGTGGTCGTTATTCTGAAGTGACCGACGATTTAACTGATCAATTATTGTATGCAGACGGTATTGAGCTAGATAACGATGCTCATGCATTGGAGTTAGGTGTCAATTATCGTCCTAGTGTTGAACATCGTTTTTACGTTCGCGCCAATGATAACTTCCGTTTTGCAAAAGTGGATGAACAAGCCTATACGCCATTAGACGTGCAAGGATTAGATCCGCAAACTGGGCGTTCTTTTGAGGCAGGCTGGGATTGGACGGGGGCAACGCAAACCGTTAAGTTAAACCTTTATCGTCTTGATTTAGAAGATGAGATTGTTTACGACGGTAGCCGTACTGACGGACCTTACGGTGGTGGTGCAAACGTTAATGCAGACGAATCTCGCCGTTTTGGTATTAACACGAGTTATGAAGTGCAGTTATCAAATGACTGGTTGTTAGGTGCTTCGTACGACTATATTGATGCCGAATTTACTCAAGGTGAAAACGAGGGTAAAGCACTATCATGGGTCGCTGAGCATTCAGGTAAAGCGTACATGAGTTACGATTTTGCTGATCATTGGCAAACCTTTGTTGAAGGCGTTTACACTGGCGAGCGTTACATGGAAGGCGACAACAGTAATGCTGGCGATAAGCTAGACAGTTATGTACTCACTAATCTCGCGTTAAACTATCAGCGTAATGCCTGGACTGCGAGTTTACGTGTCGATAATTTGTTAGATGAGGAGTATGTTGGTACAGGTTATTACTCGTCTTTTGGTAATGGTTATTACTCAGGCACTGGCCGAGCGTTTAGATTAACCGCGGGTTACCGCTTTTAATCAACTCAGCTAACTCAGCTTAAACACCAAAGCCAGTAAACTATTACTGGCTTTCGTTTTGATATATCGTTAAATTAATTTATAGCCTGATTCTTTCACCAAAGGTAACTGATGCATATGACAAATCTTGAACAACAAGTGCTGACTCAAGTTCAAGCGATTATTGGCAATGAAGAGCAAGTGATTGGTCGTCGTGGTATTTTGATACCATTAAAAAAGGCACTGATTAACGAAGCAGATATTCGCATTGTTATTGATACAGTTTCTGCCGATCCCGCACTTGCCGCTCATTTATTACAACGCAGTAATACAGCGCAAACCGCAGGAGTTGTGTCGACCAAAAGCCGCAGTGTAAAAGATGCATTAATTCGTTTAGGTCAGGTGAATATTTACCGTTATGCTTTTTCGTTTTATTTAAAAGAACGTCTTGATGAACTCGCCGAGCCATACAAAAAGTTAGTGCAGAGTTACTGGGCGTTAAACGAAAAAATAGCACATGATTGTATCGAACTACTGCGGGCAGAAAACGAAGCTGGAGCAGGAATAAAAGTCGATGCTGATGAAGTGCAAACCTTGGCCTTGTTTAGTGTGTTTGGCCAGGTGATAGCCTTAACGGCATTTGCGTATTTAAATGCTGAACTGCCAAGACCTGTGTCTTTAAAAGTGCTTAAGTCATTGATTGACCAACAGCAACAAAAACTGTCTTTAGAGGCATTTGAGTCTTTAGGCTTAGATGATGATTTACGTGAAGAGTTTTTAATAGCGCATAACTTACGTCAAACACAAAACCCTGACTCTGCAGGACTTGTGCTTCGACGCGTGTTAGCTAAACGGAAGCTATTGATTAATCCGTTGTAATGCCATGCCTTCACTTGCAACAAGCTCAAGCCACTTTTGAATCAAATTAGCATTAGTGGCGTCTCGGCGATAAGCGCCAAATAACGGACGCTTAAGCCCTTCTGAACCTAGTTTTACCGCTGCCAAACTTAAGCCCTGGCTTTCACGAATTGACCATGTTGGTAACGTCGCTACGCCATCATTACAAGCTACTCGTTGCAATAACATTGACGTTAAGTCGCATTGCTTTTGCTCACCAGGTTCAATACCTGCAGGTTCTAAGAAGTGCTTGTAAATGTCTAAACGAGCTAACGGCACAGGATAACTAATCAAGGTTTGTTTCGCTAAATCTGTTGGCGTTACGTAGGCTTTTTTCGCTAACGTATGCTCACTCGATGTCACGAGTTTTACTTCAAAATCAAATAAATGTTGATACGCCACACTGTGTCCTGGAACTGGATCAGAGGTGAGCACAATATCTAACCCGCCTGTTTCTAGCGCATTAAGTGAATCAAATAAATGGCGGCTTGAAATATCAATTTGCGCTGCTGGAGCATGTTGCTTAAATTGCTCAATAACCGGCATTAACCAGCGAAAACAACTGTGGCATTCAATACCCAATTTAAGCTGCTGGCTTTCTCCTTCAAGACCGCGTTTAAGATCTGACTCTGTTGCAATCACCTTTGGTAAGATTTCTTCTGCTAAATTCAGCAGTCGTGAACCTTCATGAGTGAAAGTTAACGGTTTACTTTTTCGAACAAAAATAGCTGAGTTAATACGAGTCTCTAACTCTTTAATTTGATGAGAAAGTGCTGACTGGGTTACAAACCGCTTTTTAGCGGCGCCCGCCAAACTGCCACTTTCTTTTAACGCCATCAAGGTGCGAAGGTGTCTAAGCTCTATCATTTTCTCTCCACATGAATCTTGCTCAACTAGCTGATGAAATCAATTCGATTGCTTGGCAGCAGAGTAACACAATAAACTTCTAGACGTCCAGACGCCTGTATGAGTTTTTTTACATATTTAACTATTAATTTTAGTTAATAAAGCGACTTTGCTGTATACAATATTCAATAACTGAGATTTGCATCATTACAGAACGAGTAAGACGATTAATCAATACATCATCTGGGTGAGAAATATTGTCCTGACTGCGTCATATGATTGAAACCATAACGCCTCGCACGATAGAAAAAAGCGAACAGACAAGCTTAAGGCTATACTGATAAAGGATTAATCATTTATTAATAGCGCTTTAATGATCTGAAAATAAGGAGCTAAGCATGAGTCATACTTACAAGATAATTGAACTTGTCGGTTCATCGCCAATCAGCAGCGACGAGGCAGTAAAAAACGCCATTGCTCAGGCCAATAAATCGCTAAAGCACTTACGTTGGTTTGAAGTAATAGAACCCCGTGGTCACCTGGAGGAGGGGTGATACCAATTCCAATAATTATGTGCTCAATCAGAGTCACTCAGGTTTTTCAGTTTGAGGCGCATTGTTGAAAGAATGGCTGTTCCCTTGTAAAACAATGCAACAAAGAAATGGGAAGCCTGAGTGACTCCCAAGGGCGGGTTTCTGCACTTTTTATGCTGCTTAATATGATTTTGACGTAGAACAACTATGTCTACAATCCTATTACTTGCCTAAAAAAGCGCAGAATTCCCGCTGAATGACCAGATAATTATTGGAATTGGTATTTTGCTCACTGGCAAGTCACCATAAAAGTGGGCTTTACATTAGATGCTTAACATCATGACGGTTTAGTCTGACTCAGACGAAAACACCTACAGCCTAGGCGTCTCTTGGTAAGCCTTTTTGTACTGAGCGGATGACTCGTTGAGTTTTACGTGAAAGCGCCTCTTGTGGCGCTTTTTGCTTTTGTTGTTCTAGGGCCCAATCGATATGCTCTAGCACCATGTCATCGACTTCATTGCTGAGTTTACGTTGCTCGAGTGCGGCAATGATATCGGGATTTGCAGGTGCATTACCTAATGCAATGGCGATGTTACGTAGCCAGCGTTTATGGCCGATACGTCTAATTGCACTGCCTTCGGTTTGGCGTAAAAACACGGCCTCAGACCAATTAAATAAGCTGATTAAGTCCGGTTGGATGAGAGATGGACGGGTATGAAAGTCGCTTTCATGGGTTAATGGTGCTTTGCTGTTAACTGGGCAGACTAATTGGCAATCGTCACAACCATAAATTCGGTTACCGATTAAAGGTCTAAATTCTTCAGGGATCGCGCCCTGCAACTCTATCGTTAAATAAGAGATACAGCGCCTAGCATCAACGACATATGGCGCAACTATCGCATCTGTAGGGCATGACTTTATGCAGGCAACGCAAGTGTTACAGCCTTCTTCAATCGGAATATCTAAAGGTAGGGGGAGGTTAATGAGCAGTTCACCAAGGAAAAACCAACTGCCAGCGTCGGGGTGTAAAATCAGTGAATGTTTGCCCGTCCAGCCCAGTCCAGCTTTGTCTGCCAGTGGTCGCTCTAATATCGGTGCAGAATCGACAAATGGTCTAAAGTCGGTGTCTTCAAATCCAAGGGTTTTGCAGTGTTCAGTAATCTTATCACCGAGTTTTTTAAGCCGTTGACGGATCATTTTATGGTAATCACGTCCACCCGCATAACGCGAGATATAGGCTAAGTTTGGGTTGGTTAAATTACTGGCAAAACCGGCATCAGGTGGCAAATAATCCATACGTGCACAAATGACTCGTAAGCTGCCAGGATGTAACTCATTAGGCCTGGCGCGCATCATGCCATGGCTCGCCATGTAGTTCATTTCACCGTGATAGCCTTTATCTAACCAGTCTTGCAATCCCGCTTCGTGTTGGCTTAAATCAATGTCTGCCACGCCAATGTGAGCAAAACCGAGTTCTTTACCCCAGAGTTTGATTTGTCGGTTGAGCGCATCAAGCTGAGCCGTTGTCAATGGACATGGCTCAGCTGATTGGCTGGTAAGATCGAGATGTTGATCTGGATTTGATTCTGGGGTCGTTGCAGTCATAACACTATCATTGAGTAAACACGCAGAAATTATACCCGTTTTACTCGGATTTAACACAGTTTCTGCCCGCTGCTTTGGCGGAATAGAGCGCTTTGTCGGCTTTGAGTAACAATGGCGATAGCTCTACTTCGCTACTGTAGCTTGCAACCCCAGCACTGACGGTTTGTGCTAAGTTAGGCGCAATTTGCTGCCAATCATAATGTGCAATGGTTTCGATTAAGCGCTCCGCAATTTCGATGGCTTTGGTTTTATCGATGTTAGGCAATAATACTAGAAATTCTTCACCGCCCACTCTGCCAACCACATCGGTGTCTCGCATCATACTGGCACAAATCGATGCCAGTTTAACCAGAACCTTGTCACCAATATCATGACCAAGTTGGTCATTAACACGTTTAAAATGGTCGGCATCGAAAGAGATAATCGAAAAAGGTTTGCCAGAGAGTTGAGCCACTTTTAAAAAATGCTGCCCCTGTGAATAGGTATCACGCCTATTTGATAATTTAGTTAGCTCATCGGTGAGTGCAAGGCGTCTAAACAACTGTTTTCGCATCAATTGTTTATAGGCGAAAATCGACACAATGATTAAAATAATCGCCACTAAGATAATAATGATTATTTGCATGTTTTCGTTGCGCTGCATTATCTGCAATTGTTGCTCTTTGTCTTTGTCTCGCTGCACTAACAAGTCGTTTTCAGTTTGAATTTTGTGGGTATCAAAACGAGTTTGCATTTCAGACTTTCTGTCTGACATGGTTTGCTTGTCGAGTGCTTCGTGTGAGTCAACATAGGCCGATAATGATTGATAGGCCTCAGGCCATTGCGCTAGAGCTTGATAAACCTCACTTTTTAAGCGTAAAGCTTGGTTGAGCCCACGAGCATTTTCGCTGTAAATAAAGGCTTTTTCGGCTTTTTGAATGTACTCTAACGCTTGGGCATTATTGTTGAGTTTGGAGTGGACTTGGGCAAGATATAAATTCATATAACTATAATTGCCATTATTATCAGATTTAATCTGTTTTTCGGCTTGTTCAAGTACCAATTTTGCTTCATCTAAACGATTTAAATTAATTAAATTACCACCCATACTGATCGAAGTATCTGCAGCGAAAATGTACTCTTTTTCGTTGAGCCAAAACTCGTATGTTTTTTGATAGCGCACAATCGCTTCCTGAAACCGACCGAGCTCTTCGAGTGACATGGCTATTTCGTTGTTCGTTCGGTTTGCTGCAAACTTCTGTTGGTTGTCAACGTAGTACTGTTCAAGTATTAATTGATATTTTAACGCTGTTGTCGCATCGCCAAAGCGCCTGTAACTGTTGGCTAGCTCACTTAAATTGACGTTAGCCCAATAAGGAATATTAAGGGTTTCATATAAGTTTTGCGCTGTGATGAGATCTTCTAATGCGGCTGAAAAGTTACCCATATAAGATAGTATTGAGCCTCTAATACTGCGTCCGTCCGCAATAAGACGTGGGTCTTCAAGCAAATAAGCATTGTCGATAGCGCGATCTAAAGCCTCAAATAGTGAGCTGTTTTGACCTAAATTATGTAAGTACCATGTTTTGCATAATTGCAGATCAACCTGGATAAGAGATGGGCTGGGTTGGGCATATATTTTAAGGTATTCATCGGCATAAGCTATAGCTGCCGTCATTTGCTCGGTAGTATCAGAAGGCAAGCTCCAGCATGTTAAGCGGATATGTAATTGCTGCCTGACGGTATCATTTGAGGCTAAACTGTTTTTGTATTCTTGTAGCAGTTCGCTCACTTCGTCGTCGGGTAAAAATTTGCCGCTATCAAAAAGCTGATAAATTTCATCTGCTCGTTTATTTTCGATAGAATTGGCATATGCAATAGTACTCAATCCCATCAAAAGCATGAGTACGATAGTGCGAGTCAATTGCGTTATTTTTAGCGTAAACAAAGTGTCAGAGTTCCAGCATTCATTATTATTTTAGGCTTAACGTTTCCAAGAATAGCGTTTTTTTGTATCAATGTCTTGCGGATGAGTTTTTCGCGGTCATTATATTATGTTAATGTTTTGTTATACTTGTTTTTGGCATGTTCAGCAGGCGTTTTTGTGTCCTTTTTGCAATAATAATATCGATGTTGACGTTTGCATTCACATAAGTACGCGAGTATAAAGACGCCTTTGTGATTGTGGCTTCATATACACTTTGCTCTGAATAGCCTTGCAGAGTCGCCTTAAAAGCGCCTGAGTGTTGACCACATATTATGTACATAGTTGCTAAAAGTAGAGAGAACACCATGAGTAACGTTGATCAGCAATATCAAGATGTAGCCAAACAGATTTCGTACAATGTAGCCAATAAAGTGCTACCCATGGACAAATTACCAGAAACACTTCAAGAGGCTTACGAAGGCTTATTTAAAGAGCTGATTGAAGATAACGCTAACGCATTTGCTCACGCTTGGGATGCTCTGCCAGGCAGTGCACAGAAGTTAATGACCAAAGCTGAATTCCATGGCTTTTATATTGCCAATGCGTGGATGCAATTAAGCCGAGTTGCACAAGAAATTGCCGACAGTGCGGATTCTGAAGAAGAAATGAATAATAATGAATACGATGGCGTATTCGGTCGTTTAGCTGAGCAGTCGCTTAAAGAGTGTATCCGTAAGCTTAAAAAAGCCCGTACCGATCGTTCTATGTTTAATAGTTTTAAACAGGTGATGTCAGCTTAAGCTATGTTCAGTGAACATAAAAAATCCCAGCTAGGCTGGGATTTTTTGTTTTAAGACGCTTAATATTAATTAAAATGCGGTACGTCTATAGCGACGGTATTCTGGCTCCCAGAAGTTTGCTTCAATCGATTGCTGTAAAAGCTCATCGGTGCACGGTAACGCTAAACCTTGATCAATCGCTGTTCTTGCAACCGCAAAGGCAATGTATTTACTGACTTCTTGAATATCTTCAAGTTTTGGCAATAACGAACCCGTACCGTTTTTACCCAGTGGTGAGCATTCAGATAACGCCTGGCTTGATGCCATTAGCATTTCATCTGACACGCGTTTAGCACCGCAAGATAGCACCCCTAAGCCAATACCAGGGAAGATAAAGCTATTATTACACTGGGCAATTTCATAGGTTACGCCATTAACCACAACTGGCTCAAACGGACTGCCTGTTGCCACTAAAGCTTGACCTGATGTCCAGTGTAAAATGTCTTTTGGTGTTGCTTCTACACGGCTTGTTGGGTTTGACAGTGGGAACACAATAGGGCGTTCGCAGTGGCTGTGCATGGCACGAATAATTTCTTCGGTAAATAATCCTGGCGCGCCAGATACACCAATTAACACGGTTGGCTTGGCGTTGTTAACCACATCCAATAACGAAATATTGTCGCTGTAGTTATCCCAGCCATTAACGCGATCGCATTGCTGAGCTAACTTCTGTTGGAATGGTAGCAAGTTAGGCATGTTGTCTAGCAACAAGCCCCAACGGTCAACCATAAACACTTGAGAGCGTGCTTGCTCATCACTGATGCCTTCAGCAACCATTTGCGCCACAATGGCTTCGGCAATGCCGCAACCTGCGCTACCGGCACCTAAAAAGGTGATGCGTTGTTGGCTTAGTTTGCTGTTAGCTGCTTTACAGGCGGCCAGCAATGAACCTACTGTTACAGCAGCAGTACCCTGAATGTCATCGTTAAAACTACAGTATTGATCTTTGTAGCGTTCCAGTAATGGCATGGCATTTTTTTGCGCAAAATCTTCAAATTGGATTAATGCATCTGGCCAGCGACGGCTAACAGCTTGCATAAATTCTTCAACAAATTCAGCGTATTCTTCACCGCCAATACGTTGATGACGCCAGCCCATGTACATAGGGTCTTCTAACAAATTCGGGTTGTCGGTACCCACATCTAAGGTAATGGCTAAACAATAAGCTGGGCTGATGCCACCACAACTGGTGTAGAGTGATAATTTACCAATTGGGATCCCCATCCCACCAATACCTTGGTCGCCAAGGCCTAAAATACGCTCACCATCAGTGACTACAATCACTTTTACTTTATGACGAGTAGAGTTGTTTAGGATGTCATCTATACGGTCTTTGTTTGGGTATGAAATAAATAACCCGCGGTTACGACGATAGTTTTTTGAGAAACGCTCACAGGCTAAACCCACTGTAGGGGTGTAGATAATCGGCATCATTTCGGTGATGTGATTACGCAATAATCGATAAAAAAGCGTTTCGTTGGTGTCTTGAATGTTGCGCAGATAAATATGTTTATCAAGGTCGTTATTGAAACTCTTAAACTGGTCATATGCACGCGATGCCTGTTCGTCGATAGTCTCAATTACCCAAGGTAATAAGCCTTCAAGGTTAAAATAAATGCGTTCTTCTTCGCTAAATGCAGTGCCTTTGTTAAGCAGAGGAGATTCAAGAATCGCAGGACCAGCGAAAGGAAGATATAGGGGGCGTTTATTATCGTCCATGGGTAACCTTTATAAGTGTGTTTGTGATTAGAATATTTTCAAGATAGATTATCACGTCTGATGTTTTTTGTGGTCTGTTAAGTGACTAAAATCACGTTTTTTATTATGAACTACAGTCCTACTTCAAATGAATACATTCAATAAGCTTTGTTTGAATTCAAACGCTAGAGACAAAAATGCGCAGCCTAAGCTACGCATTATTAGCGTGTTGCAATGTGGGTCATTGCGACTTTCTCAGAAAGCTTACATACCGCGGTGTTTAATCGATAACCCTTTTACAAAGTTACGTAACACTTGGTCGCCGCATGTTTTATAGTTTTTGTGGTCAGGATTACGGAAAAGTGCACCTAGCTCGGATTTAGACATGGCAAAATCTGCTAAGGCTAATGCTGCAATAATATCTTCTTCACGCATTTCTAGTGCAACACGCAGTTTTTTGAAAATAAGATTATTGGTTAATTGCTTTAATGGTGCAGGCACTTCTGTACCTTGCTTTAAGCCACGGTTGTTGATAATCAAACCATCTAAAAACTGACACATTAATTTGTCGTTACAAGCTTGATAACCTTCTTCTTCCTCTTTTTTCAGCAGCGCAATAATTTCATCTGTGGTGATTTCGGTATTAGCTTGGCTGAAAACATTAATCATTTTGGCATTTGAAAAGTCAAAAACAAAACGAATACGGCGAAGAATATCATTGTTAATCATAAGGTTCTCTGGCGCGGCTGCGCATAAGTGGTTTAGGTCAAGTGACGAAGCGCTATTATAGCGAGTTATGTGCGATCCGTCAGATTATTCGTCAGTTTTTAGTCGATTTCTTATTGCCTGGCGAATTTTGTCATGTAAACCAAAAACACGCTCCATGTTGTCTAAGTCCCATGAGGTATTTTCTAAAATAACCACACTTAATTGTACTTGCGGATAATAGAGCATCAGGCTGATGTAGCCGGGTAAGTAACCGCTATGGCTATACTCTAATAATTCTGCTTGTTGGCTAATTTGCAAACCATAGCCATAACCGAGTTCACCCCAGCGATGTGGCCTATTGGCACTGGCTGTCGACATGGCTTTGACACTGGCTGATGATAGAAAACGCTGTTGCTGTAAACCAGCAATAAACGCGGCAATACCTTGACTACTGGCTTGCATGGCGCCAAAAGCAATAAAACTATCATCGATTGTGAGCTCATCTAAAAGCACTCGTTGCTGTTGTTGCTCCATAAACCCGGGGACTAAATGCGGCTGATTCGCATACATAGCCGTGATTTCACCGACATCAGCACTGATGTCGAGTTTGTATTGTTTGGCGAATTGATTAACTAAATCAGAGTAGGGCATGTGGTAGCGTTGACTCAGTATATCGCCAAGTAATTTGTAGCCATAGTTAGAGTAACTAAATTGGCTAGCAGGAATAAATTGTGACCTCGTATTTAAGCTGGCCGGTTTGGGCGGCAAAATGCCCGCGGTATGGTTAAGCAGTTGCGCAACAGTGACGGGATGTTCAGTCACAATATTCAAATAATCAGTGATGTCATCGTGTAAGGTTAATTTTTGCTGCTCAACCGCACGTAAAACTAAAGTGGCAGTGATGGTTTTAGAGATTGAATCAATGATAAATCGGCTGTCTTTGACTATGCCATCTCCTGCTTGATAATCGACATAGGTTTGTTGATTATCGTTTATCAATATCCTACCGCTAAACGGCCTTGAGTCATTATCAATAATGGTTTGAACATCTGTGTTGGTAAAACTGATTCCAAAAGCAGTTAAAGGCAATAAGCTTAAGCTGAGTAATCCGCAAATCTGCGCTGTTATTGATTTTATGGCTTTGAGTTCAAGCATGGTTAAGCTCATCACTTTTAAGCCAATCATTTTGTTAAATACCAATAAATAAACAACAGTGCAAAACTGACTAAGTACACTAACCCGAGCCAAGACAGAGCCACCATAACAGGGCCATAACGATGCTCTTGAGGTAAGTTTTTACTGGTCATTAAGCGGAAGTTTAGCCAGGCAAAAATGACCGTGGTCATAAAGGCAAGGATCATCACAAATTCAAGTAATGGAAGCAAAGCTCCTTTAAAGAATAAAATAAGCATTAAGCCGAGTGCACTCACACCTAACATCACCGGCGTTAAATAACTGCGTGGCGACGTATTATTAGACAGCAGCTTCCAGCCCATATCCAAAGTGCGGCTGTAACCATCTATGACGGTGACAGTGGTGCTGAAAATACATAAAAAAGCCACAATACCAATCAAATAACGGGTTTCATTGCCCATCACTTGGCTATAAAGGGTGATAAGTTGTGAGGCAAATACCGCGCCTGAATCAGAGAAACGCTCGCCACTGCCGTGCATCACGAGTGCGCCTAATGCTAAAAACACAATCGCGAGAATGGCGGTGGTGACATAGCCTAAATTGAAATCAAAAATGGCCTGTTTTGCGGTGACGGTTTGGCTTTTGCGTTTTTCAATGAGCCACAATGAATTCCAGGCACTGACTTCAATGGGCGCCGGCATCCATCCCATCATCGCCACTAAAAAGCCTACGTAAGCCCATTGCCAGGGTGATTCACTTGCCAATGGCGTTGCCAAACCCGTTTGGTGATTAAAGGCTAATGCGACGGCGATTAACGTCGTCAGGGTAAGGGCAAACATAATCACTTTAGTCATTTTGTCGAGCAGTGTGTAATGACCAAAAATCAATAACGTTAGCGAGCTGAGTAATACCATCAGTGCTAAAACATCAATTGATAATGGCACAAATTGCGTCAGCATTGCCGCGGTTAACATGCAAACCCCTGCTGTACTGGCAATCGCTGCGATGACATTAAGCCCCGTAAATAGCATTAAATAGCCTCTACCTTGCTTTTGATAGCCTTGAAGTAGGCTTTCATCTGTGGCAGCTGTATAGCGCGCGCCTGCGGCAAAAAAGGGATATTTTAGGATGTTGACGAGTAAAATCAGCCAGGCTAACTGCCAGCCAAACTCGGCCCCAGCACGAGTAGAGGCAACTAAATGCGATGCGCCAATGGCTGCGGCAGCCATTAAAATGCCCGGGCCTGTGGCTTTTAAAAGAGTATGAATTTGAGTAGTAAAAGAGATATGTTTATTTTTATTCGACATGATAAATAGCAAAAACCTATTGTGGAGAGTGTGGCGTTAACGCTTGTTCAATACGCAGCAAAGTAGCATTCATTTGTTGCAGGTTCTCAAGCAATAATTGATCGATATCGACGTTATCTACAACCGTAGATTGACGCTCTGTTAGTAATGATTTTTGCAATAACACCTTTTCTCTAAACGCTTGCACATCGACAACGCCGACTAAATTGATCAACGACCCCATACCCGATTGCCCAGCCGTTTCGACGGTCAGTTTGTGTATACCAAACACCCGCATTAACGGCCCTTGGATAAGCGCCATATCGGTTATTTTATCCAAAGGGACCGTGTTCTCTGTGCGGGTTAATAATCCTTTACGCACAATCAGTTTTTGGGGAGTCAACTCAGCACTCATATTGGCAATATACCGTTTGGTTGCCCATAAACCTAAAGGAAACCACAGCAATAACAAAGGAATACCAACAATACTCACTGAAATTAACAACGCACCTGAGACAAGCCAGTACAGGCCTAGGTTTGCATGAAAGTGTGCACTAACTTGCTTTTGATCACTCATCTGACCTCCATATAAAAAGAATTTAAATTCACTTTTTTTGATTGTTTATTCTTGATTAAGTGATTGGTTGCATTTACATTACGGCATTGTGCTTACAATGTATTGACATTGTTAAAATTTAACATAACTTGAACACGTAGATTAGCATCCAAGAAAGTAGTAAGCGGTAATGTTGTTGCCGCAGTTTGCAGTAGTCATGGATATAAAACAATAAATTAACGTTAAGGATGATCATGAAAAAAACTACCCTATTACGAAGCGCCTGCGCTATCGCTGTTTCACTCTCTTTTGCTCCTGTTTCACTTATTGCTCAAGCGGCTGATGACGCTCAAGCAAAAGTTGAACGCATTGAAGTAACGGGTTCTCGTATCAAACGGACTGATATTGAAGGGCCTTCGCCAGTACAATCACTCAACAAAGACGATATTGCTAACATGGGTTTTGACAACCTACAGCAATTACTTGAACGTATGCCTGCTAACGGCTCTGGTGCATTTTCTACCCGGGGTAACAGCCAGGATTCTACCGCAAACGGTGGTGCATCAATCAGTTTACGCGGCTTAGGCCCAGATGCGACATTGGTGTTAATCAATGGTCGTCGGGTTGGTTCGAGTGCATTTGCCGAAGGTATTTCAAACTCATTTGTTGATATTAACAACATTCCGGTTTCTGCTATTGAGCGTATCGACATCCTAAAAGATGGCGCGTCAGCCATTTATGGTTCAGACGCTATCGCGGGTGTGGTGAACATTGTCTTGAGAAAAGACATTGAAGGCATTGAAATTAACTTAGGTTATGGCGACGACAGTGGTACGGGTTATGACGAAACCACAGCAAGTTTAGTGTGGGGCGTAAAAGCCGATAAAGGCAGCGCGTCAGTTATTTTAGATTATTTTACTAACGGTACTTTATCTGCAGAAGATATGGGCCGTTTTGGCACAGCTTATCAATCACCTTACGGTGGTGAAGATTACCGTTCATCACGTGGCTATCCTGGCTATTTTTATGTGAATGGCGTGCAAACCATTGACCCTGATTGCCCTGCAGATAGCGTCAGTGATGATTATTGTTTGTTTGACTATGGCCCATACAACATGACCATTCCTACTTCTGAACGAGTAGGAGCAATTGGCCAGTTTGATTACATGTTAGGTGAAGATTTAACGGCATTTTTGGAATTGTCTGTACAACACAACACTTCTGAAGCCGGCGGTGCACCAACGCCATTGGATGAAAAAGCAAAAATGACCGTACCTGGTACTCATCCAGACAATCCTTTTGGGCAGGATATTGATATTGGCCGTTACCGTACCGTTGATGCCGGCGCACGTCGTTGGGACATCGAATCAGATACCATGCGTATTGTGGCTGGTCTTCGTGGCGTCATAAATGATTGGGATTGGGAAGTGTCTGCGCAGCGTGGCCGCAGTGAATCAACGCAAACAGGCGATCGTTCACAAGGCTGGGTAAGAACTGACTACTTACAAGCTGAAATCGATGCGGGTAATTACAATCCATTTGGTGGCGTAGCTAACTCGCAAGATGTGATTGACCGTATTACCACTAGTTTAGTTAGACAGGGTAAGTCGAGCATTACCGCCTATGATGCGAGTATTACTGGCCATGCATTTACTATCGCAGATCGCGATATCATGATGGCAGCAGGTGCAGAGTATCGTGAAGAAAGTGTCAGTGACATTCCAGATGAGCAGTTCCAGCGAGGTCTGATTTTTGGAACTGAAGCGGTATCTGCATTTGGTTCGCGTGATCAACATGCCGCCTACGTAGAATTATCTATTCCTGTTGCAGATAATTTTGAATTACAGTTAGCCGGTCGTTATGACAGCTACAGCGATTTTGGTTCAACCACTAACCCTAAAATTGCCTTCCAATGGGGCATTAACGATGAGATAACGGCACGTGGTTCTTGGTCTACGGGGTTCCGTGCACCCTCACTTGCGCAAATTGGTTTAGGCCCATCAGAAAAGAGTGATTTTTTAATCGATAGCTATCGTTGTGCCGCCGACAATGTCGACTGTGGATTATTAGATTATAACTTTATCTTTGCCGGCAACCCTGATTTAGATGCTGAAGAGTCTGAAACCTGGAATATTGGTATGATTTGGGCACCAAGTCAGCAGTTTGATATTGGTTTTGATTTATTCAATATTGTTCAAGATAACAAAATTGATTCACTGCAAAACCAAGAGCTTTACGATGAAAACTGTGGCGATCAAAACAGCACCGTGTGTTTACGAACTGCGCCACAAGCAGGTCAAACATTTGGGTCGATTGATGTGATCAAATCTGGATTTGTTAACATCGGTTCGCAAGAAGTGCAAGGTATCGACTTATCGACTCATTATGGCCTTGAGCTAAGTAACTATGGCGATATTAAGTTCGGTTTAGAGTACAGCTACTTGATCAGCTTCGAAAAAGAAGTTGATGGCGAGACTATCGATTACACTGGTGAGTACGAGTATCCACAACACCGTTGGTTAGCGACAACTAACTGGATGATGGACGACTTTGCTGCCAACGTAAACTTAAGCTACATCGGCGAGTTTGAAGATTACAACAAAACGCGTACTGTTGACGCGCAGTTGTTAGTTGATATGTCTGGCTCATACCGCATTAATGATATGTTTAAACTGTCGGTTGGTGTAAATAACGTGTTTGATGAAGAACCATCATTTGCGATTGGTGACGGCGATGCAGATCTTTACGGTTATGCAATGGGCGTACATAACCCACTAGGCCGTTATGTTTACACTAAAGTGACAATGAAGTTCTAATTTGATAGTGATATGAGTGGCGTTAATCCGGCTTTAAAGCTGGATTAACTGTAAGCTCATTAAGCACCACTAAAAAGCCACCTAACACTCAACGTGTTAGGTGGCTTTTTTAATTGTCAAAATTGAGTGAATGCTAGACCGCAATCATTTTGACGACAATATTGATTAAAGCTGAGTCGCAGCCCATTTTGCACGGCTTTCACGACTTTCACTTGCGCCAGTGTCTGCGCGATAAGCTTTGTACGCTTCGGCATCCAATGCCACTAAACTCACATCGACTTCAAGCAACAATTTACACTCTTTTTTAATGCGCCATGCTGCTGTGTTATACAATTCAGTTAGCGGCAATGAGCTTAAAAACTCTGGGTTATATTGAGTGTAAAGCGCTTGAGTTGGGTAAACCACAAACGCTAAACGGCGCTTTGGCTCTTTTTTAAATAACTCTTCAATGCCATCGGTGGTGTTTAGCACTTGCATCTCGATAATGTCATCGATATCGAGTAATTTTTTTTGTGCTGGTACGGGAGCATCTTTTTCGCCAGCTTCCCAGGCCAATACATCTTCGTTGCTGGTGGCACTCAGGCTGGCAACTTGTTCAGTTGTTAGGCCTAAAGATAAGCGTAAATATTGCATTTCAATCGCGTTCAAGCCGGTATTCTTAGACATGTTTATTCCTGTATTTCTATGCGTTAACGTTTATTGTATTGGCAACAGTATTTTACTGTCCAAGCCACACGTCTTCAATCCAATCCCACAATGACTCCCAACCTTCCTCTTTGAAACGCCCATTTTTCCAAAACTGTACTTCACCTTCTTCGTTAATGCAGTAAAAGCCATCACCGACTTGGCAAATTGCAATTTGTTCACGCGGCATACCAATAGACCACGCGTAGCAGGTCACTTCAGGAAGATAAGTATGTGAGTTAGGATCGGCAACCGTTACCGGTTCAATGGTGCCATAAATCACATCACTGGCTTCTAGCAGAAATTCTTTTAAATCTTTAGGTAAGCCAATAAGAATTTGCTCTTCAACTTCAACAAGTTGCTCAAAAGTAGGCAGCTCTAATGGTACCGGTACGGTTTCGCTTAACTCTTGCAGTTGATCAATAATTTCGTTCATGTGTATATCCAGCAGGAAGCTATTGGGCGCGATTATAGCAGAAGTGTTTGAGCATGCATTTTTCTGGCAAAAAAAAAGCGCTCAAATGAGCGCCAAAGGGTGTTTGTTACTGCGAATAACTACGCGGCTTGTATTGATGATGGATAGATACTTTGACGTTTATAGTTTAGCCAAGCTTTATGGTATTGCTTGTGAGAGTCTTGGCGTAACTTAGCAATATTGGCTTTTTCTATATCGTTTACTGTTCTTGACTGGTTTTTTGCTTGTAACTCTATCGCTTGAATTTGCTCATAAACGAGATGCTCTGGGCCACTTTTAATCTCGGCGATGTCATTTAAATGAAACTGTACTTCTACCACCATTTGGCTTTGTGGCAATTTAACCAATACATTTAAATCACGATAACCTGAGGTTTTAGGTGTCGCAAATCGGTTTTTTAATTGCACAATATCAGTGTGTTGGCGCAATTGTTCAAAACTTACCAGTAAGCTGCTTACATCCTTGGCTACCACACTGGCGCGGGCGATATCGGTTAATTGGCTGGCGTCGCCATTAAACTTTAATTGCACTTTTTGCGCGGCACGAGCATAACTTTTCGTAGCAGGAATGATAGCTGTTGTCTGGCTCATTTGATTAATATGGTTTAGTAAGTCTACAAGCTCTTGCTGCGCTTGAGGAGCGCGAGTCATTAATGCATGTAAGTCGTGAGTATCTTGAATTGCAGCGGGAGTATTGTGTTCGCGTAGGCTGACTAGCTGGTCAATGTCATTGTGCGACGTTTGGCTGAAATCAGATGACTCGGCTAACTTGTTATATTTAACTTCGTTAGGTTGAGCAATCGCGCCTCGGGTTGACAGTAAAATTAAGAAGATAAAAAACGTACGAAACAATTTATTCATCGAATAACTCCAGCAAAATGTCTGTGAAATCACTGTACCGCTTTTTCGCTGAATAGGGGCTGAATGAACAAGGTTTAATAAAGCCTATTGATGCATCTAAATTTAATATTGTTATTATTTATGAGTGGTTTACTGTTTTTTACTTATAAAAAAGGGCATCAAATGATGCCCTTTTTGTGTGTAAATGTGACCTAGGTCAGCTATTCACTTGGTGATTACCAAATTTTTACACGGCTTTCTGGTGCGATATACATCTTGTCGCCTTCTTTCACGTCATAAGTAGTATAGAACTCAGGCATGTTAGACAGTGCGCCTAGTGCACGGAAGTGACCAGGTGAATGTGGATCAGTGGCTACACGATTACGCATTGCTTCTTCTTTCATCTTCACGCGCCAAATTTGCGTAAAGCCCATAAAGAAACGTTGATCGCCGGTTAGGCCATCAATGACCGGCGCTTCTTTGCCATCAAGTGACATTTTGTAAGCTTTGTAAGCGATAGTAACGCCTGACAAGTCACCGATGTTTTCGCCCAATGTTAAGCTGCCGTTTACGTGTAAATCGTCAAATACTTGATAACCATCGTATTGAGTAATTAATGCATTACCTTTGGTTTCAAATGCTTTTAAGTCAGCTTCTGTCCACCAGTCGCGCATGTTGCCTTCGCCATCAAACTTAGCACCTTGGTCGTCAAAACCGTGGCCCATTTCGTGGCCGATAACCGCACCAATACCACCGTAGTTAACCGCGTCGTCAGCTTCTAGGTTAAAGAATGGCGGTTGTAAAATCGCTGCAGGGAACACGATTTCATTCATGGTTGGGTTGTAGTAAGCATTAACGGTTTGTGGCGTCATGTGCCACTCGTCTTTATCAATTGGTTGACCCAATTTAGCTAAACTTTTGTTGTGTTCAAAAATAGCAGCGCGTTTAGCGTTACCCACTAAATCATCTGCTTTAATGGTTAATTTAGTGTAATCATCCCACTTATTTGGGTAACCAATTTTTGGATTGAATTTTGCTAATTTGTCTTTTGCAGCCACTTTAGTGTCTGCACTCATCCAATCTAATGACTCGATGCTTGAACCATAAGCGCCGCGTAGGTTTTCAACAAGGTGTTCCATACGGGTTTTAGCTTCTGGCGCAAAGTGACGCTTAACGTACACTTTACCCACTACTTCACCTAGGGTGTCGCTTACTGTGCTCACACCGCGTTTCCAGCGTGGTTCTTGCTCTTCTTGACCGTTTAAGGTTTTCGAGAAAAAGGCAAAGTTTTCGTTGTCTAATGCTTCAGACATGTTGCTTGCATTGTGGGTTAACGTCATCCACGTTAGGTAGTTTTTCCATGCGTCAAGCTCGTTACTTTTGATAACCTGGCTTAATCCCTGGATATAACTTGGTTGGTTAATGATGATATCTGTTTGTTTATCACCACCCACAGCCGCTAAATAACCTTCCCAGTTAATGTCTGGTGCAAGTGTCGCAAGATCTTTCACTTGGTATAGGTTGTATGTTTTGGTGCTGTCGCGCGTTTCTACCACATCCCAGTGTTTGTCAGCAATTTGCGTTTCTAGTGCAAGTACCGCTTCTGCACTGGCTTTCGCATTAGGTAATCCAGCTAGCGTGTACATTTTTTCAATGTGTTCAACATAGGCTTTACGGATGTTAACGAAGCGCTCTTCTTGATTAAAATAGTAATCTTTTTCAGGAAGGCTTAATCCATATTGCCAAATATGGGTCGCGTAACGGCTAGAGTTCTTTGCATCGATTTCGACATAAAACGCTAATGGTGTTCCGCCGCCGTTAGCTTGGTTTTCACCAAAAAATGCGGTTAATTCATTTTTGTCTTTTAAGGCGGCAATTTTATCTAAGTCAGCTTGGATTGGCGCGATACCGATTTTATTTAAGGTTTCAACGTCCATAAATGAGCGATATAAATCAGCTACTTTTTGTTCATCGCTGCCGTCAGCTAGATTTGGCGTAGCACTTAAATCTTCGATAATGACTTTAACGTCATCACGGGCATTTTCACGTAAGTCGTAAAACGCACCAATGTTGGTACGGTCGCCAGGAATTTCAGCATTCTTCATCCATGCACCGTTTACGTACATGTAGAAATCGTCTTGTGGACGAACCGTTTTATCGATGTTGTCGAATGTGATACCAGACGTTAATGCTTTTTCAACGGCAACAGCGGTGGCTGTTTTAGCAACGTCTGCAACGGGTGCAACGACAGCCTTGTCATCACTACAAGCGCTTAGGCCTGCGATAAGTGAGGCACAAAGACCTCCAATAACCAACTTTTTCATTGTATTTCCTTTGCTGTGTTTTAGGCGCCAAATATTGGCGTACGAGCATTTTGTATTTTTATTATTATTGTTGGTCCTTAACTAAAGGAAAACCCCAACATTGTTGTGAATACTATGTTAAGGCCTTACTAGGCTAGAAAACAAGGCGCATTTAGTCCTTTTTGCCTCAGATGGACTGAGGATATGTAACCAAAAATTACGTATACCGTAAAAAATTCACTGATTGATTTCTATTTAACCGTGTAAGCCGCATAATAGCGCCATTGTATTTAGAGTGAGTGTGTATTGTGCGTTTAGACAAATTTATCTGTGAAAGTACCGAATTGACCCGTTCGTTGGCCAAAAGAGCCCTGCATCGTGGTGATGTGACCTGTGATGGCGAGGTGGTTAAGAATTCTGGTTTTAAGGTGTTGCCGCAAATGGATGTGTGCCTAGAAGGCCTGTCTATCAGCATTGTAGGCGATCGTTACATCATGATGAATAAACCGGTTGATACCATTTGTTCTACGATTGATGAGCAATATCCGTCGGTATTAAGTTTGATTGAAATTGAAAAAGCCGACACTTTACACATTGCTGGACGTTTAGACGCTGACACGACAGGCTTAGTGCTGATCACCAGTGATGGTAAATGGTCGCACAAAATCACTTCACCAAAGAAAGATTGCGGTAAACGTTATTTTGTTGAATTAGTAGACCCGATAGACGAGAGCCTAGTGCAAACCTTTGTTGATGGTATTGAATTGCGTAATGAAGATGGATTAACAAAACCTGCGGTACTGGAGATTATAGAGCCAACTCAAGTGCGTTTAACCATTAGCGAAGGTAAATATCACCAAGTAAAACGTATGTTTGCTGCGGTAGGCAATAAAGTGGTAAACCTTCACCGAGAAGCCGTGGGCAGCATAGAGTTAGATGCCAATTTAGCGCCTGGCGAATGGCGTTTTTTGACTGATGACGAAGTCAAATCAGTTAAATAAAACCTCAGCTTAACCTAGTTTGTGAGTGAAGTTGCTTAAGCATAATTAGCCCAAATGTAGGTGTGGTAATAAAATGCCCAACGATATTATTGTCGTTGGGCATTTTGTTTTATGCGTTTGTCTTGCTTAGTCGGGCATTATTATGTGAGAACTATTTATTATGTGAGAGCTATTTATGTAGGATGATTCGGCCGCTAATGGTGTTGATATTCACCTGGCCATCACCTGACAACGTGTTAAATTGCAGGGTTTTACTTGGCGAGTATTTCTGCTTTAAGGGAGTATCGTCGGTCAATTGATTATCAATTTTGCCACCTGGGCCGCCATCAATCGTAAAGCTTACATTAGGCTGCTCAGTAAAGCGTAAATTCATGTCACCGCTTATGGTTTCTAGTCTAGCGTTTGCCAGTTCAGCACCCAGTATTAATTGGGCATCGCCACTAATCGTGACCATATTTAATACTGATATTGCCTTTAAGGTCGCACTGATATCACCAGAAACTTGGTCAATCGTAACCTGGGTAAAGTCGCTGTCGGTATTGAGTTCGCCACTGACTAACCTCAGCTCAGCTTGACCCTGGCTGCCATTATCCTTGATGTCCCCTGATACGGTTTCAAGATTAATTTTGCCGTTTAATTGGTCACTGGTGATGTTACCTGACACCGTTGTTAACTTGGTATCACCGTTTAATTGTCCCGCCAGAATGTTGCCACTGACTAATGCCATTGCAACTTGCCCGCTTAACTTGGCAACGCTAAAATCGGCTGATACGCCTTCGGCGTTAAGGTTAAGTTGTTTGGGTAGATAAATGGTCAGTTGCGAGCCTTGTTTATTACTGCCTTGATAGCTACGCGGAAGTTTGTCCTCAATCACCACCATATTGCCTTTTACATCGAATATAAACCCTTTGCTTAGCTCGTCTAGTTCGCCTTTAACTTGGATGCTGTTGTTGTCCCAGCTAATAAATTCCACATTGCCACGTTGTACTTTGATACTCACGTTGGGGTTAGCAACGACATCGTGTTGCTGGTCGACCGACTCTGCTGCAATAGATAAGGCGCTTATGGCCATTAATGGCGCTAATAGTGCGTATTTTATGCTGCTCATAGGGTATTTCCTTGTGCTGTACGTGTGTGGGTAAAAGGCAATTTTTGCCCTTGCTGTAATAGGGTGATTTGACGCTGCATTATCCAGCGCCATAGTTGCCAAAGTTGTTGATTAGTCGGCTGTTGTGCCAATGCTGCTTGCACTTGACTTGACGCGCTTTCTAGCTCTGCGAGCGCCTTGGCAATGTCTGCTTGAATATGCTCATTGTTGTCTGCGGATAACTGCCAGCTCACTGTATATTGATTGCGGATAAATCCATTTAATTGGTTTTGATGAGTTTGGGCAACTTGGTTTATCAATTCGATTAAGTGATTATCCACATTAATTGATGCCGATGTGTCTACTGTTGCAGTCGTGATGTTTGCTGTTTGCACCTGTATTAATGTTTGTTCTTGAGGTAGTACAGGTTCGTCGCGCCATTGTGTTAACCATAATAATGAACACACTAGGAATGTAGCGGCTATTGCCCATAACGGGCGAACGACATGTTTATGAAGCGCTTTTTGCGGCGTTAATTTCGACGTTAAGCGCGGCTTAATGCCATCCCATAAGTCTGTCGTTGGCGCAATCTCAGGCGGCAAAGTGCCGATTAAATGGTCTAGGTCATGCTTTTTAGCGCTCATGCCAGCATCTCCTGTAATAAGTGTTTTGCATTGTGGTACTGCGCTTTGCTGGTGCCCACTGCAATGTTCAGCAGCGCTGCTATTTCGTTGTGTTGATAACCTTCAATCGCGCACAGTACAAACACAATGCGAGTTCGTTGCGGTAACTTAGCGATACATTTGTCGAGTAAATGGTAATCGGTTAATTCAACGCTTGGCATGTCTTGATGTGCAATATCTTCTGCAGGTAAAAATCGTCGCCACAACGATTGTTGCGCCTTTAAATCGTTAATGGCCTGGCGAACACATAACCGATGCAGCCAGGTAGTGAACTGGCTATCGCCTTTAAATTGCCCCAGCTTGTGCCATAAGCGAATAAAACACGCTTGAGTGATGTCATCGGCAAGTGCCTTTTGGCCGCTGAGTCGAAAACAAATCGCGTATACCCGCTGGTGGTGCCGGCGATACAGTTGTTCAAATGCCTGCTGACACCCAGTTGTGGCAATGGCAACAAGTTGATTGTCGTCTAGCTGCGCGAGGTGGTTTATTGGCTGTGAATTAGGCTGATTGATACCGGCATCCTTAATATTCCAAACTGTCCATTATGATTGTGTAGTTATTTGACAGGTGCAAGTCGGTAAAAGGTTTATATCGAGGTCAATTATTTATTCAATGTGGATGTAAAAGCTGATGCCGAATTTAAGAAATCCTTTGGCACCGAGAACTAATCTTGAGGAAATGGTGATTTAGTTCAGCGTATAGTTAATCCTTAAAGCCGTTAAAAAAATGGCCTAGCAAATTTGCGAGGCCATTTTTCAGTAATTGCTGAGGCTATTTAAAAGCCATTAGGGATGATTACAAGGTGACGGTATTGACGCCATCTGGCGTCCCCACTAGTAATACGTCTGCACCGCGGTTGGCAAATAAGCCGTTAGTGACGACACCTACAATGGCATTAATCTTAGTTTCCATCACTTTAGGATCTAAAATTTGCATGTTGTAGACGTCTAAAATCACGTTACCGTTGTCGGTCACAACCCCTTGGCGATACACTGGGTCACCGCCAAGTTTGACTAATTCACGTGCCACATAAGAGCGCGCCATTGGAATGACTTCAACAGGCAACGGGAACTCACCTAAAATGGATACTTGCTTAGTATTATCAACAATACAAATAAACTTTTTCGCGACTGCTGCGACAATTTTTTCGCGAGTTAATGCCGCGCCGCCGCCTTTAATCATGTCCATGCGGTCGTTGATTTCATCTGCGCCGTCAACGTAGACATCTATCATGTCAACACTGTTTAAATCGAATACTTCAATGCCCAATTCAATCAACTTTTTAGTTGAGGCTTCTGAACTTGATACCGCGCCTTCGATGTCATCTTTCATTGTCGCAAGTGCATCAATAAAGTGATTGACTGTAGAGCCTGTGCCAACACCGACTATGGTGTCTTTTTTGACATATTGTAGTGCAGCCCAGCCAGCGGCTTTTTTCATTTCATCTTGTGTCATTATGGTATTCCCAATGCTAAATAATCTGTCGTTACTGTGCTAATTGGCGCGATTATAGCGCAAATTAAGGTGTCGGCGTTTGCTGTTCATCATAAAAATGGGCATTTTTAAATGCACTTAATACCCTGATATTAATGTCGCTCATAAACTTTTTCTCTAGGCGTACGTCCATCACGTAAGCTTTTACTGTAATGGTTTGTAAAAAATCGCCTAAGTCATATTCGTTACCTAAATTGACAATAATAGGCTTATTTAAAAACGTATAAGGTGAGCATTGTGTGGCTTCGCGGGCGAGGGCAATGGCTTTTTTATGGTCGACATGCATAGGCAAGGTAAACTTAACCACGACCATTTCATCTAATGCACCACTGTTGGCATTAGACACTGCTGTTTTTAAGGCTTCTGCATTAGGTATCATGACGGTATTGTCGTCAAATGTGCGCAGCCAGGTCACACTCCATTCAAGCTTTATCACTTCACCATAATGGCCTGACAATGTGACCATATCGCCAACACGATAGGGCGGGTTTATCATAATAATAAACCCTGCAATCATATTTTTTGCCGGCTCTTGTGTCGCTAAACCGATCACAATACTGATAGAACCAACGACGGCAAGAATGAGGTTTTCGTGCGGGTCAATAATGCCAACAATCGAGTAAATAATGACAGACAGCCACACGAATAAACGCACAAATGGGTATGACCTATTCCAAATTAAGCGGTATTTAGGCAGCGCTTTATTTAACTGCTTTAATAAAAACTCGATAGAGATTAACAATAACCACGCGATCAAACACAGCAGTAAAATACTGACTATGCGATCAAATGAAATGATCTCTAAAAATGCTTGTAATGCTTTGCGTGAATCGTCCATGTTCGCCTCGTTTAATGAAACAGCTTATTGTTATTGACCAAGTGGCTGGCGATAATTTTTGATAATGCCGGAGTGATAAAATAAAAGTGTTGAGCAAAATCTCGCTGCGAATATTGTGCAATGATCAGTCCTTGGCGTGCTAAATAAGCCAACTGTAAGCTACTTTGTTCAATTGTTTGAGCAAAAATGTGTGCATGTTGTGCGACTCGCAATCCACCATGGACATAAATTTCAGCTAATGAAAATAAGTCACTGTCTTGGCATGACGGCAAAGCGGATGCGTTAATTTTACAGATATCAGTACATTGTTTTGAGTTGTTATCACTGCCTGTACTGCTGTTATGCTTGGTGCTATTGTCAGATTTTTCACTGCCGCTGCTTTGAGCGATATCGGCTTGATGAGTCAACGAATACTGTAACAATAATATGGCGAGTTTCGGGTGACCTTGACTGATAATATGCAATTGCTTTAATTGGTCTTCGTATGGATTGACGGCATCATCATTGTCATTTTTGTTGTGCGTTGCTTCAGATGATTTTTGGCCGCGATGACTTTCTGTGTTGCCGGTTTCTTGGCTTAAATAGTCGTCGCTCATTAGGCCTAAATCGACCAGCTGTTTGGTCTGTATTCTGGCAAGTTCTTTTGCATTGAAATAGTCGAATGTAATGACATGCTTAATAAAGTGAGTAATTTCATATTGAGCACTTAATCGTTGCCAAGCGAACTTTTCACAGCCCAATATCCAGCAATGGTGCTTGCGGGTTTCCATTACTATCGTGGCAAAGGTCACTAGCGCTTGCGCATTGCCCATCATTCTTAACATTAACTTGTGCAAATCGTCGATAACAATTAATTGTGCTGGTAGTTTGTTTATCGCAATGATGATGTCCGTAATACTGGTATCCGTCATTGCAGCGGGTGGTTGCATGTCAAAGCAGTAGCATACATTTGCAATCGCGTCGCGGGCACTAAGCGGGGCAGTGTAAAAGCTCATTATTACCCCTTTTTCGGGTAACGGTTTGACTGTAGAAGTAGAGGCGTCTTGCTGTTGTGTATTGATGTTTGTTAATAACGAGGGAATTTGGCCTAAAAAGGCTGACAGCCCCGCGCCAGCGGGGGCCACAATAGCGCTTATTTCACCATGATGGTTACGCCATAAATTAATCACGTCGGTGATTTGTTTTATTTGCGATTCGCGAGCAATAAAATCTTCTGCAGTGCAGATGAACGGTGAAGACATATTTTCATTAACGGGTTCTTCACCTGTTCGCGGTTGATATTGGTTTGCGATGGTTTTGAGTGAGATAAGTCCTTTTTGTGCATCATCAGACTCAGTTTTAAGGGTAGCTTTAGGTGCAAAAAAGGTATTGACCCATTGAGTCCAGCGGCTCAAAAAACGCAAGTTAATGTCCATTTACACTCTCTTTTTTACTTTGTTTTTAACGATTTATTTTATCTTAACATGAAGCTAACAAAAGCGGTATTTGACTCACGACTCTTATAAACCTGTTTGCGAAAGAGTCTTAACTTCACCACGCACACCGTCTAAATTGTGCGAATATTAGCCGAGACTAAATTTGAACACTTGATCTACGTTAATTAATGGCTAAAAACCTACTCGAAAGTAGTATTTATCTATTGTCGGACTAAACCTTTATCGTATACTCAGAAAAATAGAGAGTCTAATTTTTCAAGTGAGAGTGATGAAGCTTCGTTTCCTTTTTGCCTGCACCTTATTATGTGCTACTTCGCTAAATAGCGCGGTATCTTTTGCAGCTCAGGCTGTGCAAAACAAACCTCAACAAGAATTAGCATCGGGTAGTGCGATGCTGGTCGATTTAGCCACCAATGAAGTGCTGTATGCCAGCAACCCTCATCAACCTGTTCCAATCGCCTCGGTAACGAAATTAATGGCCGCAATGGTGACATTGGATGCCAAACTCCCACTAGATGAAAAAATATCAGTGAACATTACCGACTCGCCAGTCATGCGCAATATTTATTCGCGGGTACGTTTAGGCAGTGTGGTGACTCGTGAAACAATGCTGCTATTAACGTTGATGTCGTCTGAAAACCGTGCGGCGACATCACTTGCGCACCACTATCCTGGCGGATTTAAGGCGTTTGTGCGTGCCATGAATGATAAAGCAACCGCGTTAGGCATGAGCCAAACCCATTATGTAGAACCTACAGGTTTGTCGCCAGATAACGTATCAAGTGCGAACGATTTGATTTTATTACTTAAAGAAAGTCAAACATACCCGCTGTTAGGCAAACTAAGTTCGACCACTAAAAAGCACGTTAACTTTGAATCGCCGCGCTACGCGTTAGATTTTCAAAATACCAATAAACTGGTGTTTAAAAATAACTGGAATATTGCCTTAACCAAAACCGGTTTTACCAATAAGGCAGGGCACTGCTTAGTGATGTTAACCGAAATGAATAAGCGCAAAGTCGCATTTGTGGTACTGGACTCATTTGGTAAATATACCCATATGGCAGATGCTAACCGATTAAAGAACTGGCTAGAAACGGGGCGGACAACACCCATCCCAGCGTCGGCTAAAGCCTATAAAAAACAACGCCAAGCGATTCAACATAACAGTATTTAATTGTTAACATTGACTCATCATTAAAGCCCATTTATTGACAATGAATGGGCTTTTTTATTGATACGCTTTCGATGTGGGTTTGTAAACGAGCAGTAGGTACCAAAAAGTACCTACTTTTTTATCGATAGCGAAAGCCTTACACTAATGTCATTAATAGGTTGTGAGGTATCAATATGTTGAACATGGATTTTAGCCAGCGAGTGGTGATTAATACTGCTGATCTTGAATGGCAAAATAGCCCTGCAGTGGGTGTTGTGCGTAAGCGCCTTGAACGCGAAGAGGCTGAGCGTGGCCATGCAACCAGCATTGTTCAATATGAAGCAGGCGCTAAATTTAACTCACACCCGCATCCCTTAGGTGAAGAGATTTTAGTGCTTGATGGAGTGTTTTCTGACGAAACCGGCGATTATCCGGCTGGCACCTATTTACGCAATCCTGAAGGCTTTGTCCATGCGCCGTTTAGTGTTGAAGGTTGTACGTTGTTGGTTAAGCTGCATCAGTTTCAACCTACAGATTCACAAAAAGTGGCTATTAATACCAATGAAACTCCGTGGTTGCAGGGACAGGGTCAGTTGCAAGTTATGCCGTTACACCAACATGGTACAGAATCGACTGCATTAGTGAAGTGGCCCGCTGGCGCACATTTTCAACCGCATCGTCATTTTGGCGGCGAAGAAATCTATGTCATTAGCGGAGAGTTTATCGATGAGCTGGGTCATTATCCTGCCGGTACCTGGATCCGCAGCCCGCATTTAAGTCAGCATAATCCGTATGTGGAGCAAGAAACGGTGATTTTGGTCAAAGTAGGGCATCTGTAAGTTCACTCTCTATTATCCTGACATCAGGTTATTTAGTGTCGTTGCCCATGTGCCGAGTTAATGTGCAGAGTCAATGCGCCTAGTCTGGCGCATTTTAATGGTGGCTCAATGTCATTAACTTCGATACGATTAAAGTATTAAACGGTTTTACAAAACCCAATCAATTTTGCCTGTCATCATTTATTTCAGCGTCACTCTTTAAGGATAAAAAGTGCACAGCGATATCTCTATAGCGCGGTTTAAGCAATTTCCAAGGTTGATGTGGATTTTGTTGTTTGGTTCGTTTATTACCCGAGGCAGTTATTTCATGGTGTGGCCATTTTTGGCGGTCATTTTGTATGAAAAATTTGCCTTAAGCGCAACCGAAGTTGGCCTGGTTTTGTCTTGTGCTGCATTTATTGCAGTGTTCACTAGCTTTATTGGTAGTGCATTATCAGACCGAATTGGTCGTCAAAAACTCATGTACCTTACCGGCATTTTGTACATTATTTCATTTTCACTCTTGGCCGAAGTTGACTCTGTTTCCGGCTATGCCATTGTGATGACGCTGTGTTCTATTGCCACCTCATTATGGCGACCGCTTACCTCTGCCACCATCGGCGATATTATTGACGACCCACAGACTCGTGAGTTAGCAATGCAGTCATTGTACTTTATTGTTAATGTTGGCTGCGCAGTCGGCCCTATGTTAGGTGTATGGTTAGGTTTAACGGGACAACAATCGAGTTTTTACATTACAGCCGCAGCATTTGCGGTATTGATATTGTTGTTATATTGGGGGTTTGCACACCAGGCTACACAAGGTGTTAATGGCACTATTGAGCAAGTGCCAGATGAACTTATTCCTGCCATGGGCGACCCTGTCGCAGCCGTTAAACGTAAACCTGCACATGTTAGTCGCCAACAAGTCGTCGCGATTTTATTGCAAGATAAGCTTTTGCAATGCCTTATTTTTGCCAATATTTTATGCATGTTCATTTATGCTCAAATGGACAGTTCGCTTATCCAATATCTTACCCGTGCTAACGCTCCAGACTTATTGCAGCTCATCTCAGCGATGATTTTTACCAATGCGTTAGTGATTGTGTCGACCCAATTTTTATTACTGCGTTTAATGGCGAGTTACAGTTTAATTCATCGTATTCAGTTTGGGTTAGTGTTGCTGATGGCTTCACAAGTTTGGCTCGCTTATAACCCGATAGATTTATTTTGGGGTTGGATTGGTGCCATTGTGGTTATGAGCCTAGCGGAAACCATTTTATTCCCCACCATGAATGTACATATCGATCGCCTTGCTCCTAAACATTTACGCGGGGCTTATTTTGGGGCGTCGTCATTTTATGAAGTGGGCTTTGCGATTGCACCATTGGGCGGTGGGATCATACTGGATCATCTTGGTGGGTATTGGTTGTTTATCATTGGCGCCATATTGTCGTTGGTGGTGATTTATTTATACAGCATGTTGGAAACGTTACCACGGCCAGATTTTGCCGTAATGAAACGGGAATAATATGTTGTGTTTAAGGCCGTGATGTTTAATTCGTCAGTTAATTTCCCATTAACAGTATTGCGAATCAAGTGATCTCAACGTTCGCTACATAAGCTTTTGCGAATTTAATAATGTCGGTTTATATATTCAGTTTTTTCACTATAGAAACGGCCGCTATTTTGTTATTGTTTTGCCCATTATGTTGATGAAGTAGGGTAACGTTTATGTCTGTACAACCAGTGAATGAATTTATAACATCGTTAGATGAGCAAGCAGATGTTCTGCGTTTTGAAGAGACTATGGCATTGATTGATGCGCATTTCGATTTTACCCCAAGCGCGTTTAAAAATGGCGACCAATTAAATGATGCTGGGCAGAATTCTGGTTCTTGTAAGGTGTTTACTTTCGGGCAAATCCAGCAATTAACCCCGCAGCAAACATTAACATTATTTGGTCAACACTATCGTGATGTGGTTGCTACACCACAGGGGGATGATCATCAAAATATTCGCCAATTTATGCAGCATGGTTGGGATGGGATTTTGTTTTCACAATTGGCATTGAAACAAAAGTAACCATTATACGCGAACATTAATAATCAATAATGTAACCTAGAGTCGACAATCGCGAGGTATAAGACTACCTTTGCACCCATATCAACCGTATCATTAATAGTATTTGGTTTTTTTAACGGTAAGGCTTATTGCTGGTTAATTATTGTAGCCAACGCCTATTGAATCGCAAAGGAATCCATTTTATGAATCGTCACATCATCCCATTGATCATTATCAGCACCTTATTGATGTGCTCTTCAGGTTACAGCTTCGCTAAAGACAACGACTCGCAGGGTAATAGCGGTAAACATAAATCTGATAAACATGAAAAAAAGCATGAAGAAACTTATCAGACTTATTTTAGTAATGATCGCCAGGTGATTATTATTAATTACTATAATACCACCCGTGATGCTAAGCATTGCCCACCAGGATTAGCCAAAAAGAATAATGGCTGTCAACCACCGGGCAGTGCTAAACAATGGCGAAAAGGTTACTCATTGCCTGCTGATGTTGTTTACTACGATGTACCATCAGCGCTTACTGTTCAGCTAGGTCGTACGCCAGAAGGACAAAAGATTGTCCGTGTGGGTACTGATTTGTTGTTGATTAGCATTGGTACAGGCATGGTGATTGATGCAATACAAGACCTTAACGATGTGTTGTAACGTCGTTGGGTAAACCTTGTTATGGTGTTGGTTTTGCCATTAATCGTTAGTGAAACGAAAAAGCCGACCAAGGGTCGGCTTTTGCTTAATCACAGATTTTACACATCATTCAAAACATATGATTTAAACGCTTAATCATGTTCGAATATCACTTCTTTTAAATCATGAATTGTATCCACATCTACATCGCCTGGCTGATTACTCCAGGTGACGCGCAGATAATTGGTTAAGTCTTTAAGTTGTTCATCAGACAACTTCTCGGCATAACCTGGCATGGCATAAAAGCTGGTGGTGGTGTTGTAGTGTTGGCTTTTTATGCCTTTAAGCATGACCGCGACAACATTGTGTGGGCTAGCCTTATCTAATGTGGCGTTTCCCGCCATTGCTGGAGCAACATTAGGTCGACCTTCACCATTTTGACTATGACAACCAGCGCAATAACCCATGTATAGGTTGTATCCTGGTAATTCACGCTGGTGGCCATTAAAGGTCAGCGCTTTAGCTGCAACGGTTTCATCAGTATCAAGCAGATAACTGCTTACCGCGTGCATGTCAGCATCGGTTAAGTGGCTAAAGCTGTGGTATACCACAGGATACATGCCACCGAAGACTGTACCTTTGCGAGAATAACCTTCAGTAAACAAAGACTTTAAATCATCATGAGTCCAGTTTTGTCGGTTAAGCTCAGCGGGAGTAATATCTGATGCCTCTAAACCTTCGATAACAGCGCCTTGGAAGTGTTTGTCTTGTTCCATGGCAAATAAGCTATCTCGAGGAGTATGGCATTCACCACAATGGCCTAGCGCATTGACTAAGTAATTACCTCGGTTCCACGGCTCACTTTTGTCTTCTTTCGGCGTAAACTCTTCAGCATCATGGGCAATTAAGTTCCACGCCTTCAGGCCAAAACGCACGTTAAAAGGAAAAGAGACATCATTATCGAGATTGGCTTGCTTAATGGGTTTAGTACTCATCAAATAAGCATATATCGCTTTGGTATCTTCATCCGTTAGCAGACTGTAAGAGGTGTAGGGCATAGCAGGATACAAATTACCGTTAACGCCGACGCCATGATGCATAGCATCAAAAAACTCGTCATAACTGTATTTGCCAATTCCGGTGTCTTTATCTGAGGTGATATTGGTTGAATATACCGCCCCAAACGGGGTTTCAAATGGTAGTCCACCGGTTAACTCTCGCCCGCCTACGGCAGTATGGCAGGCTACACAGTCGCCAATCTTCATCAGATAAGCACCACGTTCGATATCGTCACGCTGGTTGCCACTGTCATCCGCCGCGCTACAAGCACTGGCAAACAACCCAAGGCTTAAGCTGAGCAATACATTCAGGCTTAGCTTACGTACCATTATCTGGCGGGCTAAATAGTTTCGGTATAATGGCTTCATGACAGGGTTAACCCCTTTGTCTTGAGGATCAAATCTTTCATCCCAGCATAATATTTTACATAACCAGTACAGCGGCAAACATGTTCGCCTAAGGCTTCTTCAATCACGCGTTCTACTTGATCTTTGGCAATAGGTTTACGTTGTAGTCGCTCAATTAATGCGGTCGATTCATTGACAAAACCCGAGGTACACCAACCACATTGAAACGAGAAATGTTCCAAAAAGGTTTGCTGTACAGGGCTTAGTGCAGTGATTTCGCCTTGAGCGTTTTGCTTAGCATGGCCTTCTACCGTACGGATACGTTTACCGTTGAAACGCTCAACACCGTTGATGCAAGTACGAACGACTTCGCTCATGCCTTGTTCGTCATCTACGATAACAGTACAGGCATGACACACCCCAGCACCGCAACCAAACTTAGTGCCAGTGAGGTTTAAATACTCATGCAAAAATTCAATCATCATGGTGCCATCGCCGACGTCAATCGGGCCAATAGCTTGGTTGTTGATGGTTAACTTAATTGACTGGCTCATGCCATGGCCTCCTTGATTTTTTTCGCTGTCATAGGTAATTCGTAAAAACGCACTGCGGTAGCTTGATAAACAGCTTCAACTAGCGCAGAAACCACAGGTATCATGACCACCTCGGCAATGCCGCGGCTCGGATCCGTTTCAGACAACTGCGGTAAAATAGTATGTTGCTGGCTCCAAACGCCAACGTGTCGTGCTAGCGGCACCTTATAGCGGTTGATATTCCAAGTGCCATTACCGGCACCAGCTTCAAATGGGGGTAACTCTTCATGCAAAGCATGGCCAATCCCCATCGCAAGACCGCCTTGTATTTGGCCTTCAACTAACTCATTCACAATCACTTTACCGGCTTCTAACCACGTGTGAGAACTGAGCAAGCTGACTTCGCCATTACCTTCATTCACGGCAATTTCAACTAAGGTTGCGCATGGAGCATAGTAAGTCACCATGGCATTATTAAGCTCAGCCTTTGGATAGCTCATGGCTTGACGATCAATTAAGTGATAGCCGTTTGAGCTCATGCGGGCTTTACGATCTGCGCTACCATGATATTTGTCACCTTCGCCGTATTGCAGCGCTAATGCATCTAGAGCAATGCGCTCTTTGGTGCCGAAAATTTCAAAATCAGCTTCAGCCCAAGCCCAACGGTTAAAGGCATGGCCCATTACGCCAACCACTAAACCTAAATCGTGAGCACGCTTGGCGAGAATATCGATTGAAAGCGGTGGGAAGCCCATGGCAGTTAGCTTGCCATCAGTCCAACGACCATCACGAGAATCATTGAGATTGGTTGCGCCCATTGGTGTGTTGAAATACAACTCGTTCCAAATCGACACTGCAGCAGGCCAAAGTCCGTGACGATAAATAATATCGGCGGCAATACGAGTGACATGGCTTTGATAATACGCCGACATAGATGCTGATGATGCCATTGCTTTCACCGGTGTCCAGCGTGGGTTGGCGGCCATTTCATCTTGGCGTTGCTGGGAAATAATGTATGGATTATCGGTTTGCACCAATTGCATTGCATCCCAAATATCAATTTCAGCCAGTTTTACTTCGTGGGCAAAATTACCTAATGACTCACTAACCACAACCGCTTGAGACGTTTGCGTGCCAGTCCCCATTTCGATAAAGCCAATTTCTAAGGTTATTTTACCGTCTTTGGCTAATCTAATTGCCGCACTTGGTGCAGCGGCACCAGTTCCATAATCTTTGGTCGCAATACCAAAGCCTACGCCGTAACGCATGCCTGGATTTTTAGCTTCATAATTAGCCTTTGTAGCAGCTCGGTTTTGCCATACAGGGGCTTGTTCAGCCATGTCGAGCATTTCACGATAACGTAAGGTGCCATTTGGGATAGCACCTTGAGTATTACGCTGTCCTGACTCCATCACGTTAGCCGCGCGTAACTTAAAAGGATCAACATTTAACTCAGCGGCTATCTCGTGGATCATGCCTTCCATTGCGGTCATCGACTGCAATGTACCGTAACCGCGCATCGAGCCAGCATCTGGATTACGCGACGCGTAAGAGGTGGCAATAATATCGTTGCGCGGCGTGTAGTAAATACTTTGCATTGCCGTTGCGCCAACGGAGGTGACTGACGGACTGAAGTTAACGCGGCCACCACCATCAACAGTCATCTGTGAGGTTAACGCTTGAATTTTTAAGGTGGCTTTATCTACCGCTAAACGACTCTTCATGATGAAAGGATGACGCTTAAGACCTGATTGAAATTGCTCAAAGCGGTCGTTAGCTAAACGTACGGGACCGTTAGCATAAATAGTGGCTAGCACGCCATAATACGGGAATATTGAATGATCTTTAGCGCCAAAACCGCCGCCGATATAAGGCGAATGCACCACGAGGTTTTTAACTTTTTCTGCTAATGGACCAGACGACAGCATGTGCACGGCCATCTCTTGAAAATCTTGTGGAGATTGCGAGGTAATAACCGTATGGAACGTTTGGCTACTGGCATCAAACCAGCCATTAAAGGCTTCAGGTTCCATCATCATCGGGTCGATAATTTGAGTGCGATACTCGCGCTCTAATACTTGCCATTGTTGGCTTTCTTTTGCACTTTCAATTTGTTTTTCTATTTCGCCTGCATAAAAAAGACCGCGTTCAGACACAGTACCTTTGGCACTCGGATCGCCAGACCATTCTGGTTGATGGTTCTTAATGTTAGGGAAAAACAATCCATCGTGCAGCGGGCTATAAACATCTTCGCGATCACCATTCTCACCTTCAACCCGAATAAGACGCCAGCTGGCATAAGGGTCTTTAGTGTCAGATACAAAAGGGGTTTTCTCACCATAACGTAGTAGCGCATTATCAAATTGCAATAATGACTTTGCTTGTTTAAACGCATGGAAGTTATCGAATAATAATATGGCTACGGCGTGGCCCAGATAAGCGGCAGTTTGCCCTTCAGGCAACAACATGTTGTCGCCGTAAAATTCAGGTAGTTTTACCTTATCGCGGGCAAGATCTGCCGCGGTAATGACTTTATATGGTTTAGCTGAAGCTGGAAGGTGTTCAAGGGAAAATCCTTGATAAATATGCGATGCATCGGCAGCGCGTAAAATAAAGGCATAGCCTTGTTGTTTTGGCCAGCCAGCCATGTCCATTGCACGGTAATCTCGGCCATAGACTTTTTGACCAGTGACTTTAGCGATACCGTCGTTGCGAAATTTAGGTTTAGATTGGCCTTTAGCCTGTGTTTGCCATTGTGCTGCCAGTTCAGGCGAAATGATCGACGCATTAGCGCGACTCATTTCCCACAATAAAGGCGCTGAATATACAGCGACCCCACCAATGACACATTGTTTTATAAAGCTCCGGCGCGACGCATTAGGTATATCCATATCTCACCTCTGTTTTTCATAATAAAAAATCAGACGTCATTATGTTAGTCGCCGTCCGATTTTGGCTTATTGATAGATTGTATTATGTAGATTGCGTTGAATCTAAATTAGCAATCTAAAACGGTAACATATCGATATAACAATGCATATTCTTGATTGTTGTTGGTGTTTTATTGTCGCTAATAATTAAGTATAAAAATGCAACTTATTGATGATTTAATCTCCTAACGAAGTGATTAAATGATTAATCACGTCATAAAACAGTGCCGCATAATAATGAGATTACACAGATAGGTAATCGTTTTTTTAATCTGTAATGCATAATTTTATTCAGCTTAATCAAGTCTATACCGAAGTGCTTGGTGTTATGTTTATTATGTATAATTATGACGATATAAGATTGTATTTTTACATTCAGTGAATATAAAAATAATAAACGTCGGCAATTTAAATAATTAATTAAGAGTTTGCATAAATTGTAATTAATTATTCAAATTGTAAGGGTATGGTTGTTTTTTTGTTTTATTGTTGTCGCCATAGTAGCGGAGGTAATGAGGTTGTTAAACGCTAAGTTGATGATTAATATTCAATAGTAAAGCCTAAGTTATTTTTCGATGTTTATACACATGGTGCTATTTAAGGATTATCACATTGTTATTTTTGGATTCTTTTAACGACTTTTCCTCGTTGATTACACGGTTACCTAGTGAAGTTTTGGTAAAATAAAACGTCATTAGCTTAATTCATGAGCTAGGCGGAGAAGCTAAATCTATAAACTAAATCTATGAGCTAAACGTGCTTGAAATAGCCGTGTTTTTCGGCTGTTAGTATCATCAATTACCTCTTTGCATGTCTCAATTACTCAACTATTTTGTGCTAGCTCAACGTTACCACTACCAACACTATTAAAGGGGGAATTAACCGCTTACACTACAAATAGCTTAATTACCTAGAGTAATATTAATGAAACCAATTATTTGTAGTAGTGCATTAGAAGCCGTCTCCTTAATTGAAAGTGGCGAAACCTTGTGGACTCATTCCATGGGGGCAACTCCAACATTATTATTAAACGCGTTAGCCCAACATGCATTAACAAAGCAAGAGTTAACATTATTGCAGTTGCATACCGAAGGTGCTGAGTCGCTAAGTGATCCCAGTTTACAGGGGCATCTACGCCATCGTTGTTACTTTGCTGGCACACCCACGCGCTCGCTGTTGCAACAAGGTAATGCCGATTATGTGCCAATTTTCTTGTCTGAAGTGCCTAAGTTATTTCGTTCAGGTGAGCAAAAAATCGACACGGCTATTATTCAAGTCTCTCCGCCAGACAAACACGGTATTTGCTCATTAGGTATTTCGGTTGAAGCCACACTCGCGGCTTGCCAGGTGGCGGGTAAAATTATTGCTCACATTAATCCCATGATGCCTCGTACCCACGGAGATGGATTTATTCACTACAACAAGCTTGCTGCAGTATTTGAGCAAAGCCAGCCATTGCCGCAACATTTAATCGATTCAAGTGATAAAACCAGCCAGGCCATCGGTCAGCATGTTGCCACCTTGGTTCGCGACGGTGATTGCTTACAAATGGGCATAGGCGCTATTCCTGATGCGGTATTGTCGTGCTTAACAGCGCATAAAGATTTGGGCGTTCATACTGAGCTCTTTTCAGATGGCGTGCTGAATTTAGTTGAATTAGGCGTAATCAATAACAGTCGTAAAAAAGTGCATCCAGGAAAAACGGTCACTGGTTTTGCGCTGGGTAGCCAACGACTTTACGATTTTGTCGATGACAATCCTTCGGTGATTTTTATGGACATCGAGCAGGTGAATGACACCGCAATCATTCGTAAAAATCCTAATGTCATGTCGATTAACTCGGCGTTACAAGTTGATATATCGGGGCAGGTTTGTGCCGACTCTTTAGGGACTAAAATATACTCAGGCGTGGGCGGGCAAATGGACTTTATTCGCGGAGCTGGGCTGTCAGAAGGTGGGCGTTCTGTTATTGCGCTGCCAAGTACTGCAGCTAATGGTACTGTGTCGCGAATTGCTACAGTATTATCGCCAGGGGCGGGCGTAGTGACCACTCGTGCGCATGTTCATTATATTGTTACCGAGTATGGTATAGCCTATTTGCGCGGTAAATCTTTACGAGAACGTGCTCGTGCGCTTATTGACATTGCCCATCCAAGATTTAGAGAGCAACTTTGCCAAGAGGCTTTTGATATGTGGCAGCTCACGGTGTAATGCATATCTAGCATGCGTGTTTATTGCTTGGAGCTTTAATTGATCTATAAGCTCACATGTTTACCGTTCGAGGAGGCATGTGCGAGTGAATATTTTCAATATTGAGCTCATTATCAATAATATACCTAGTATCATTAAATTTACAGTATATATGTTGATCGTAAACAAATGTGTACAATCGGGGTGTTCTTCACAATATTTCTCTTCTGGCCCGACCTGATAAATCGACTTCGATTCGCTACACTGCGCGCCCTTAATATGTTGCTACTTTAAGCTTTTGGCGTAACGCATTGTGTTTGCAGCATGAATAATTATCTCTAACAGTAAGGATAGACAACTCATGCAATTCCCAACACACCGATTTTACGAAGACATATTGGCTTTGTTTTGTGCAGGTGTCATGGTGTCTTTAGGTGTAACCCTCTATAACAGTAATCAACTGATTACCGGTGGGACCGCTGGTATTGCCATTATTGGTATGCACCTATCATCGTTAAGTTTTGGGGTGTTATTCTTTTTAGTCAATGTGCCTTTTTACTACATTGCATGGACCAAACTCTCTAAGCGTTTCACCATTAATACCTTCATTTCAGTATCCATCATTTCAGTGATGACAGATTACATGCCGATGCTTATTCATATCGATAATGTCCATCCCGTATTTGCCGCATCGGTTGGCGGAATGTTGATTGGAGTGGGTATGTTGATTATGTTTCGGCATAAATCAAGCTTAGGTGGTTTGGGTATTTTGGCGCTATATTTGCAAAATAAGTATTCAATTCGCGCCGGTAATTTTGGCTTATTAGTCGACACCATTATTTTGAGTTCTTCCTTGCTGATGTTTCCTGTCGAGGTGGTGTTCTTGTCGGTAATGGGCGCTGCGATGTTAAATGTACTCATTGCTATTAATCATAAGCCCGGCCGTTATCAGGCATATGTTGAGACTAAAGTGAAAAAAGAGACAATAGATTTGAAGACCCAAAAAGTTTAGCGCTCATAACATGTCCGTTTTGTTTGTTTGGCAATGTTTGGCCATGTTTGGTATTCGTTGTTGCAGCCAGTGTTGCAGCCTGTGTCTGTAAAGCAGCAGAACACCACAATCATAGCCAGTAATTACTGTTATTGTTATTTCCAGTACCACTGGAAGAGTGCTGGTGAACCTGAGATCACTTCTGTGACTTCTGGGTGTTAATGGTATTAAGTGCAAGTTCTCTGATTGCCTGCTTAGATTTGTGTGTTGAGAAGACAATAATCATTGCGGATAATGTTTTATATAAAAAGGATATTTTATGATCGATTTTAATAATAAAGGCTTTTTTAAGCTTAAGCAAAACCCTGATTTTGCTGAAAAAGTGAAGTATTTACTGTTAGATGATGAACAAATCGTCGATTCGTATAAAACGATGCGTGATGGCGTGGTTTTTACCAATAAGCGAATTATTGCGGTAAATGTTCAAGGCATTACAGGCAGCAAAAAAGATTTTACATCTTTGCCTTATAAAAATATTGTCGCTTATTCAATCGAAACATCAGGCACTTTCGATTTAGATTCAGAATTAGAAATCTATTTCTCCGCTATCGGTAAAGTGAAATTTGAGTTCACAGGTAAGTCTTCAATGCTGGAAATCTCAAAAATAATATCGGGCTATTTATTGTAAGCATCATTTGTCACATTCACGATTAGGTCATCTATTGTGAGCAAGGCGTGGCTGTTCACATATTGTTTGGATCAGAAGGCATTTATGATCCGAAAGCGTTCAGAAAGCGTTTGTGGTTATCAATCTTGTGTCATAAGTCTAGGGCCATAAGTTTGGTGTAATAAAACAAACATCGATAATTCGATTAACACACCAACTAGGTTTATGATTTAATCGTCTCAATAATGAAGTTGATGAGGTCTAAACATGATAATAGCTTGCCCACACTGCGATACCTTAAATCGAGTTCCTGAAGAACGTCTTGAACAACAACCCACTTGTGGGAAATGTAAAAAGCCTGTCTTTATTGGTGAACCGATAGAGTTAACCACGACGAACTTTGCCCACCATGCTAATAAGTCTGAATTGCCATTAGTCGTCGACTTTTGGGCCAGTTGGTGCGGCCCGTGTAAAAGCTTTGCGCCTGTGTTTACTCAAGCCGCTAAAACCTGGGAACCCAAATTTCGTTTTGGTAAACTCAACACAGAAGAGCAACAAGCTTTAGCTGCGCAGTTTAATATCCGCTCGATCCCAACGTTAATGGTATTTAAACAAGGTAAAGTGATTGCCCAACAATCCGGTGCCATGCCTGCATCGTCGTTTAACCAATGGCTAGAGTCGCTGAAATAGCTTTTTGACATTAAAAATTTCAGTATCAGACCCGAATTTAGATAATAAAAAACGCGACTATACCTCGCGTTTTTAATTCGCTTCATTGTAATTATTGTTCAAAAGGATTTGATTCTCATGAAAAAAATACTGCTCATTGGCTTACTCGGCATCGCGTTATTTGGCTATTTAGACAAAAACGTTCAAACCACCCAAATAGTACAAAACGTTTTCGCGGCTGATATCGTTGCCAGTGATAGTGCCAGTAACAGTGCCTTACAAAATGCCATTGATAATCGACAAAGTAATGTTCAAGTTGCGGGGTCTGGTGAGGTAACAAAAATGCTCGCCGATGATCTAAAAGGCAGTCGTCATCAACGGTTTATTTTAAAAATAGCCAGTGGAACGACCTTGCTGGTTGCTCATAATATCGATTTAGCATCACGTATAGACGGCCTAAATGTTGGCGATACCGTAGAATTTTACGGTGTGTATGAGTTTAATAATAAAGGCGGCGTTATCCATTGGACTCACCACGATCCACGCGGAAAGCACCAAGGCGGTTGGTTGAAGCACAATGGTAATGTGTATCAATAAACTTTGTTATTTGTAAATAGCAATTTGTGATTTGTAATGGGTGATTCTTTCTAACGCTAAAGCTAAAGCTAAAGCTAAAGCTTGCCTATATTAAGGCTGAAAATTGCAGTCGCAGATAAATCATCTTGATGACACGTTAAATGCATCATCAAGATGATATGCGAACTAGAGTATACTCAGGGTCATTCTCTACTCTGGATCATTCTCTATTCAGGATCACACTTTATTCAGAATCACGCTTTACTCTGGATCATAGTCCAATATCGGTGATAACCACTTTTCAGCTTCTGCTAATGTCATGCCTTTACGTTGTGCATAATCTTCAACCTGATCTTTACCTATGTTGGTCACGCCAAAATAGCGTGATTTTGGATGGGCAAAGTACCAGCCAGAAACCGCAGCGGTAGGGTACATGGCAAAGCTTTCGGTGATATTCAAGTCGATAGTTTCATCGGGTTTGAGCAAGTCCCACAGCAAGCCTTTTTCTGTGTGGTCTGGGCAAGCTGGGTAACCTGGTGCAGGGCGAATACCTTTATAACGTTCACGAATTAACGCTTCGTTATCTAACACCTCATCTGCGGCGTAGCCCCAAAATTCTTTACGAACCCGTTCATGCATACGTTCGGCAAAGGCTTCAGCTAAACGGTCGGCTAAGCATTTGAGCATAATGGCGTTATAGTCATCGTGGTTGGCCTCAAATCGGGCTACATGTTCATCAATACCGTGTCCTGTTGTCACCGCAAAACCGCCCATATAGTCGGCAACGCCACTGTCTTTTGGTGCAACAAAGTCAGATAAACAGAAGTTGTCATTACCGACGCGTTCAAGTTGCATACGCAGGTGATGAGTGGTCATTTCTAATGTGGTGCGCGATTCATCGGTATACAGTTCAATGTCGTCATGATTCACGGTATTAGCAGGGAATAAACCGATAACGGCTTTAGCGGTAAGCCATTTTTCACTGATAATTTGTTTCAGCATCGCTTGGCCGTCAGCAAATAATTTAACCGCTTCTTCGCCCACAACTTTATCTTTTAAAATTTCTGGGTAATGTCCGTGCAGCTCCCAGCTTCTAAAGAACGGTGTCCAGTCGATACGCTCCACTAAGTCTTCTAGTGGGTAGTCATCAAACACTTGACGGCCTAATACATTAGGGGTGAATGGGGTGTAGTTTTCCCAGTCATGTTGGCAACGATTTTCACGTGCTGCTTCAATTGATACGATGGTTTTACGCTTGGTTTGCGACAGGCGTTTTTCACGCATGATGTCGTATTCTGCATAGGTTTCGTCAATGGTAGCTTGGCGAGTGTTGTTATTAATGAGCTTCGACACGACTGGCACAGCGCGTGAGGCATCGGCAATGTAAATCGCACCGTGTGGATAGTGTGGGGCAATTTTTACTGCTGTATGAATTTTAGAGCAAGTAGCACCGCCAATAATGGCTGGTATGGTTAAGCCTTCACGGTGGAAGGTTTTCACGTTGTGCACCATTTCGTCCAGGCTTGGGGTGATAAGTCCTGACATACCGATAATGTCGATGTTATGTTCTTTCACGGCGTCGAGGATTTTCTCAACCGACACCATGACACCCAAATCGAAGACTTCAAAACCATTACACGCTAATACCACGCCAACAATGTTTTTACCGATGTCGTGCACATCGCCTTTTACGGTAACCATCAAAATTTTACCGTTGGATTGACCTTCTACTTTTTCAAGTTCGATATACGGGTTTAAATAGGCGACCGCTTTTTTCATTACTCGGGCCGATTTAACCACTTGGGGTAAAAACATTTTGCCGGCGCCAAATAAGTCACCTACCACGTTCATGCCATCCATTAATGGACCTTCAATCACATCAAGTGGGCGGGTGGCTTCAAGACGAGCAGCTTCGGTGTCTTCATCGATAAACTCAGTGATACCTTTAACTAAAGCATGCGATAAACGTTTCGATACTGGCCAGCTGCGCCATGCTAGGTCTTCTTTTTTAGCCACTTGCGAGCCATCACCGCGATATTTTTCGGCAATGTCTAACAGTTGTTCAGTGTTGCTTGAATCGGCCACTGGGCAAGGTAAGTTTTGTACCACGTTTTCGACTCTAAGCTTAAGCTCTGGGTCAATGTCATCATAAATCGCTAATTGACCTGCGTTTACAATCCCCATGTCCATACCCGCCTGAATCGCATGGTATAAAAACACTGCGTGAATGGCTTCACGCACTGGGTTATTGCCGCGGAACGAGAACGACACGTTAGACACACCACCTGAAATCATGGCGTGTGGCAACGTCGATTTAATGTCTTTGATTGATTCAATAAAGTCGACAGCATAGTTGTCGTGCTCATCAATGCCGGTCGCGATAGCAAAAATGTTCGGGTCGAAAATAATATCTTCTGGGGCAAAGCCAACCACATCAACCAAAATGCGATATGCACGGGTACAAATTTCGGTTTTACGGGCACGAGTATCGGCCTGGCCTTGCTCATCAAACGCCATCACAATGGCCGCCGCGCCATAACGTTTTACTAATGTGGCTTGTTTAATAAAGGCTTCTTCACCTTCTTTCATCGAAATTGAGTTAACAATCGACTTGCCTTGCACGCATTTAAGACCCGCTTCAATCACTTCCCATTTTGATGAGTCGATCATGATAGGTACGCGTGAGATGTCTGGTTCTGAGGCAATGAGATTTAAAAACTTGGTCATCGACGCGGCGCCGTCGAGCATGCCTTCGTCCATGTTGACGTCGATAATCTGTGCGCCGTTTTCAACTTGCTCACGGACAACATCGAGTGCTTCTTCAAATTTTTCTTCTTTGATTAAGCGTAAAAATTTAGCCGAGCCTGTTACGTTGGCACGTTCGCCGACGTTAACAAATAATGAGTTGTGATCAATTGTTAATGGCTCTAAACCCGATAACCGACAGGCGACAGGAATGTCGGGGAGCTGTCTTGGATCATGTCTAAGTACCGCTTCACGAATCGCGTTAATGTGGGCCGGTGTGCTACCACAACAGCCGCCGACAATATTAAGCATGCCAGCTTCAGCCCATTGAGTAATGACTTCGGCCATTTCTTCTGGGGTTTCATCATAACCACCAAACTCATTAGGTAAGCCCGCATTTGGGTGGGCAGACACATAACATTCGGCAATGCGTGATAATTCTTCAACGTAGGGGCGCAGCTCTTTTGGGCCAAGGGCACAGTTAAGGCCAATCGATAATGGCTTAATATGGCGCAGCGAGTTATAAAATGCCTCGGTGGTTTGCCCGGTAAGGGTACGACCGGATGCATCAGTAATGGTACCCGAGATCATCACCGGTAAGCGCTCGCCAATGTGATCGAACACTTTTTCAATGGCAAATAATGCGGCTTTGGCATTTAAGGTATCAAAAATGGTTTCGACCATAATAATGTCGGCACCACCTTCAACTAAGGCGCTGGTTGATTCAACATAGGCTTCGACTAATTGATCAAAACTGACATTACGAAACCCAGGATCGTTAACATCTGGGCTAATAGAACAGGTACGGTTGGTTGGGCCAAGCACCCCAGCAACATAACGAGGCGTGCCTGTTTGTGCTGCTACTTCATCGGCAGCCTGGCGGGCTACGCGGGCACCTTCAAGGTTAATTTCTGCCGACAAGGCTTGCATGTCATAGTCGGCCATGGCGATAGTGGTGGCGTTAAAGGTATTGGTTTCAATGATGTCGGCACCGCCAAGCAGGTATTTGACATGAATGGCCTTAATCAACTCGGGTTGGCTGAGCACTAATAAGTCATTATTACCTTTAACATCGCAATGCCAATCTTTAAAGCGTTCGCCGCGATAATCTTCTTCTTCCAACTTATGATCTTGGATCATGGTGCCCATCGCACCATCTAAAATCACAATACGCTCTGCTAACAATGCGTTAAGTTGTTCAAGTGTTTGACTGTGAGAAGTCGACTTCGCCATAAACAGTTACCTTTTTATCACTATATTGCTTGATACCTTGATTAAGATAAGCATACCCTTAAATCAATCTAAAAGGGCGATATCCTCATTGAGCTCATCAATGGGCTAACTTACATGCTTATCTACTCAGAATGTGTTTGGACATATAAACGTATAGACGGCTATAGTACGCGAGTTTTTATCACAAGGGCAAGGCTGAGGTTGATTTAAATGAAACAAGCTAAAATCATTTTTTTACGCCACGGCGAGTGCGAAGGCGGTGACATTGCCCGTGGCCAAATTGATGTTGCGCTCACAGAGCAGGGGCGTGAGCAAATGCGCCAAGCCTTTAGTAGTGTGCCTTTACCCATTAAGCAAATATTTAGCTCTCCTTTAGTGCGCTGTCAGCACTTTGCCGATACGCTGTCGCAGCAGTTATCCATACCATTAACGACATTGCCAGCCTTACAAGAGGTCAATTTTGGCGTATGGGATGGGCAAACTTATGATGCGATTTATCAAGCCAGTCCAAGCCAATTTGATGCGTACTGGCAAGACCCATGGAAAGTGGCGAATACACCAGATAAGGGTGAGAGTTTGGTGGATTTTTATCACAGGGTGCAGCAAGGCTTTATGGTGGTAGTCGACAGTATGTGGCAAACACTTAACCTTGCAAATGAGCCAGAAGCTAATCATCTGCAAGCCTTAGTCATTACTCATGGCGGGGTAATGCGTTGCATTATGGCGCATGTGCTTAATGCCAGCCAAAACAACGGATTATTCGCTAACCTAGCCATCCCCTATGCTGCTATTATGTCTGTTGATGTGTACTGGACTGAGCCTAGCGACAGTAATACACCTTTAGCTGCTAATTCAGTGTTTCAACCTGAGGTTAGCTTTAGGATAAACTGGCCGCAACAAGTGGCGGTAGATACACGTTAATCATTATGTAATTCAAAGTATTGGGAATTGGGTTAAGCCCAAACTGTACCCGCAACTGTAGGTATTCAACTCGCCGTTGAATATAAGTCAGATACCAGCTTTAAATTGCCTCAACCCCCATACCTAAGCGGGTGACTTAGGGGAGTTATTATGTTGATATTCATTGAAGTATGTTGGGCATGGGAAGGTGTAAAGCATGCCTGAGTCAGTATTAGATGTTGAACACCTATTTTGGCAAGTTAACGGTAAAACCATTCTCGCCGATATTCATTTCAGCTTACCGAAAGGGCAAATGTTAGGGCTAATTGGCCCAAATGGCGCGGGTAAATCGAGCCTATTACGTTGCTTATACCGTTATATTGTCCCGAGCAGCGGCAATATTGACTTGTTTGGCAAAGAGTTAACGACCTATTCAGCTAAGGCATTAGCGCGCACGGTTGCCGTAGTACAACAAGATACGCCGCATTACTTTGACCTGACGACAGAGCAGTTAGTCACCATGGGGTTAACACCACATAAAGGCTTATTTGATGCGACAACTCAACATGACCGCGAGTTAATTAACAGCGCTTTAGCTAAAGTTGGCCTTAGTCAGCATGGCCAACAACCTTACGAACATTTGTCTGGCGGCGAAAAACAACGTGCCCTTATTGCGCGTGCCATTGTACAACAGCCGCAAATCCTTATTTTAGATGAGCCCACCAACCACCTGGACATTCGGTATCAAATTCAAATTTTGGAATTAGTGGCTTCACTTGGGATCAGCGTGATTGCATCGATTCACGACTTAAATTTAGCCAGCGCCATGTGTGACAAATTACTGTTACTGGATCAGGGTAAGCTTATTGCTAAAGGTCATCCGACCGCGGTGCTGACTGAGCGGCAAATCAGTGATGTGTTTGGCGTGTGTTGCGAGGTGAATGTTCATCCTCAGCATGCAAAACCATTGATCAGTTATTTTTATGGTTATCAAACCGCCAACAGAGCGAGCCAACAAGATGAGTAACCCGGCTCAAACTCGATACTATTGTGTGTTAGTCGTCATTGTTGTGGCGACGCTATTCACGCCATTTTTTGCTGCCAGTTTTGGTGCCGCTAACATTAGTTTTACAGATGTCATCAGCGTGTTTAAATCCTTGTTTAGCAATAACCCTGCGCCAGAACCGGCAGACATACTTGGCGGCATTACTGGCGCGGATAACACTTCGCCGGTGAGCAGTTTAACTCAACGGATTATATTTGAGCTGCGTTTACCGCGTATTTTACTGGCGTTTGTGGCGGGTGCCGGTTTATCTATTGCAGGGAGTGTGCTGCAAACGGTAACGCGTAATCCGCTTGCCGATCCGTATTTATTTGGCATTAGCTCAGGAGCGTCATTTGGCGCAGTGGTGGTGATTTCGCTGTTCAGCCAAACGGGAGTATTTGCTCAGTTGTTTGACGGAGCACTACTGGTATCGTCTGTTGGACAACAACCCTGGTGGTCCTGGTCGATGCTCAGTTTACCTGTGGGTGCCTTTATTGGGGCCACGTTGTCCGTGCTGCTGGTGGTCGCATTGTCGGGTATTGGCCGTACCAGCCAAGTTGAGCGCATGTTGTTATCTGGGGTCGCGACGTCATTTCTGTTCGGCGCCTTAACCAGTTTATTACTGTATTTTTCAAGCCCGCAAGCGACCGCATCAGTGCTATTTTGGAGTTTAGGCAGTTTTGCTAAAGCCAGTTGGGCACAGTTATGGCTGCCTACGGTAACCGTTGGCGCGAGCTTACTGATTATGCTCGCCTTTAAACGACAAATTATGGCGCTGCAAGCCGGTGATGAAAGCGCGCATACCCTTGGGGTTAATGTGGCAAAATTGCGCTTAAGCATGCTGTTGCTGTGTTCATTAATTACCGCCATGTTAGTGGCCAGTTGTGGCGGTATTGGTTTTGTGGGGTTAATGATCCCACATACGGTTAGGCTATTGTTTTCCGGACGTCAGCCGATGATATTAACTGCGGTATTGGGCGGTTTATTTATGGTGTGGATTGATGTGATTGCGCGCTGCTTATTAGGCAATCAAGAATTACCTGTCGGTATCATTACTGCATCACTTGGCAGTGTGTTCTTTTTGTTTATTTTACGTCACCGTCGATAACAGGATGAAGAAGTGAAGCCACTATCTATATCGAAATCTATGCCAGCATCTATACCGCAATCTATGCCCAAGCCTATATCGCAATCGATAGCAGAGTCGTTATTTACCATTACTGCGCCGAGTCGCGAATACGATGATGCCATTGAGCACAACATTAATCAAAAAACCAAGCCGCTTGGTGCATTAGGACAACTTGAGTCGTTGGCATTGCAAATTGCACGAGTGCAATATAACCGTGATAAAACGTTAATGAGTCACCAAGTTGCAGATGTGGCTTTGCACATCACTAAGCCGACGTTGTTAGTGTTTGCTGCCGACCATGGTATCGCCGCATACGGTGTGTCAATTGCCCCAAGCGAAGTGACCACTCAAATGGTGCATAACTTTATTAATGGCGGCGCGGCGATTAATGTATTTTGTCGCCAGGTGGGGTTTGCGTTAGAAGTCATCGATTGCGGCATTTTACAGCCATTAGATCGCGACAGTGGTGTGGTCAATCAGCGCTTAGGTGCAGGAACCCAAGCCATGCATTTACAGCCGGCGATGTCGTTGGCACAAGTTCGACAAGGATTTGAACTGGCAAAGGATTTAGTCGCAAGACATGTTAATAATGGCACAACGATTATTGCATTAGGCGAAATGGGCATTGGCAATACCAGTGCGGCAGCGGCGGTAATGGCGGCAGTGCTAAATCTTGATGTTGAAATATGTGTCGGGCGCGGCACAGGCATTAATGATGCGACGTTAGTAAAAAAAATCACATTAATTAATCAAGCAATTGATTTGCATCGTAATGAACTGACGTCCATTGAGTCGATTCTAGCGCATTTGGGCGGTTTTGAAATCGTGCAAATGGCCGGCACTATTTTGGCGGCAGCTGAGCAAAAAATATTAGTGGTCATTGATGGTTTTATCGCTACTGCTGCGGCATTAGTTGCGCTAAAATTAGCACCACAATCAAACGATTATTTAGTGTTTGCTCATGAGTCGCACGAGCAAGGGCATAAGTTAATGCTACAAACGTTGCAGGCAACACCGTTGTTGTCGTTAGGATTAAGGCTAGGAGAAGGGACTGGCGCAGCATTGGCCCTACCTTTGATACAAGCCGCAGTGAATTTTTACAATCAAATGGCCAGTTTTGATAATGCTGGCGTTAATAATGTGGTTTAAGGGAACAAAATGTCTGGCGATATAAAATGGTTGCGGCAGTTAAATTTATTTTTTGTGGCGATGAGTTTTTTTACTCGCATCCCTATACCATCCTGGGTAGTGATCGACAGTGACAAACTCAACAAGGCCAGTCGTTATTTTGGCCTAGTCGGTTTACTTATCGGCTTAATTTGTGCGTTAGTGTTTTGGTTGGCGCAGTTAATTTTACCAGCCAGCATTGCGATTTTATTGTCGATGGTTGCGGGTGTGCTTATTACCGGTGCATTCCATGAAGACGGCCTAGCTGATACCGCAGATGGTTTTGGCGGTGGCTGGACAGTAGAAGACAAGCTGCGCATCATGAAAGATTCGCGCCTAGGCAGTTATGGTGCCTTATCGTTAGGGTTAGTGTTGTTGCTTAAATGGCAATTATTGGTTGAACTTGCGCTTTATAGCCCAATGGCTGCCGTTAGCGCGCTCGTTGCCGGACATACCCTTAGCCGCGTGGTGGCATCGAGCTTAATTTTCAGTGAGCAATATGTTCGTGATGATGCTAGCAGTAAATCAAAACCTGTCGCCCAAGATCAGCAATTAAACGATTTGTTTATTTTGATCGCCAGTGGCATTTTTGTACTGTTATGGCTTAATGGCCTAGCTGCTTTTGTGTTATTCATTACCCTGTGGTTAGTCCGTATTTTGTTGGGTGGTTTTTTCCGCAAACAGATTGGTGGTTACACAGGCGACACCTTGGGCGCGGCGCAACAAATTAGCGAAGTTTGCTGTTACTTAGTGATATTAGCGGTAGGGTTAAGCTAGTGATTCATTTGGTGTTGGGCGGCGCGCGCAGTGGCAAAAGTCGATTTGCTGAGCAGCGTGTTGCCGAATACGCCGCCATCGGTTACTCATGTGTATATGTTGCGACTGCAACAGCGCTAGACCATGAAATGACTCAACGTATTGCCAAACACCAGCAAGACCGAGTGTCCAGCGCCCATAGCTGGACACTACACGAACAAGCTTTTGATGTTGCCCAAACCTTAAAGGCAATTGATAAGCCGCAACAAGTTATCTTAGTCGACTGCCTAACGCTGCTATTAACCAATCATTTACTCGACCCCAATCCTGGCCGTTGGCCACAACAAAAGTCGTTACTGCTTGAATGCCTCACTCAATTACGCAGTGATGTGGTGTTAGTGAGTAACGAAGTTGGATCAGGAATTGTGCCTATGGGCGAGCTCAATCGTCAATTTGTCGATGAGGCAGGGTGGTTAAATCAAGCTATCGCCAATATGGCCGATCAAGTAACGCTAGTGGTCGCAGGGCTGCCATTAGCGTTAAAGCAATAGCAATAAGCAATAAGACTTCAGCGTACATGCACTCGATGTACAACAAATACCGATTAATCAGATCCATTTGCAGCCAATCGCTCGTATTGTTGGCGTAATATAAGCGCATTTGAATATGAGCACATTGACAGGAATACAGCTATGACAACGGATAACCAACAAACTGAACAAACCAACGCGATTGATGCCACTAAAGCAGAGCGTCACAAAGCGCGTCAGCAAAAAGTAAAGCAAGGCGTGGACGCCCAAATTGCTGCAGCGCAAGATGAAAAGGGTATTTTGTTAGTGTTAACCGGTAACGGCAAAGGAAAATCAACCTCAGGTTTTGGCTCAGTTACTCGCGCTGTGGGTCATGGTCATAAAGCGGCTGTAGTGCAATTTATTAAAGGCACCTGGGCTTGTGGCGAGCGTAATTTATTAGAAGGCGCAGGCGTTGAGTTTCATGTCATGGGAACCGGTTTTACCTGGGAAACTCAAGACAAAGAAAAAGACACCCAAGCTGCAATGGAAGCCTGGATTGAAGCCGAAAAAATTCTCAAAGACGAATCGATAAACATGGTGTTGCTAGATGAGTTAACCTATATGGTCAGTTATCACTACATCGACCTTGAGCGAGTATTAACGGCTTTGAGAAACCGCCCTCCAATGCAGCATGTCATTATCACCGGCCGCGCCTGTCATCGTGACATCATTGAGTTAGCCGATACAGTCAGCGAGGTTCAGCCGATAAAGCACGCGTTTAATGACGGCATTAAAGCGCAACTTGGGTTTGATTATTGATTTATTGATTTATTGTTGTGCTGTTTGATGTGATCTAGACCACCGAATAGACCATTAAGCCTCTTCTCATTTTATGGGTAGGGGCTTTTTTATGGTTTAAGTTTATCGGGAACTAGCGAGTTGGAGTATGTGTTGTGCCTTTTATTGGTGAACAAAGTAACGGAATCATCAATGATTTCAGTTGCAGCAAATTGGGCATATTGATTGGGCTTCTAACTCATTTTTCACCAAAAATTGGTTCAAATATGGCCAGCTCACCTATTCTTTTGTAAAAAGTCTTCAACTTACTGAATAATTTCAGTCTATTCGGGTAATAAAGGTTTGCTCGTCATCCACAAAAGCTACAAAGCCGCCGTGATAGATAAATACCCGACCACGCCCCTCAACAAAGCAGGCAAGCTGTGGGTTCAAATCTTCTTCGTTACCTTGTCTTTGATATGTGCCTATATCGGTGATTACGCCGCTGTGCGCAGGCAAATATCCATAAGTGCGCTTGGCTTGATCAACCAAGTTCAATTCGCTGGCGGTAGAGAAGCAAGCGGGTATCGTACCGGCTTCTTCGATAAACATCGTTTTCAGTTCTTCAAAAGCTGTGATCACTAGCCAGTCGATGTCGTTAACATGATGGATAAACATTGAGTTTCTCGGTAATTCTGATGCGCAGATTTTAACATTATCAGAGGCAGAACGTAGTAGAGATTTAGTCATTTTGTGAAATTGACGGTCATTGACTAGGCCACTTTTAAACACGCCTTTGCCCAAAAGTGAGTGACTAAGCGATACGCTTTCAGTTGTAATAAAATGACTATTCATCATTATAGTGTCTAGGTGCCGTTTCGATTTGTGAGGCTTTGCTTCCAGCGACAAGTAAGCTCAATTAGATACGTCTTCCCGGCAATGCTTTTGAGCCGGGATCCAGGTGTTATTTTGTTGTTTGGTCGTTTTGTACTTATGGCCTGCGGCCACCAACGTCGTGGCGCTTCACCCACACCAGACCAAGAGGAAACCAACGGCTGTTCCCTCTTGGATCTCCCAGCCGCCCCGCAACATTTTCAAACAGCGAAAAGTCGCCATGGGGATTGATCCTGCTTTTGACTTTATTGGGTAACTGCCTCAGCCTTATTCGAAAATGCTAACGCTTCCGATGGTACATCCTGTACCGCGAAAGCTAAGCTCACATCCATGTGAGCTTCACGCTATTTTCATCAACGGCCTCAGGTTCAGAGTTGAATCAATCCCTTTAAAGCAAGGCATATTACTCGTTTTCCTCATTCCGAGTTAGCAAGGTGTATCAGGGGAAAGGCAATAACCGAGCAATGAAAAAGATTAAACATCATCAATCCCACCTTAAAAGGTATAATTAGAACAGACGATTAGATGAAAGGTTGTACAAAATACCACTACCGTTAAAAAGCAAACTCCTATAGCATAAATCGTACCGATTAATTTGGATGTATCATCGGCCAAGTCCAACAAGCGATTTATGCTTAGCAAATAGAGCAGCGCATAAATACTAAAATTTTATGTTTCTAGGGATAGTCAGTGCCAGATTATAAGTTTAGTGTCTCATTAAAAATTTCACATCCCAAAGTTGATGCCAAAACGATAAGTGACACGTTATCTTTATCACCTACGAACTCACATGACACAGGTGACTTGAGGATAACTAAAAACGGTAGGCTTTTTGGTGGTTCATATGAGGACATGTTCTGGAATTTAGATTTATGTGATGGCAAACGAATAGATGCAGAAGACGTTTTATTCGAAGAGTTCATAGCTCAAAAAAATGCAGAATTAGAAAAGCACAAAGACTTCTTCAATAAATTGCGCTCTACTGGCGGGGTAATTGAATACTTTGTTGGCTGGTTTTGTGTTGACAGCATAAATATGAGCATCTATTTAGAACCACCGTTATTAAAAAACACTGCTGATTTAGGTATCTCCATTGTTTTATGCGCGTACCCTGAATATTAGAAACATAACAGTAAATATGATTAGTGGAGCAACATCATAATGAAAAAATTAATACTTTTTTTATTCTTTTTTCCATTATTTTTAAATGCTACTGAAGCTTATAGTAGCAGCTCTTTTATTGAGCAAATGAAAGGTTTATGCCTAAATTCTGAAGCGACTCACTGCTCTAGTGAATTGTACAATATAGGGCAAGAGAATGAAGGTGCTGTCGTTTACATCAAACAGCCTGAATTCATTTTTGATAAATATTGTGTGGAAATGGAAAATAAACATGAACTATCATCTAGAGTGTACACCTTAAATTCATATATATATGTTGGCAGGTCTATCAATGGAGCTTGTTCAGACTATATTCGTTATACACAAGATCATGATGGGAAGTCTTTGTATATTGATGCTAATGCTTTAGATTTTATTTTTTCGATAAAAGATGTATTTCACAAAAATAAACTCAGGAGTAAATGCCTTAATAAGTCTGATGATTTTTATAAAAATATCGATATTCATGGGGTGAATATATATCCAAGTATTGTCGATGGTAAGCTAAAATATGAAATAAGCATAACTCAAACAGGCGATGATGTTTTGTACTCGATGTACTTTGATTCAACAACTCATGCGGAAGAATGCGAAAGAGAAAGAGGCCGAAAGCCATAACATTCCAAAGTTAATAAATCATCGGACATGGCCAGACAAAGGACAAACTATCGTTAGCTCAGAAAATACTCCTCCCTAATACAACTGTTCTTTTATAGAGCATGAGCAGTAATTTCGTGGGGTTAGAATTTATATGGGCAACGTTATAAAAAATAAATTCTAGCCACTTTTGTCCAAAAAGGAGTTGGTCTTAGCTTTCAAATGCTCAAATTCAACTCTGAACTTGAGGCCGTTGAAGAAAATGACGTGAGCTAGCCATGGCCTTTCACGCACATCCATGTGCTTCAAGGCATTCAGGCATCCTGCCTATCAGAGCGGGCTAGCTTTGGAGGGGAAGGGTCGTTCCTTGGCATCCATGCCACCACGACATTTGTGAATCCATTCACATCAGACTCCCATCTGAAGCGTTAGCATTTTCATTCTTTACCATAAAGAGGTGGCCGAAGAGGGATAAATATGCGGTCAAAAGCTCGATAATTTTCCGTCGCAATTTTTTCGCTGCTGTTTTTTGGTTAAAAAGCGAAAATGTTGCCGGAACGCTGAGGGTTTGCAAAGGGGTACAAGCGCTTTACCCCTTTGCTCTGGTGTGGGCGAAGCGCCACGACGTTAGTGGCCGCAGGCCATAAAGTACATAAGTACAAAGCAAACAAACACCTGGATCCCGGCTCAAAAGCACTGCCGGGACGACGAGAAGGTAGTTATCAAGCTTTGTCCAGACATGAGTTAACGTAAATTAGCTACTTACTACCGCTCGAATTAAGCCGCGTTGAAACCAGGTTTGCATGGTCTGCAATACCATCATTGGGGCTGATTGTTCGTCGTGCCATTCGAGCATTTGTTCGCACTGCTCGGCAAAGTTGTTGCCCTGAATAAAGCCCAGTAATAAGGCATGTTGTGCTGCGGTGAGGGAGGCAAATTCGGTTAAGCGTGTTTGGCCGCGCCATAGTAACCAGGCTCTAGTTGACAGGTAATCAGGTGCGGGTGGCGTGGAATCGGCTTTTAATGCTTGCCAGGCTTCGACGGCATTACTGTTAAAGGTAAATATTTGTACGCTGGGATGAAAGCGCAAACAGCAATTAGGCCACAACTCTGGCGATATAGCCTGCAAATCGCTAAAGCTCGCGCTAGTGCTGTCGGCAGCGTCAAAAGCATTAAGTAAGCGTCGTTCAAATCGAGCTAAATCAGCAATAATAGGATGTTGTTTAAAAAATAAATCTTGCTGTAAAAAATCGGGCAAAGCATCACAAAATTGCCTCAGAGATTGATTGGCCGACGGATGCGCGCGCGTGTAGTCAGCAGCCATCTTATCGAACAGATCATCACCTAAATAGCGGCCTAGTATTTCATGGTCGGTTTCAATGGTTTCTTTTAGTCGAATTCGATATGCATTGGCGTAAATCGCTAAGCGAATATCTGCGCTTATCCCAGCTTGTTGAGATACATTAGCCTGCATAGCGGATTGACATGTACTGTGGTCATTGTTGGTCTCATCTGACAATAAATACGCCATAAACTGCTGTTGTATTTCAGCTAAGCGGCTCATGATGGTACCCGTAATATTTGCTTATTATCTACTTTATGATTACCTGTTGGTGATTGATGACCCAATCGAGACTGACTTAACGTGTGAAATTCTGCTTGGGTACTGTCTGCAAAGGTGAGTTCGGCAATGTGTTTAGCCTGGCGTAATTCATCATAAAGTGCAGGAAATTGCGGAATATTGGCGTCGCGCTCTATCATGGTACTAATGGGGCCAAAGCGCTCAAGTGCTGCCTGATATAGTGTCCAAACAGACGGCGGCACATCGTGGTCGTGGGTGTCGATAACATAATCGCCGTAATCACTGTGGCCAGCTAAATGAAATTGTTGTACTCGGCGAGGATCGATCTTTTTAAGGTAATCCAGCGGATTAAAATGATGATTACGGGCGCTGACATAAATGTTATTAATGTCGAGTAATATCAAGCAATCTGCGGCTTCTGCCACTTGGCTTAAAAAGTCCCATTCGTCCATGGTCGAATCTTGATAAGACAAATAGCTCGACACATTTTCGAGTAATATCCGGCGACCTAACACATCTTGAACTTGACGCACCCGCTCAGCCACATGCTTAATGGTTTCTTCGGTATAGGGCAGAGGTAATAAATCGTGGCTATTAACACCATGAATAGATGTCCAGCAAATATGGTCTGAAATCCATTTTGGTTGAATGTCGTTACTGAGCTTTTTTAAGACTTTAAGGTAATCCATATCTAATGGATCGGTACTGCCAATTGACATCGACACGCCATGCATTACCACGGGATATTGTTCAGCTATCGCATCAAGATAGTAACGCGGTTTACCGCCTGCGACTAGGAAGTTTTCTGACAACACCTCAAACCAATCAACATCAGGTTGGTGTTGTAAAATATGCTCGAAATGATCGGTGCGTAACCCTAAACCAAATCCGAGAAAGTCTTGTTTTATTACTGATTCTGGCATTGAGCGATCTCATCATTATGATTAATAGGTTGATGCCCTAGTTGGAATAGAGGCACTAGGGCCATCAACCTTGAGTTTAACTATTGCGGTAAATTAACTTAAATCAATTTACGTAAATCAACTAGCTTGTTTTACCGCCAATATCTGCACAAGATTTTGCTGTAGTGCTAACAAAACCAGTGCCTTTACAGCTTGCCATACCGCCACAGGCATTATCAGCGCCTTTACAATCATTGTGGCCTTTGCAGACATTTACGCCGTAACAGTGTACTAAATCAGCTTTAGTGACCTTGCCAACCCAATCGTCTTTTTGTGTGCCACCCACATCGGCACACGCTTTAGATGGCATACCCACAAAGCCTGTACCTTTACAGCTTGCTTGACCGCCACAGGCGTTGTCGGCTGTTTTACAATCGTTGTGACCCTTACAGACGTTAACGCCGTAACAATGTACTAGATCTGTTTCACCAGCGGCCATGGGCGCAGTACTGGTTTCTGCCGCCATTGCCTGACCCGATAAACTGGCCATAGCCAATGCGAGTGCTGCACCTGTTAAGCTGGTTTGTGCTTTGGTATTCATATTGTCTTCCTTACAATGTTGATTGTGTGATTACTGCTTATTATTGTTGACTCGTGACAAGTTTGATTTGCTGCAGCTACCACACTTGTTAGGAGTTATCAGTATTGACCGTGCAGGAGGGGAATAACTTTCAAGATAAAGTATAGTTAGACCTATCAATCAGGTTGGTATTTGTGTCTAAATCATATAGTTTAGCTAATGTTAATATTTAACCGTTTGATACAAAACAATTTAAAGATAGGTGTTTTGTTGGTACAAGAATGCGCTGCAATAGCGAAAAATATCACCCAGCATTTGCCTAACGAGTCATCACAGGCCATTGTTTTGATGGTCATCAAGACCTTAATAACTTAAAAAAGAAATAGAGAAGGGATACCATGCATACCATATTGATTTGTTTACTGATTGCCATGTTACTGCCATATGCCGCCAAGGTTCCGTTAGCCATAGCGATGGGTAAGTCTGGCCGTTATGACAATAACCATCCGCGTGCGCAACAAGCACTGCTTACCGGTTTTGGTGCACGTGCTTTAGCTGGGCATCAAAATGCATTTGAGTCGTTAATGGTATTTGGGATTGCAGTGCTGACAGCGTTAATTACTAATAACGTCACTGATGTGGTGGCACTATTAGCCATAGTACACGTTGTTGCTCGCGTGGTTTACCATGCCATGTATTTACTTAATTACGGCACGTTACGATCGTTATCATGGTTTGTGGCCATTGGCGCATCGATAGCCATTTTTTGTCAGGCTTTTTAAAGGCTTTATATGCTGTAATAGCCACAAAAAAACGCCTTAACGGCGTTTTTTATTAATGTGGAAGCTAGTATTTGTTTAATCTAAGCCTAGATTTAATCTAGGCTAGCTATGCGCTCATAACCCATTTCGGTTAACTGGTCGTTGACACAGTCTAAAAGAAAAGACGGGATTTCTGCTTCAGGTAATTGGTCTTCAAGCGCGATTTGTTGGCAAGCTTGCTTGAGCGAGGCAACATCTTTATCAGGTGCTTGTGGTAATGCGCTTGCGCTAAAACTAAGTACAGCGCAACTGGCCAATATTGTCGCAAGGGTAAGGCGGGTCATTGTTTTGCTAGTAATAAGAGATGGCATGGTTGTTCCTTCTGGGAGAACTTTGTTATTTTGACAAATACTACTGCAGCTTAGTTCCTTTGGATAGAGTGTAAAAGGGAATATTTATATGAGCGATTTTGAAGTGCTGCTCAAGCAGGTTAATCAATGTCAGCTTTGTGCGGCATCATTAACACATGGTGTACGCCCTGTGGTGCAAATAGACCCTCAAGCCAAGGTATTGATTATTGGTCAGGCGCCTGGGCGTAAAGTGCATGACACGGGCATTCCTTTTGATGATGCCAGTGGTGACAGATTGCGTGAATGGTTGGGTGTAAGCCGTGAGGTGTTTTACGATGCTAAGCAGGTTGCCATTATGCCAATGGGCTTTTGTTATCCAGGGAGTTATAGCGCAGCGACCGCCAAGAAAGGTCAATCGGGTGATTTACCACCAAGGCCTGAATGCGCCCCTAAGTGGCATGCATTATTATTAGCTCACTTAACTCAAGTCGAATTAATATTATTAGTTGGCCAATATGCTCAACATTATTATTTAAGCCATCAGCGTTTAATCACTAATGAGTTAGCCAATCATCCGCTAATTCGCAAACCCAAAACCCTCACCGAAACAGTAAAACAATGGCGCAGCTTTGGGCCACTTTGCGTCCCTCTGCCGCACCCCAGCCCGCGTAATAATATTTGGCTGAGCCGTAATCCTTGGTTTGAACAGGATGTGCTCAGCCATATTCAGCAACGCGTTAGCGAGGCATTAGCCTAGCTTTTTTACGATTGTTTACTAGTAATAAACTCGATACTTGCAGCATCTAAACAACGTTTAGACAAGTAGGTTGTACTTTTTTGCAGTGCAATTAAAAAGCCCGCATCGGTTTGGCTGATGCGGTAAACTTCAGTCCATAAAATTTGTTGATTTACATGAGTCGATTGACTATGAATACCTTGATCATCAATGACGAGTGTTACTGTGTCACCCGCGGCTTTACTCATCATTTGTCGCCATAACCACCAGGTTTTTTTAAAGCGGATACTTAGCCATTCGACCACGGCTAAACCAATAAAGAAGTACCCTAAATAGTAGGTTTCTTTACTGCTCACCGCTAATTGACTGACGTTATCGAGCAGTAATATGCCTAACCCGATAATCGCAAATATTGCGGTTTTAAGGTATTGCTTGGGTGGTATTTTTGGGTCGACAGACTGGGTAAAGCATTCTTCAAAGTAAGCTTTATCGAGTACATATTCGCTGGTGTACGTAAACGCTGATGACATGATGACCTAAAATCGACAATGAAATTGTTGAGATTATCGCATAGCCATTGATTTGCTCAAAGCAAAGTACAAATCAATGACTATGGCTAATGTGTGTTATTTAGCCGGTGATGGCGTTGACTAACTCAACAGACAGTTGTTGTTGTTCTTCTGCTGTTAATTGCTGGTCTTGCTTATTGGATATTGAGAACACGTTATCTGCCCGTTCACCGACCGTGCTGATCGTGGCCGAGTGGATATTAAGGTCGAGAGTTCTAAAGGCACTGGCGATTTGCTCCATAAATTCGCTAGTGTCTAAGGCCGATACATTGACTAATGTGCGTGTCGATTTACGTGAATACAAAAACTCAATGCTCGGTTGATTGTCGAAACTTTGATGGCGCCTAGACTCACGCTTTTTAGGCAACGTGACATCGTTGTCTAGCACTTGATGTAACTTGTTCATCACTTGCTTACGGCGTTGGACGCTGGTGATCGGTTTCTCATCAAAATCGAGCACTTTAAAGGCTTCAACAACATAACCATCTTTCGTGCGGGCAATTTGCGCTTGTTTGACCGAAATACGCAATGCCGCGAGGGTATTAAATAATTTAACAAACAACCCATGTCTGTCTTTGGTATACACAAATACGTCACTACAACCTTTAACTACAGCGTCATCGAGTAATATTAAGGTGTTGTATTCGCCGTCAGCAACCGGGGTTTGGTTGTGCAGCAATATCGCTTGAGTGTACCTGGCAATATCTTCTGCTTCGGCATTACTAAAAAACGCGATGGGTAAACGTTTCCATAAGGTTTTAATGGCTACGGTTGTGGCTTCGTCTGCATTTAACAGGTTGAGCGCCTCCTGTTTGTGCTCGCGCACCAGAGTACGAATTTGCAATACATTTTCAAAGCCGCCACGTAATGCTTTACGGGTAATAAAGTACAAATCTTTTAATAGCGAGGCTTTCCAATCGTTCCATAAGTCATCGTTAGTCGCTTGAATATCGGCAATGGTGAGACAATATAAGGCATCTAGGCGGGTTAAAGTGCCGACTTTTTTGGCAAAGCTGTTCACCACTTCAGGATCGTAAATGTCCATTCGCTGCGAGGTGATAGACATTAATAAATGGTTTTCTACCAGCCAACTAATCAGTTTTTGTTGCGACACTTTTAAACCATGAAAGATGGCAAACATGTTGGCGTCTACCGCACCAAGTTCGCTGTGGTCGCCGCCGCGGCCTTTGGCTAAATCATGAAACAACGCCCCAAATAGCAAGGTCGATTTGCTAGACATTTTTTGGTAAATATCAGCTGCTAACGCTAAATCTTTGTCGAGCGTTTTAATGTCTTTACCGTAGGCATAAATGTTTTTAAGCACCTTATGGGTGTGTTCATCGACCGTATAAGCATGGAATAAATCAAATTGCATTTGGCCAACGACTTCACGCCATTGCGGTAAGTAAGAGGCCAAAATACCATGCTGATGCATTAATGTAATAGCTAACCCCATGCCCTGAGGGTGGTTAAAAATGGCTTTAAATTGTTCGCGGCAACGCTGAAAGTCTTGTAAGTCGCCCATTAAGCGGCGTCTTACTTGGCGCAGTGAGCGCAACGTTTCGGCGGTAATACCGATAATTTTGTCATGATGAATCGCGATAAACTCAAACAGCGCCATGATTTGAGTGCGGTCGATAAATACCGTTTCATCACGTACATGAATGTATTGGTCGACAATTTCAAAGTTATCGTTAATTGGGATAATGTCGGGATTGAGTTGCGGAATGATTTCCCGCTGGAAATAGGCCATTAAAATTTTGTTTAATTCACCAATGCGTTTCATTGCCCTAAACAGCTGACGCATCATTTTCTCAATGGCAATGTTGCCACTTTCTCCGTTTGGCATCCCATCACCAAAGCCCATTAATTTAGCGACTTCGGCTTGATGTTGCAGTAATAAACGGTTTTCTGAGCGTTGAGCAGCTTGGTGCAGGGCAAAGCGTACCCTAAACAAAAAGTGTTGGCATTCCATTAGCTCTGAGTATTCATCGTTGGTTAAAAAGCCAAAGCGTCGTAATGACTGCATGCTGGCTACGCCAAAATGTTTACGGGCAACCCACGTGAGAGTTTGAATATCGCGAATTCCACCCGGACTGGTTTTTAAGTTGGGTTCAATACTAAATGAGGTGCCTTGAGCTTTGGCATGGCGCTCTTGTTGTTCACTCAGTTTGGCATTGAAAAACGCTTGGCTTTGCCATAAATCCTGGCCGTATAATGCCTCTAAAACGATTTGCTGGTGGTCGGTGTTACCGTATAAATGGCGAATTTCAAGCAAGCTGGTGGCAATGGTGACATCGTCTTTACAGGCTTGAAACGTGTCATCTAGGCTACGAACGGCGTGGCCTAAGTCGAGACCGATATCCCACAATTGGGTTAAAAAACCACTGACTTTAGCGCCGTCGGTTGCCGACAGTTGTCCGTCGTGGATGATGCAGATATCAATGTCTGAAAATGGGTGCAAGGTTTGTCGCCCATAACCGCCTACTGCATTGAGTGAAATATGGTTATTGTCTAGCTCGAGAGCTTGCCAAAGGAGGCATAATAGAGAGTCGAAAAACTGCGATCGCTTATTTAAAGTGTCGTTAATGGCACTTTGAAAAATGTTCTCTTGTAAAAATAGGTCCAGTGACTTGATCGCCTGTTTAAATTCGGCTGTGGTCATGTCTGGGCGCAAATCTGTACTAGCAGGTTGCGAAAGCATGTTACTCCTTATTAATGTAGTCCTGTTACAGAATAAGGTATTCTTAATAAAATTGGTATCACTCTTAATGAGGTTTTATGGCGTCTAAGCGTGGTCGGTTAGATCAGTTTATTGCTCGTGCGTTACAAGTGTCAAAAAAAGCGGTTCGTCAGCTATTGATTGATAACAAAGTCTTTGTTGATGACAAATTGGCTAAATCTCCAGATTTACAGATCGATGAGTTTAGCCATATTGTTTGTAATGATGTGGTGCTGCAGCAATACCAAAAGCAATATTACATGCTTAATAAACCTGACGGTGTAGTCAGTGCCACCGTGGATGATAAGCACCCCACCGCATTGAGTTTACTCGTGGGTATTAATCCAACCATGTTACATATTGCAGGGCGACTGGATTTACATTCAACCGGGTTATTGTTAATCACAAACGATGCAAAGTGGTCTGCTGCGCTGATGGCGCCAGATCATAAAGTCGATAAACATTATCTTGTCACGTTAGCCAACCCAATTGATGAAAGTTACATCGATGCCTTTGCTAATGGGATGTATTTTGAGTTTGAAGACATCACGACCTTGCCTGCACAATTAACGATTTTGTCGACGCACCAAGCAAGGGTGGTACTTCGGGAAGGAAAGTATCATCAAATTAAGCGAATGTTTGGTCGTTTTCGTAATCCCGTGGTTGCTCTACATCGTGAATCCGTGGGGAACATTATGCTCGATAACGCCTTATTACCGGGTGAATATTGTGTATTAACACAAGCTGAAGTAGATTGCATAATTCAGCACTAGATCAACTTTTTATTGTTTGTAATATGCTAATTTATGTTCATCTTTACAGCTCGTTAGGTGACATGTGGACTTACAAGCCCTAAAAAAAGTCAGTGAACTAGATGTGTTTAGTTTAATGGTGTTTAAAATTATTTATGAAACTGGTTTTGCCAATATAGCGGCTAAAGAACTCAGCGTTTCTGCACCTAAAATTAGCCGTTGCTTAACCTCATTGCGGATTATTTTTAATGATGAGCTGTTTTTTCGCCGTCAACAAGGGCTTAAACCTACACCATTAGCTGAGCGTTTGTATCAACCTATTTGCCAATTGTGCGATATGTTGAGTCAAATTGAGAGAGTGGCGGCAGATAAAACCAATCTTCAGAAGCATTCTGTGCTTAATATTGCGGTATCGCCCAGTATTATTACCAGCGTTGCCGTTGCATTGAGCTTGTGCCCGCGTAATACCATTGGCAAGGTTAAGTTACACAGTTGGCAAGCCGATACCGAAGAGCTTATTTATAACGGCGATTTAGATTTTGGTATTGGTTTTGAGACTCAAGATACCCACGGGTTAGAAGCCCACCCGATTGGTAGTGCAACATCGTTATGCGTGGTGGGTCACACTCAACATGCATTTTGGGATGTTGCTGAACCGATAAAACTTGAAGACATTATTCAGTATTCGATTGTGTATTTACGTTGTCGTGGATTTAATAATCGTATTGATCCATTAGAGCTTTATTGCCAAACCGAAGGCTTACTTTTAGAAGATATTGAGTGCGTTAAAAAGCTCGAAGATTGGTATTGGCATTTGCTGACCATGGACAGTTTAGCGTTGACTATTTGTCATGAGGGCTCTTTTGCACAGCAAATTCCTCAATTGCGAGTTGAGCGTTTACCCGACTCAGAGTTTGACCGACTTAACTCAGTGATGCCTATGCCAAATTATTGTTTAATTGAACGTGCAGAGCATTATCGACGCTATTCAGCAGAAGTGAAACAAATGATAATTGATATCACTCGCGCGTTATTGGTTTAATTTTTTTACTCATAATATCAATATATTAGCACTCGCTTATTGTTAGGGAGGCTGTTAGGCTGAAATAGTTTAAGCTTTTTAATCAGTGGTTTATAACCATATTTTGTTCTGCATCACCTTTGCTACTTTTTCATTCATTACAAATACCTCTTTAGGGTTACAAAATATAAAATTGGCTATTTCATATTTTGGGATACTTAAAAGTAAAATCACCAATTCCTGTTAACGAATTTGCAACCAAACATCACAGGTTTGTTACACCGCGCGGGTATTTGTCTCTAATTCCTTATATTTTGTATGTGTAAAACCTACACATTTAAATCGGGGGATTTAAAATGAAAAAATATAATAGAACGTTACTTGCTGCGGCATTCATTGCTGCTTTTGGTTTAGCAGGATGTGGTTCTGACGGCAGTGATGGTGCCGACGGTGCTGCTGGTGCAGATGGTGCTGCTGGTGCTGATGGTTCTAATGGCACTTCTGCAGGATTAACGGTAACTACCGTAAACAATGCATACGATTATAACTTGCAACTTGATCCAGCCGATATTGTTGTGGTTGGTAGCGAACCTTTTAGTATTAAATTTACCGTATCGGGTAAAGGTACGGGTAATGCAGATGTTCCATTCTCTGGTCTTGAGAGAGTCGCTCTATATGTCACCAGTCAGTCTGAGAATACCACAGACACTGGTGCGCCAATGTTATGGACTAACCATACGTTAGCCAATGGCTATGGTAACAGCATGTATTGTAACCTTACCGGTAGTGCTGGTGATAAGGACGCGTGTACATTAACTGAAGATGCCGCAAACCCTGGTACTTACATCGGTACTTGGACACATGAAGGTAATGCACCCGTTGTATTAGCGAGTGGTAATGCTAATGATTTAGTACGTGTCATGATCCGCACCTATGATGTGGTCGACGCTGACGGTACTGGCATCAGCGATAAAATTTTATCGACACCGTTAGATTTTATTCCTGCTACTGGTGAACTTGCGGTATCAGCAAAAGACTCAGTGTCTAATGCGGCATGTATTAAATGTCACAGCCCAATGGAAGGTTTCGCTGATACAGATATGCGTATCGCTAACATTGACGCTCACCATAACTATCAAAAAGTTGAAAACTGTGTGGCTTGTCATAACCCTGCATATGCCGGCGGACAAGATGATCCTGATAAAGGTTATAACGCTAACTTCAATGCCATGATCCACACTATCCACGCAGGTCATCATATTGCTGACTCGCTAACGGGCGAAGCCAAAGAAATGTTTGGTGAAATTGGTTTTCCTACAGAGCTAAATGAATGTACTGCTTGTCATGATAATGGCACTCAGTGGAACGATAACATTTATGCTGAGGCGTGTGTGTCTTGTCACGTTGATGTTGATTTAGCTACCGGTGAAAATCACAGAGGGATTATTCCTTCAAGTGATGCGGTCTGTTCAGGCTGTCATGGTGCAGGAAGTTTAAGCCCAATGGAAGCTCACGGTGTTGATCGTCGAGATGCTTTCGAAACTGGCTTAGTGTTTGAGGTTGTTTCTGCCGATGTTGCTGCAGATGTATTAACGATTGTTTATAACGTTAATCTAAATGGTGCTGTTGCAGCTGATGGTACTGATTTAACTCAGTACTTGAACAAGAAAGCATCCGGTGACGACATGTTAATTGGTACTCTTGATAGTAATGGTGATTATGTTCGTGGTTTGAGTGTTAACACAGTAACTAATCCTGAAATGTTTATCGTTAGTGGTGGCAAAATAACCTTAACGAAAGCACTTTCTGCCAACCAACTTGATGGAAAAACAATTTCAGTATCTTCAGAAATGAACATGTGTGGTAACTCAACGACTGGCAAAGTAGTGATTAATACTATGTTAGCAACAGGTGCAGGCACAGATACTGGTGCTTGTGACGTCGCGGTTCCTGCTAATATCGTCACTAAGTTCTTCAAGTTTGATGCTGTTGCTGCAGCGGGTGTTGAAACCACTGACAACTTACGTTTTGTTAGCCCTGAGCTAACAGCTTATAGCGCACCGACTCAAGCTGGTAATGACCGTACAACGGCTGATGAAGCGAAATGTAATGCATGTCATGACAATTTAGCGCATGTTAAATCACCTAACCATGGTGTGACTAACTTTACACAATGTGCCGATTGTCATAGCAACAATTACCCTGGTTCTTATCATGCAGATGTGTACAAGCAATCTGGTGTGGATGCTAATGGCTCACCAACGTTTGAAGTGGTTGAAGGCCTAGAATATTACAACCGTGACTTAGTCACAGTTGCTCACCGTTTCCACAGCGGTATGTTTGCGGGTAGCACTGGCGCTGGCATTTACTTAGGTACAGATGGTGAAACTTGGGTTAACTATCCAGCTAGTAAAACCAATTGCCAAGCGTGTCATAAAGATGCAAATGCTGCAGGCGATGCTATGCCATTTTTCTCTGGCACTGGTACGTTAACCTCTGGCAGAACTTCAATTGCAATCAGTGGCGGAGAATTTATCTCTCCTGTTGCTGAAGCATGTCGTAGTTGTCATGCGCACTCTGGTGCTGCGGCTCTTGCTCACTTTAAGAGCAATGGTGCTACAGTTGCTGGTGATAGCGTAATGTCTGCTGCAGGTGTACCGATTGAATCTTGTGCAACTTGTCATGCCGAAGGTAAAACTTACGGCCTTGATAAAGTTCACGCGACGACTTCTCACTAGGTAAGTGAATAAAAACAACCATTTCTTAATCATCACTTAAGAAACTAAGCAAGAGGGAGGCAGCAATGCCTCCCTCTTTTTTTGTTTGATTTTCATCCATAAGTGCAGCTAGGGTCGCTTCGCTGCTAGGGCGGACGTTGTCCTGCTAGGGTCGCTTCGCTGCTAGGACGGACGTTGTCCTGCTAGGGTCGCTTCGCTGCTAGGACGGACGTTGTCCTGCTAGGGTCGCTTTGCTGCTAGGACGGACGTTGTCCTGCTAGGGTCGCTTTGCTGCTAGGGTCGCTACGCTGCTAGGGCGGACGTTGTCCTGCTAGGGTCGCTACGCTGCTAGGGCGGACGTTGTCCTGCTAGGGTCGCTTCGCTGCTAGGACAGACTTCGTCCTGCTAGGGTCGCTTTGCTGCTAGGGCGGACGTTGTCCTGCTAGAAAATGAACAAAACGAATGCTGCGATATGGGTAGTGACTGCTTCGCTGTTCAGATTTTATAGATTCTAGCCGCGTAGCGTCCTAGCAGCGAAGCGATCTAGGCTCTTACTATGGGATGACAACGTTATTTTGGCTTGCTAACAATAATGGTTGGACTCACTTCTAAGATTTTATAGATTCTAGCCGCGTAAAGTCCTAGCAGCGAAGCGATCTAGGCTCTTACTATGGGATGACAACGTTATTTTGGCTTGCTAACAATGATGGCTGGACTCGCTGCTAAGATTTTATAGATTCTAGCCGCGTAGCGTCCTAGCAGCGAAGCGCTCTAGATTCGATAAAGCCTGTCATTTTATCGTAGATAGCAAAAGGGAGGCATTGCTGCCTCCCTTATTGGTATTGATATTGTGGCTTAATGAATCTGTACACTCATCGAGTGCTACTGGCTATTACGCCGCGGCTTGTTGGCGCTGCATGGTCAATAACCATTTTCCGTAGATAAAGATACCCACAGCTGAAATAATCCCGATAGCAGCGATGATGTACCATGCCATACCAATGTTATTGGCTTCATACAGCATATGCGTTAATGGCTGAGCTTCCATACCAGTAAAATCTACTAAGCGCATAAAGGCTTCACCTTGTGGAATCGCATCAACGTCGCTTTGGCTCATGCCACGGCTGACTAACTCATTACGCGAGATAATCTCTTTTGAAGCATAGATTTGGTATAGCTTAGGGGCGAAGTAGCCTTCTAATGTCCAACCGATCCCTTGCGGTAACATGACAAAGCCTAAATACATGGCTTTTTTACCTTCAGGAGCAATATTACCCATAAATTCGTTTTTCTTCGGGCTAATCATCATTTCGCCGAAAGAGAACATCACAATGGCTAATACAATCATCCACGCGGCATTAAATGCACCGACCAACATAATCGCGGCAATACTTAAAATACATCCTACTAACATCGCGGTGGTGATGCGGTATTTGGCGGTAAAGGCAGCGACTAAAAAGCAGGTGGTCATGATCATGCCTGCGTTAAGATTTAGCATGCCCTCAGGCATCACCTTGGTACCGTCGTTATTCAGACCAAGCCAGAATTGTAAAATGCCGTTGCTGGTGCCTTCAGGGCCAAATAATGAGGTGACAATAATGCTAGTATCAACCCACTCGGCAATATGAATAGGCAGTACGTCAAATAGCGAGTTATATAAAAACCAAAAGCCAGCAAACACTAACATGTAGTAAAGCACGATCGGCTTTTTCAGCTCATGCAGTGCATCTTTCCATAACGCTTCTTGCTGGATTTCACCTGATTTTACTTTAGCCGCTCTGGCTAAACGCTCATCTTTACCTGGTTCTTTATAGGCCAATAAAAATAAGAAGTTAAATGAGATAATCGCCGCACAAGCATAAAACACATTGTCCCACGATAACTGGCGCATGTGCACGGCCACTAGCGGACCTAGGAAACCACCGATATTCACGACTTGATAAAATATACCCCAAGCCATAGAGGTGTTTTCGCGCTTTGTTGACAGCACGAGCGTACCTTGAATACCGGGTTTAAATACCCCTGTACCTGCGGCAAGCAACATGGCTCCGGCTAAAAACCCCCAAAAGTCTGGGAATATGGCCATGGTGAGGTAACCGAAAATTTTGATAATGGTCGAAACAAAAATGGTTTCTTTGTAACCGACACGATCTGAGATACCGCCGGTAAATACAGGAATAAAGGTTTGTAGCATGGCCCATACAGCAATGATGATGCCGTAATCGTGTAAGTCGATACCTAAGCCACCTTCCGACACGGGGGATTTTGCATATAAACCCGCGGAGGCTTTTACGCCGTAATAAGCTATTCGCTCAACCAGCTCCATGCCGCCAACAAGCCAAAATATATACCCTAGACTGGTGATTGATGCCCACATCCCCAGTTGTTTTACTTCACGCAGGTCGTTGCCTGAATGCGAGTTAGTGCTCATAAGTCACCCTTATTATTGTGTATGTAGTTAACGCCAGACACTCTACCTAAGTTCTGATAAAATATCCAAAAAACAAAAAGCGGATCGTGAGATCCGCTTTGTTTTGAAGTGTTGCTATGTGTTTAGCATGTAAAGCTGGCGCTTTAGGCTCCACAACACTTTTTGTATTTTTTGCCACTGCCGCAAGTGCATACATCATTACGGTTAGGTTTAGCTTCAAAGCTGACTGCTTTCGGCTTGTTCAGTAATCCCGTTAACTCAATGATGTTTTCAGCTTTATCTGCATCAACGGTAATGTTGGCAATCAGCTTTTGTTCGGCAACCAAAGCTGCAACTTCAACTTTACGCGCTTCAGTTTGCACCGATAAGATTAACGGTGAAATCTCTGTACCCGGTTTACTGGCACGTTTGGTGTTATAACCACTTTCGCCATACGCTGGCTTTGGGGTTCTACGCCCTTTGAAAAAGTACTTATCAGACATGGTTTTGACCCATTAAATAGAATGATGATATTGGCGCAAGCTTATACAGCAAAAACGCAAAATGAGATATTAAAGTTTTATATAAATGTAAAATAAAAAACCAGCGACGTATCGCTGGTTTTTTGTATCAATGTAATTAATTGATTAGGCTTCTATTTTAGCCAGTTCAATTTTTTGCTCGTTTAACTTTTCAATATCGCGTGTTAAGTCGGTCATTTTTGCGCGTTCTTTATCAATCACTGCAGCAGGGGCTTTAGCGACAAAGCCTTCATTAGACAATTTGCCTTCAATGCGCGCAATTTCTTGCGCCAGCTTTTCTAACTGCTTGTCGATACGCGCCATTTCAGCAGCAACATCGATTAAACCCGCCATTGGGATCAACAGCTCCATATTGCCCACTAGCTGCGTGGTCGACATTGGCGCTGTTTCACCTTCTTCAAGAATGGTGATGGTTTCGAGTTTCGCTAAGCTGGCAAAGAATGTTTGATTAGCTTCAAGGCGGATCCTGTCTTGATAACTCACACCGCGCACTAATGCATTTAGTGGCTTAGAAGGCGCAATGTTGAGCTCTGCACGAATATTACGTACCGCAACAATGACTTGCTTAACCCATTCTAAATCGGCCATTGCCGTCTCATCAACATGGTCAGCTTGATATGTTGGGAAGGTGGCTAACATCAAGGTGTCGCCAGTCACGCCAGCAAGTGGCTTAACGCGCTGCCAAATGGTTTCGGTAATGTACGGCATGATTGGGTGCATTAAACGCTGCATTTTTTCAAGCACGGTCACCAAGGTATGGCGAGTGCCGCGCATTTGCGCTTCGCTGCCATTTTGCATTACGGGTTTGGTTAACTCTAAATACCAGTCACAGAATTGGTTCCAGGTGAACTCGTATAAGGTGTTAGCCGCTAAGTCAAAACGGTATGCAGCCATATAGTCGTCGAAGGTTTTTACGGTTTGATTAAATAAACCAATAATCCAACGGTCGGCTAATGACAGTTCCATTTCACCTAGTTTGCCGTCAACTAAGATTTGGCCGCAATCAAGTGGTGTACCGGCTTCGTCGCTGTCTGGGTTGGTTTGAGTTTCGGTGTTCATCAACACGTAGCGTGATGCGTTCCATAACTTGTTACAAAAACTGCGGTAACCGTCTAGGCGCTTCATGTCCCAGTTAATGTCACGACCGGTTGATGCCATTGCAGCTAAAGTAAAGCGCAATGCGTCTGTGCCGTGAGCTTCAATGCCGTCGGCAAATTCTTTACGAGTGCTTTTTTCAATTTTAGCGGCCAACTGAGGCTGCATCATGTTGCCGGTACGTTTTTCAACTAGCGTTTCTAGTTCAATACCGTCAATCATGTCTAATGGGTCAAGTACGTTACCTTTAGACTTTGACATCTTATTACCGACTTCGTCACGGATAAGACCGGTCACGTAAACGGTTTTAAAAGGCACTTGTGGCTTGCCGTTTTCATCTTTAATGAAATGCATGGTCATCATGATCATACGGGCAACCCAGAAGAAGATAATGTCAAAACCTGTGACCAACACGTCGGTTGGGTGGAAGGTTTTTAAGTCTTCTAAATTGTCTGGCCAGCCTAGTGTTGAGAATGTCCATAACGCTGAACTGAACCAGGTATCAAGTACGTCATCGTCCTGGCGCAGCACGGCTGAGTCGGCAAGCTTATGTTTGGCGCGCACTTCTGCTTCGTTACGACCAACGTACACTTTACCGTTTTCGTCGTACCAGGCTGGAATACGGTGTCCCCACCATAGCTGACGTGAAATACACCAGTCGTTGATGTCGCGCATCCACGAAAAATACATGTTTTCGTATTGTTGTGGCACAAATTTGATTTCACCGGTTTCAACTGCTTCGATGGCTGTTTTAGCCATAGACTCTACCGCAACGTACCATTGGTCTGTCAGTAATGGCTCAATCACCACGCCTGAGCGGTCGCCATGAGGCACTTTTAAGCCGTGTGGAGCCACTTTTTCAAGTAAGCCTAATGTCTCAAATTCAGCGACAATCGCGTCACGTGCTTTAAAACGGTCTAGGCCGACATAACGTTCTGGTAAGGCGATTTCAATTGCTTTGTTTGGTGTGCCATCAGTGTTAATCACTTCAACAAAGCTGCGTACTGATGCATCTAAGGTGAAGATATTGTACATAGGCAATGCATGACGTTTACCGACTTCATAGTCATTAAAGTCATGTGCTGGAGTAATTTTTACGCAGCCGGTGCCAAATTCCATGTCGACATAATCGTCGGCAACAATCGGTACTAAACGGTTAACGATAGGCAATAAAATGAATTTGCCAATGAGTGATTGATAACGTTCGTCATCTGGGTGCACTGCAACTGCGCTGTCACCTAACATGGTTTCAGGGCGAGTGGTGGCAACCTCGAGGTAGTCTTTACCGTCGGCCGTGAGTGCGCCTTGTGCCAAAGGATAGCGGAAGTGCCACATGTGGCCTTGCTTCTCTTTGTTTTCAACTTCAAGATCGGAAATGGCGGTGTGTAGCTTTGGATCCCAGTTAACTAGGCGCTTACCGCGATAAATCAATTCGTCATCATAAAGACGCACAAACACTTCTTGAACGGCTTTTGATAGGCCTTCGTCCATGGTAAAACGTTCGCGATCCCAATCAACAGAGGCGCCCATACGACGAAGCTGCTTAGTGATGGTTCCGCCTGATTCGGCTTTCCAATCCCATACTTTGTTGATAAACGCATCACGGCCTAAATCATGGCGTGTTTTGCCTTCTTCAGCTTCAAGCTTACGCTCAACTAACATTTGAGTCGCAATACCTGCATGGTCGGTACCCACTTGCCAAAGGGTATTTTTACCCTTCATGCGTTGATAGCGGGTAAGGGTATCCATGATAGTGTCTTGGAATGCATGACCCATGTGCAAGCTACCGGTTACGTTCGGTGGCGGGATCATGATGCAGTAGTTGCCTTGTGATTCATTGCCATGCGGCTTGAAGTAACCTTGCTCTTCCCAGTTTTGGTAAAGGGCTTGTTCGATAGACTTTGGGTTGTATGTTTTTTCCATAGGAGCGTTATGTTCTCTATCTAAATTAAGTGTTTATTCTGCTAATGCTTGAGTGCTAGGTGTAATGCCTGCACTTTGATATTGACGGTAGCGATTGCGGGCAATGCGCTTAAGCTCATCGTCATTAGCGACAAAATCGATAATATGGGGCAAGTTTACCGCAAAAGTGGGCATGTGGTCTGCAAGATTAATCAGAACTTGGCGACTTTTATTTGGCCCTAAGGTGTCAAAACCAATTTCAACCGGCGCACCTGTTATTGGGCCTTCGCCTTTTAAATTGTGCGGTACAAAGGCGTTAGGCTCAAATTGCCACAGTAACTCGTCAATTGCATAAGCTTGTTGCTTGTCTTTGCAGTGAATATAGACGGTTTTTTGTTGGCGATAGTGTTGTTCTGCTAACCGGCAGGCAGCCAAATAAAGCGCATCTAATGCACTCATTTGATTATGATTATCAGGCATAAGGTAAAACAAGGCTTGAGTCATGTTGTGCAGCTTTTTACCGGTTTATAAGTTGACCACGAGTTTACACTAAAATCGCTTGCGGGTTAATGGCTGTGGTTTTGCTATTTATATGACATTAGCATAGCTCAATGTCATGATCGTCAGTTTAATCGTGCTGATTAATCCGACATAGAGCGCGATCATAATGGACTTTCTACGCCGCTGAGGTAATAGCTCCTTGATGGATGGACGTTGAGGAGATGATTGCTGTGGCGTTAAGCTTGAACGCCACAATACGAACCATCTAATAGTTAAATAACCTGAGCTCGGGATAATAAATGCCTTTCAAACAGTCCTTTGCCCTGCTAACTGCGTTGAATCGACTTACAATAGGCTAGCTATTGACGCGTCAATTCGCCTTGTTAGCAGAACAAATGACAAGCTTGAAAGAGAGGATGGGTAACGTGTTGATTTTAAATAGTATAAGTTCATCCCTTATCCCGAGTTCAGGTTAAAGAGTAAGAAATATCATTAATCATTAGCTGCTGTTTACGCCATGGACCTAGCAGTAGTAGCCGGGTATAAACTTGTTGTTGATTAATGGATAAGCTGAACCGGGTAGTAAAGCGGTCGTAACTGACCGCTATTTTGTGATTATCTATGAGATGTATTTTGTGTTGGTGACGCTCAAATAGCACTGCGTGCCCCTAGCGAATTAATTCACATTTTGCATGAGTAGGGCTTGTGCCTTTGGTGCACTCTTTTAATGCTCTGCGTTGCGCTTTTAACATTGAATCATAACCAAAACCGTAGCCATAGCGAATATGACCACTATCACTCACTGAAACGGCGAGTGCTTTATGGTTTTTAAAGTCTTTAAATTGAATTAATACATCAATCAGTTTTTGATCATTTGTGATGAATTGACATGCTTTAGCTTGCGGGTTGTGTTCGCAAGCTAATGGATATTGGTCAAATACAGGGTAGGAAATATCGATACTATCAAACCAAGAGGACCAGCTGGTTTCTTGAGTCTCAATTGTAATGTCAGCAGGAACATGAATTTGCAGATGTTGATCGTCAGAATCTTGTTGCCCTAACCAGATTAAGCTGAGTTTATTGTCGTTAGGATGGCCATTAGCAACGAGCACATCACCAGCGCAATTGTCGCACAGTTGCTCATCTGCTTTGATGATTGATATTTGAGTTGAGTAGTCAGAAGCACCGGCGCAGCTTCGTTCAAAGATAACAGCCTTGTACATTTTATCTAATGAAAGTGATTCGGTGTAAACGGTGTTACCGCACATGGAGCTGAGTAGCCAGCCCAATAAAATTGCCACTAACCCATAAAGGGCCAATGCACTAACGATTGTAATGATGATGACTTTTAGCGCTTTCACCTGAAGATCCCTTTCTGCGAGTTTGTTTTATAGATTATGGACTTATCATGTTTGCAAACGAGATAATAGGCTTGTTACGTATGTGTAACAAGTTAACAATTGTTTAGTTGCTGGCTATTTTTTCGCTTAGATTTTTCAAATCGACATTGTCGGTAGCGGTATTTTTAGCGGATAAAATGAGTCGATAATTAATACCATTGCGCATTAATAAGTGCCCACTCAGAATGCTTCCAGCGGTTTTTGATTAAGGCGTCGCTATGTAGTAATGGTTGTTCCCTTTCAAATAGCGAGAACGCAGAGCAAAAGCGGCAGGGGCATTCCTTTCAGGCGAGTTTTAAAAGGGCTTACACTGCGTTGCATGACTTCGAAAGAGAACAACTATTCATTCAGCCATACGCCTTGTTTAAGCCCTTTTACATTCTCGCTGAGAGATCATTTACTAACGCGGAATGGTATAACCGCGCCCTTGGTTAACGTGTTTAGCACAATGGCCAATGGCGCTGGATTTAAGATGTTGAGTTTTGGGAGTTTGGGTTTTTAGTGCTGAGCAATACTGATCTTTTGGGTAAAGTATCGGTCATAAATTGCTTGATACTGCCCTGATGTTTTTAGTTCATCAAATGCCTGTTGCCAGAGTGCCACTACCTCGTCACTTGTGTCGTTTGAAAAAGCAATGTACAAGGTTGAGTCGTATAGCTTAACTGGTGTACGTTCTATGGTATCAATATCGATATTTGCCGCTTTTGCTAAAAAAGGCATCACTAATTCGCTCATTGGTGCAGCGTCTACACGGCCGTAGCTGAGCATCTTTAGGGATTGTAATTGAGCATTGTCGGTGCTGAGATTGGTAAATCCTTGGGCGCTTAAGTAAGTGTGGTCGGCATTATCAAGCACCACGCCAATATTTTGTACTCGCTTGAGATCTGCTAAGTGGGCAACAGACAATTGCGAACTTCGCTTTTTATAAAAATATACGCCGCTAGTAATGATAGGCCCGACCCACTTCATGCTTTGTTCACGCTCAGGTCTTTTTGCGATAGCAAATAATGCAGTATTAGGTTGTGACTTTAACAACTGAAAAGCCCTATTAAAAGGGTACATTTCAATATCTGTTTTAGCACTCACATTGGTGTTTTGTATCATCGCCTGAATTATGTCGACAGAAAATCCACTTAGCACTCCGTTATCTTGGTAACTAAAAGGCCGTAGTGGGTGGGTAATAAATTGGGTGTCGTAGAGCGATTGTGCTGCTAGCTTGTTTAAAGGCATCAAGGTCACAAACGCACATATTAATATAGTACAGAGGCTTAATTGAGAGTATTTCATCAATTAATGGCCGATTGTAGGGGACTAGAGTGTTGAGCATGCCGTGCCATTCAATCAATTCCTTCTGATTGTTGAGTCAGTATATAACGTCGTTTTTAGCGATGTTGTTCGATGGTATTGTTCGATGATATTGTTCGATATTTAATCTACCATGTAATGAGGTTATAAAACAAACTATAACCTCATCATTATTGCGTTTATTGATGCGTTATTTAGGCACCTCTTTGCTTGAGGTTTGACTCAGTCTTGCCGGATCGGGGAACACAAAGTGCTGCTTGATTTGTTTCCAAGAATCATGACGTTTAATGATGTATCCCACTGCGACTAATATTGAACAAACTAAAATACCCCATCCAATCGCGTTGTCACCTAAGTCAGCCCAAAGCACGACTAAGCTTGATGCGCCGAAGGCAATCGAAATTTGAATAAAATTCTGTAATCCAGCGGCTTTTGACGCGTTGTGTTTAAACTCTTGCAGCGCATTGTTAACGACGATGGGATAAATTGCACCATTACTGCCAGCAAGTAGTGAAAATGCAATTAATAACGGCCAAATGGTGTCGGTGTTGATTAATACGCTTGAGACAAAAATGGCTGCAACGCAATAACCAAAGAAAATCAATAAGCAAGTTAATGTGGTTTGGGTACCCAGCTTTTTGATGAGTATTTTACTGGAGTAGCCACCAACGATAAACATGATTGTTTGTGGAACAAAACTTAAACCAATTTCTGTTGCGGCATAACCATATTGTTCCATTACCGCTGGCCATAAGGTTAAGTAAGCAAAAAAAGCCCCTGAGCACGCGCCAAATATTAATACATTACCCAAGTAGCGAGTATTGCTGAGTAGTTGCAGATAGCCAATATGTGTTTTATTGGCCTGAATAAGTTTGGATTCTTTAGGGACAAAAATACAGGTCATGGTAATCAGCATAACGGCGATGATACACAAACAGATAAACACAGCCCGCCAACCAAAACTGTTTAGTATAAATGCACCCACAATAGGGGCTAGCGCAGGAGAAAGTGCAACTAACGGCATGATATTAGAAAATATGTTTTGCGCTTTATCTGCTGGGTATTGTTCAATCACAATCGCCTGCCAAATTACCGCGGCGCTACACGCTCCAATCGCTTGAAAAAAGCGCGCAATGTTCATTGTCATGATGTTGTCACTGGTTGCAATCAATGCACTTGCCAGCATAAATAAACCTAAGCCGACCAGTAGGGCGTTTCGTTTGCCTATTTTATGGACTAACGGACCATACAGTAACTGACCGATTGCAAGCCCAGCTAAAAAGCTGGTTAGCGAAATAGCCACTTCTGAGGTGGTGGCATTAAATGTCCCTTCAATAGATTTGAACGAAGGTAGATACATATCTGTTGCAATAAACCCTAACATACTCAGCAAAGCTAAATAAAAAAGGAAAAAATAAAACATTAATTTTGTTGGTTTAGTGTTAGTAATTATATTGTTGCTGCTAAATTCTGACATCTTTAGTTCTGTTGGTATGAATAAAAAACAGTAGCTTAATGGGTTACTAAATTAGCAGGAAACGTTTATTTTTGACCACTGCCATCAAAAATATTGATGGATTAGATTGAGGGATTTATTTAGGATGTATTTTTATGTTTGTTGATTTTAGATAAATATCCATTTTTAATGAGTTAAATCAATATGCTTTCACAGCAAACTTTCGAATTAATTGATGTTGTTGCCCAAACAGGCAGCTTTACTGCGGCGGCAAAAAAATTACATAAAGTGCCATCTGCTATTAGTTATTCAATTAAACAAATTGAAACGGAATTAGGTGTTGAGCTATTTATTCGCCATCATCGCAGTGTTACGTTAACCCCTGCCGGTAAGCATTTTGCAGCCAAAGCTCGTGTCTTTTTGGCTGATATGGCGCTGATGAAGCGCGACACTCAACGAGTGGCGAATGGTTGGAAGCCCACTTTGTCAATTGCGCTTGATAACATCGCGAGAACCGACAGTGTACATGCCTTAATTGCTGACTTTTATAGGCAGTTTCAAGATGTTGAGTTAATTATTCGTATCGAAGTGTTTAATGGTGTATGGGAGGCACTTGCTACTGGTCGTAGTGATATTGCGATTGGTGCTACTACCGCCAATCCGGTTGGCGGGGCTTATAAGTTTACTTATATGGGCGACATTGATTGGTTGTTTGTTGTCAGTGCGGGGCATCCGTTAGCCGATATTGTGCGGCCTTTGATTGATGATGAACTTAAAGTGTTTCCGTCTATTTGCTTGGAAGATACGTCACGTGAAATTCCTAAACGAACCGATTGGTTGTTAAATGGCCAACGCCGCTTGGTTGTGCCCGATTGGCACAGTGCGATTAATTGTTTTGTCGAAGGGCTTGGTGTTGGCTATATGCCTGCTCATTTAGCACAGCCGTTAATTGAGTCGGGTAGGTTAGTGAGCAAGGTACTGAGTCGAATTAAGCAACCGAGCCCATGTTGTCTTGCATGGAATGATGAACAAATGTCACCCGCATTGGCCTGGGTATTAGATTATCTCGGTGATGGCGAGCAGTTACATCGTCAATGGCTGGCCTAATTTGAGGGCTGATTTAAGTCGTCTAATTTTGGTTGCCAACTCAATGGCACTTCACTCAATAACGCTTTACTCAATAGCACTTCGCTCAATAGCACTACGCTTAATAAAACTAAATTCAAAGTGACTATATTCAAAGTGACTATATTCAACGGCTCTAAACTTAAGCTCTCTAATCTTAAAACCATGCGGCCCGAGGTGATGATCATCTACCATTCCAATAAAACAGTAACAAAAAAGGGTAAAGCCTGCGCTTTACCCTTTTTTATGCGTTAAGCCAAAGCTTATTCGCTAATTTCAACACCAGCACGATTAATTAAGAACTGGCTTAAAATCGGCACCGGACGACCGGTTGAACCTTTGTTTGCGCCGCTATTCCAAGCTGTACCGGCTACGTCTAAATGCGCCCAGTTGTACTTTTTAGCAAAGCGAGACAAGAAACACGCCGCAGTGATTGAGCCCGCAGGACGGCCACCTAAGTTAGTCATGTCAGCAAACGGGCTGTCTAGCATGTCTTGGTATTCATCCCATAACGGCATGCGCCATGCACGGTCACCGCTTTGCTCACCAGCATTAAGCAATTCATGTGCTAATGGGTTGTGTGAGCTAAACAAGCCTGAAGCATGTTTACCTAATGCAATCACACATGCACCGGTTAAGGTTGCCGTATCAATGACAAGCTCAGGATCGAAGCGTTCAACGTAAGTTAATACATCACATAACACTAAACGACCTTCAGCATCAGTGTTAAGCACTTCAACCGTTTGACCTGACATGGTTGTTAAAATGTCACCTGGGCGATATGCGTTACCCGCAGGCATGTTCTCACAGCCAGCTAAAATACCAATAACATTGATAGGCAACTTCATTTCACATAGCGCTTTCATTGCGCCAATTACACCCGCAGCGCCACCCATGTCGTATTTCATTTCGTCCATGGCTTCGCCTGGTTTTAATGAAATGCCGCCTGAGTCAAAGGTTAATCCTTTACCCACAAGTACAATTGGTTTTTCTGTGCTGTTTACTGCGCCTTGATATTCCATCACGGTCATAATTGACTCGTTTGCGCTAGCACGACCTACAGCAAGGTATGAATGCATACCTAACTTGGCCATTTGCTCTTCGCCAATGGTCGTCACTTTTAGGTTTTCGTGCACTTCAGCCATTTGACGAGCTTGAGATGCTAAATAAGCTGGGTTGCAGATATTCGGTGGCATGTTGGCCACGTCGCGGCATAAATGCATACCTGCTGACACCGCGGCTCCGTGCTCAATCGCGCGCTCACCAATGGTGAGTTCACGGCGAGTAGGCACATTAAATACCATTTTACGCAGTGGACGACGAGTTTCACCCTTACGGGTTTTTAATGCATCAAATGAATATAAGCTGTTTTGAGTTGTTTCAACGGCTTGGCGAACTTTCCAATAGGTGTCGCGGCCTTTGACATGCAACTCAGTTAAGAAGCATACTGCTTCCATAGAGCCTGTTTCGTTTAACGTGCTGATGGTTTTTGTGATGATTTGTTTGTATTGGCGCTCGTCTAGCTCACGCTCTTTACCACAACCAACCAATAATACACGTTCACTTAATACGTTGGGTACGTGATGCAATAGCAACATTTGACCAGGCTTACCTTCAAGGTCGCCACGGCGAAGTAGATTACTAATGTAACCTTCACTGATTTTATCCAATTGCTCTGCGATACCAGATAAACGGCGAGGTTCGTAGACACCAACAACGATACAAGCCGAACGTTGCTTTTCGGGGCTGCCGCTCTTTACGCTAAACTCCATGAGCACTCCTAGATTCTTAAAGACAAATTTTTATATTTATTAGATAATGTTTGCATTAGGCCATCTGGCATATAATCAACGAAAAGGTGTTAACTGTTTGGGATTATTAACTAAAAAAAGGCGGAAATTGACTGCCAAAATAGAGGTTAATGATGACCCGAAAGCACCTTCCGCGCTGGTCAGAAAACTAGCAAAACTGCTGAAAGTAGACAGTTTACATGAAAGTTGCTCTGATACCAGTAAAAAGATAAGTTTAACCACCGGATCCTACTTGTGATTGTATTTAGATACCTGATTGGTGAAGTTTTAAAAGCACAATTTGCGGTACTTTTGGTACTGTTAACTATTTTTATTAGCCAGCAATTTGTGCGCGTGTTAGCTGACGCTTCAGACGGCGAATTTCCTGCATCATTAGTCATGACATTGCTGGGGCTTAACTTGCCTCAATTAACCGTTTTAGTCTTGCCGCTGAGTTTCTTTTTAGCCATTTTATTGGCTCATGGGCGTATGTATGCCGAAAATGAAATGGTGGTATTGCACGGCGTAGGTGTTAGTGAGTGGTATGTCACCCGCGTCACGTTACTGGTTGCGCTTGGCAATTTGATTTTTACTGCTTATTTGTCGATTTATGTCGGTCCGTGGGCAGAAGAACGTCAAAACCAGGTATTAGAGAAAGCTCAGTCGGAGGCCGGTCTTGCAGCCTTGACTCAAGGGCGCTTCCAAGCCAGTCCTAACGGGCGGGCGGTGTTGTTTGTTGAGCGTATTAACAAAGATAACACTCTTGATAACGTCTTTGTGGCGCAGTTACCCGATCCTGAAGATGAAGATGGCTTAACCAACATTGTTGTTGCTCAGCAAGGCCGAGTGATAGAAGACGATATTGGCAGCCAACAACTGCAACTTGAAAACGGAGTACGTTACCAAGGTAGTCCCAATTCTCTTGACTTACAGACCATTGAGTTTGGTGGTTATAAAATGGAAATCAAAGAGCAGGAAGTGGATGAGCGTCGTCGTAAATTGTCAGCACTGCCTGTTGACGAATTATTGGCAACCCCAGGACCTGAAGCCTCAGCTGAGTTTCAATGGCGTTTGGCAATTCCTATCGCTATTCCATTAATGACATTAATTGCCGTACCTTTAGCTCGAGTGAACGTTCGTCAAGGTAAGTTTGCCAAAATGTTCCCGGCTATTTTATTGTATTTAGGCTATTTTGGATTGATGGTAGCGGGCCGTAAAGCCTTGCAAGATGAAGTGGTACCACAGTATTTAGGCATGTGGTGGATCCATGGTTGCGCTTTGATATTAGGGTTACTGTTATTAGTTAAAGAGCGGCCGTCAGGTAAAAAGTTGCTAGGCTTATTTAAACGTAAGCAGGTGACAGCATGAGAATTTTAGACCTTTATATTGCCCGTATGATTGTCAGCACGTCGGCTTTGTGTTTACTTGTTCTAACTGGCTTGTCGGGCATTATTAAGTGGGTAGATCAGTTACGCGTTGTCGGGCGCGGTAGCTATACGTTAATCGATGCGGGTATCTACGTATTGTTTTTAGTGCCACGAGACATTGAAATGTTTTTCCCAATGGCGGTACTCCTTGGCGCGTTAATCGGCATGGGGATGTTGGCGTCTAATTCTGAGCTTGTGGTCATGCAAGCTTCTGGCATGTCGCGTTTACAAATTACTCAATCGGCGATGAAGACTGCTATTCCACTGATGATTATGGTGATGGCGCTAGGAGAGTGGGGCGCTCCCATTGCGGAGAAAAGTGCTAAAGAATTGCAAGCGGTTAAAACCTCAGGTGGCAGTTTAATTAAATCTCATCGCGGTGTTTGGGCTAAAGATGGCGATATGTTCGTTAATATCGGTGAAGTGATCAATGTCGATTCCCTTAATAATGTTAGCTTATATCGCTTTAACGATAAGCTTGAATTGACGGGCGTTACTCACGCTGAGCAAGCCATGTTTAAGGGGGATGTTTGGAAGCTCATTGGCGTTAATCACACTTCAATACAAGATGATAAAGTGGTTCGAGATTATGTAGACAGCGATATTTGGCGCTCATCACTGACACCAGATAAATTGAGTGTCGTGTCTGTTAAGCCTGAGTCGTTATCCATTCGAGGGCTTCTCGATTATCTAGACTATTTAGAGGTTAACCAGCAAGACTCAAGTCGATATGATTTAGCGTTATGGCGCAAGATTATGCAGCCTGTGACGGTGGCAGTGATGATGCTCGTGGCGTTATCGTTTGTGTTTGGTCCATTGCGTACCGTAACGATGGGCGCTCGAGTGTTATTGGGTGTTGTGGCTGGCTTTAGTTTTTATATTAGTAACCAAATATTTGGTCCCATGAGCATTGTTTACGAGATACCGGCATTTATTGGGGCCGTCGCGCCCAGTGTGTTATTTACCGGCTTTGCCTTATATTACATCCGAAAATAAATGTTTTGCTAACGCGATAAACAAAAATGGCAACCAGTAGGTTGCCATTTTTATTACTTAGGAATTAACTAAAATCACTAACTGTTACCATCAACTAATTCCATCAAATTATGTCATTATTTAGCGATATTATGCGCCGTGCCAATTACGCATTTGATTGGCCTCAACCGACAATAACACCACTTCTGAACGGGTCATCATGTCTTGCAAAGCCAGTTTATCGGCATTGATTAAAATCCATAAGTTACCCACACCTAATAAAGACCACACTACGCGAGCACAAGCAGTAATAAAGCTCAGGTTTTGCCCGTTAGGATGTTGGACTTTTAAACGCCAGGCTCTCATGCCTAACGTTTGACCTCCACGGCTCCAAAAAATAGCGTAAAAGCTCACCACACACAGTGCTAACCACAGCTGATAAAGTCCATGATAAAGCGGCGTGTTATTGAGTAGATCTGAAGTGTGCTCAAAACCATTGAGTGAAATCATGCCGCTGCTTTGTAAGCCAAAGAAGACAGCAAAACCAATCGCACCGGCAAACATATAAACTGCAACAGCGAGTAAAGAATCATAAATTATCGCCCCGACTCTGCGAACAAAACTGGCTCGAGGGAAATTGGCATGTTCTGTGTTTAACATTGATATTCCTTACGACTCAATTGAGGTTAGATTTCATCATCTTCACGCACAAACTTAATGCTGGTAAAGCCAAAACGAGCGAATTCGCTTTTGCGGAATTCTTTTTCTGCTTTAGCGCCTTTTTTTGAGGTCAATGCAATCTGCTTTTCCATGGAGAGAAACTTTTTTAAATCAATTCCTTCAGCCTCAGCAGCCGCTTCATAAAGGTCGTGGTGTATGTCGTAGCTAAATGGAATCGTTTTTGTTTGACCTTTAAAAATGTAAATCACTTGGCGCGCCATGACGAACTCCTGAAATTAATGTAAATCATAAATAATATGGTACCTAGGATGATTGTCCTGCCATAAGATGGCTATTAAGGCATGAGGTTCCACGTTGTAAGAGTCTAGTGGGTGTAACTGCAGGCTCTTACATAATGGCTAATTGTCCCACGTTCAACAGGCTATAACCAATAGGTTCGCAAAAACTTGCCATAAATTATCAATAAAATTGCTATTAACCTTTATCAAGAGGCCATTGGTTACATTTAAGTTAACGTTAAATATAAATAACAGGCTCCAGCAGGATAGCTGCTAAGCGATTGAGTGAGTTTTGGCGATGTTGCGTGTGGCTTAAAGCCTTGTTGCAGCCAATACGTGTGTGCACCTTGCACCGCAACGAGCCCAATGCCGTCGATATTTAACGCGCTAGCTTGATTAAGTACATGCGTTAAAAGTTGTTTGCCAACCCCTAAACCTTGCGCACTCGGTGCAATGGCCATGTCATGTAAATACCAACTGGTTGAATGTTGCGATGATATCTCACTGTCTAACGACGGTGCATCGCCACGATTCCAAGGATGCACTAAAGCATAGGCTAATACTTGTTGAGTTTGCTCGAAGACCACACAGGTTGAAGGCGATGCCAGCCATTTACTTTGCATCACACTTAACGATTCAGGAGTGAGCTCGACATAACATTGAGCTTGTATGGCCATAATGCTTGACCAGTCAGTGAGGCAAATCGGGCGTATTGGCATATTAATCAGTTTTGGCTTATTTTAGAGGCGATTATACTCAGAAATGCGCTAAATTCCATGCGTTAAACTGTGTTAAAGTGGCATCCACATTGTTAATGAGTGGCTAATTAAGCTGCGAGACTCGGTATCATAAGGAACATCACTATAATGAAAATTAATTTACCTTTAACGATCACACCCGCGGTGTTTTCCGCGTTAATTGCCGTTTTTGCATGTTTTTCTTTTACGGCTAATGCTGGCATTGAAGCATTTAAACCCGGCACCGTGATTAAAGATTATGGCAAGGTTGCAGAGGTCAATAGCAGTTTAGTGATCCCCAAAGGCATGAAGTTTAAAGTGGCGTTTGATTTAGGCCAAGCAGCAAAAGCGGGTGAACTTAATCGCAGCATAGATACCTTAGCCCGTTTTATTAATATGCACGTTGCAGCCGGAGTGAAACGAGAAGACATTTCACTGGCGATGGTCGTTCATGGGCAAGCTGCGAGCGATATGACTCAAGAGCGATTTTATAAAATGCTTAATACGGGTAAGAGTAATGCTAATGCAGACTTGATTGCGCAATTAGTTAAACAAGGCGTTAGGTTTTATGTGTGCGGCCAAACCGCAGCTTATTATGGCATTACGCCTGATGACTTATTACCTGGAGTGGATATGGCGCTGTCGGCATTAACGGCTCATGCTGTATTGGCTCACGAAGGTTATAGCGTAAACCCGTTTTAAGCCTTTTACGCTTAGACTATTGCTCAATGTGCTCAAATACTGCTTGCTGGGTGTATTTGTTGATAATGCGCGTAATCGTACCGTTAGACTGCAACTCAATAATAGCTGCATTGATTCTCGGTAATAATGCCGCATGTTCTTTTCGAAGTCGCATCACTATATGCCCTTTTGAATGGAGCGCGGCAAGCGTGATAGGACTGTTGAGCTGTTTGGCCCAATATAATGCGGGCAAGTCACCCGATATTGCCGCTTTAACTCGGTCTTTATAAAGTGCTTTGATGAGTTCTCGTTCTGAGTTGAAATCCACCCGGGTGAACTCTGTGTCATCATGGTATAAGTAGCCACCTACTGTACCAATTTCTTGACCTTTTAGGCTGTCGTTACTTTGCCAATCTTTAGCGTTAGAGGCTAGGGTAATGATGTGCTCTTCAATGGCGATAATGGCTGACGATTGAACAAATTCCTCGCCTAAATCGTCATGAGGAAACCAACTCGGGCTAACAAAATCAAAGTCAAGCCAACCACTGTCTAACGCATAGTTGGTTCGTCTTGGTGGAAAGTTGTGTTTTTCAATTTTGATGTTGGCATGGGTGAGCAAAAGGGGCACTAACTCACCTAAAATACCAGGGCTTTCAGGTGAGTCGGGGATGTAATAAGGCACCCAATTACTGGAACCATTAACGTTATATTTGAGCGCAGTATCGGCAAACGCTAGCGTAGATAGAAAAAGGAGTACAAAGCAAGTCACCGCAATAACGCTTCTTTTCATGGTACCTCCTCACATTACACGTGTACCCACAATACGCTGCCGGGTTTGCTTTTGCTAATATTGATCAAGACACAATAAGCATAAACTTGGATGCAGATTTTTAGGCCGTAAGGTGTAGGTCTTGTGATGTTTAATCAGTGTAGTTTTCTTATTGCCTTGGCTTAATAAAATGCCTTGAGTGAGTGCTAAACGCGCCACTAGACTTTCATCACCGCGGATGTACATGGAAATAGATTTAACGATGTTGTCATCGATAATGTGCTGATTAAATTCTTTAGCAGAGATGATTAAGCTCGATTGCCCAACGCTGTCTAGCTTAAGTTTAGCGTCTATATCGGTGTCGGTAATGATCACCCACTTTTGTGCCGTTAATTCAGCGAGCAGATTTTTAAGCCCAGCTCCTGTAGCGATAGCGCTATTATTGGCTTGTTGATACTGATCGGCAATACAAGTCAGCAGTCGTTTAAGCTGGGCTCCAGCACCTTGGCTGCGTGCTTGACGGATCCATGTTGTGAGATCGTCTGCGACTAGTTTAGAAAAACGTTTAGTTTTTAATGACTCAACCATCCAATTGCATAAAAAGTGGCTTTCTTGTGCTGGCGTTCTTGGCGATTTATGCTGCGATGCAGAAGTGTTTATGGCATCGATGCCTGCCAGGGCTAAAGTCAGTAATGCTTGGTTATATGTTTCGGTGGTCATTTCAACAAATCAATAAAGTAAATTGACCACTAGTTTACCGCGGCGTTGCTAATTGCTAAATAGATTTTTTCATCGACTTGATAACTAAGCCGGCCATTGGATATTTTTCACTACACAATGGCCATGAGTTATCATTTTTGCGGTGGGAATTGCGCCAAAATTGCGATAACGGTTTGGTTAATTCCCTGGGCTTTTTCTTCGCCGCCTTGATCAAAATGATATTGGCCATTACCACGCCAAATTAAACGCTTATCTTTAGGATCGACAATATCAATTTGTATTATTTGTGTTTTTGCGGTGTCACTGCCAAGTGGAATGCCAATACTCGTGCCTAAACCAATACCACCACTAGAACCCCAAGTGCCGGAACCTAAGCCAATAGACAGGCCTGAGTTTTTTTCTTTGTCTTGAGTGACAAAAGCGTAATTGACAATAAAGTCAGCATTGTCTGCTTGATAAACATAACCTTGATTCAATAATGTTTGCTTAATATCCGCGTTAATTCTGTCTGCGGTTAATGGGTCATCCGTTTGCTCAATGGTAAGTTGACTAAAGCTATTGAGTGCAGAAAAGTCATAATTTACATCATAATCTTGCTTTGGTTTAGTTGTGCACGAGGCCACTAATAGCAACGAACTTAAGATGATGACAGGCTTGCGCCATCCTATGTAACGACTAAAAAATTGACCAGAACGCCAAAATGTTTTCATGAGACCTCCTATTAAACAGCAATAATGTACAAAATTAACTCAATTAGTATAACCTTAATATACGAAGATTGTAGCTGTGTAGATCCGTTACCTATACTTCTTGCAATGAATGTCACGATGAATGTATCGATTAATTTATCGACTATATCGTATAGTAATCGATAATCTGAAAGAGTCTTCATTTTATGTACTGGAGTTAATTTCACTGATGATGGAACAGTTAAGTTTTTTTGCGGTCCCCAGCCCTTGTATCGGCGTATGTCAGTCTGACAGTCGCGGTTATTGTGTGGGTTGTCTTCGAAGCCGTGATGAGCGTTTTAACTGGATGACGTTTAGTGAGTTACAAAAACAAGATGTGATTCGTTTGTGCTTGCAGCGAAAACGTCGCCGTCAATATGCTCTGCATAAAGCCAAGCAACAAGAAGTGCTTAATCAACAAGCTGCCCACACTGCGCAATTCGATTTTGACAATAACAACGATTCAGTAAGCGATGATGTCGATTTAGCGGGTTTTAGTTTAGATGACTTTGGTTTAGATAATTAGCTAAGCGGCTCAGCTTTATGTTATTAGTTTTATGTTATTAGCTTTTAGTTACTTAGTTTTAAATTACTCAGTCTTAAACTGTGGGCTTACTGGGCTTACTGGGCTTACTGGGCTTTCATGGCATGCCAGAATAACTTGAAGCTGGCGCTGCGATGTATTTTGTCATCTCCTAGATGTGGGTTGTCGGTAAAAAAACGAATAGCAGCTAAGTACTGACCATGACAATTTTCGAGTAATAATTCACTCGGAAAATCCGCAATAATCCCTTGTTGTTTACCTTGCTCAATCAAATCAACCACAAAACCTAAAATACTGGTCATCGCTTGCTTTCTTACTGCGGCATCAATATCGGCTGACATTGAATATTGTAAAAAGAACAATTGTTTAAGGGGTTGTGCTATGGCCCAGTCAATGGCTTTTTGCCACAGGTTATTGGCGTCTTTTTCAATGTCGCCACAAAGCGCAATATTACTCACCATATTGTTAGCAAACTCCTGTTTAATCGACAGGAAAAGTTGGTTCATTATGTCATTTTTTGCCGGAAAATGATGAAATAGTGTACCCGTAGCAACCCCTGCTGCTTTAGCAATTGATGCGGTTGATGTGGCATTAAAGCCTTTATCGACAAACAGTGACAGCGCCGAATCTAAAATGGCTTGTTTCTTTTGTGTAATGGTAACGGGTGCACTATTCATTAGGTCAATAATACCTGTCAATTAAGTGGTTTGAGCCCAACAAGTGTTGCAATACATTTACTGGGCTTGAGCATGATTAACGTAAGAAGAATTTCATCAATAGGCGTTGAATAAAGCCACCATAAGGTGGATGTACAAAAATACCAGTGTTAATTTTACCACTGTTTAATACCGTTTTTGCGTGGCTAAACGTTAAGAACCCTTCTTTACCGTGGTAGTGCCCCATACCTGATGGACCAATGCCACCAAACGGAGCATCATCTGCTGCGACATGAAACACTGTGTCATTAATACAAACACCACCAGAATGGGTTTGCTGCAAAATAGTTTGCTGAGTTTGGTTATCAAAACTCATCAGGTAAAGCGCAAGCGGTCTATCACCCCGGTTAACATAACTGATGGCTTCGGAAATATTGTGATAGCTAATAATGGGTAACAATGGCCCAAATATTTCATCTTGCATAAGCAGCATGTCGTCGGTGGTTTGAGTGATGAGCTGCGTTGCTAACTTTCGTGAACTACTTGATACAGGGTCATCGGTTGCTGACGTGACGTTGGCACCTTTGCTTTTTGCATCATCGAGCACTTTCATTAAACGTTGATATTGGCGATCGTTAATTATGTTGCCGTAATCGTCATTGTTGACAAAGTTTGGATACATTTTGCTGAATCGTGCACGGTACGCTGCTATAAACTCATCAACTTTTTCGGCTGGGCAGAGCACATAATCAGGCGCCACACAGATTTGCCCTGCATTTAAACATTTACCAAAAATGAGCCGTTCAACGGCGGTTTCCATTGGCATATCTGGGGCAATGATTGCCGGTGACTTGCCGCCTAACTCTAAGGTGACGGGGGTTAAATTATTGGCCGCAGCGCGCATAACATGACGCCCCACTACAGTAGAGCCGGTAAACAAAATATGATCAAAAGGCAGCGATGAAAATTCGGCTGCAACTTCAGCTTCGCCTTCAACAATAGCGACCTCTGACGTTTCAAAAATAGTGGCCAATAATTGTCGTAAAACCGCATTAGTGGCAGGAGTGAATTCTGACATTTTCAGCATGGCACCATTGCCAGCCGCAATGGCTGTGACCAATGGGCCCATTGATAGCATGATGGGGAAGTTCCACGGCACGATAATGCCTATTACGCCCAATGGCTGATATTGCACTGAAACCCTAGACGGTGACAATAACATACCCGCATGACGACGACTCGGTTTCATCCACGATTTGAGATGCTTTATGGTGTAATTGATATTATTAATGCAAGGTAAAATATCTGAAATGACGGTGTCGTTAGCTGAGCGGTGACCATAATCTTGATTAAGGGCATCGATTATTTTTTGTTGGTTATCAAGCAATGCGAGTTTTAATTGAGTGAGCTTATTGACGCGTGACTGATAACTGGGTGCCGGTTGCGACAAATAACGGCTTCGTTGAGTGTCGAGTAATTGCGCGAGTGAGTTTACTGTTTGATCAACTGCCATGTTCATTATTATTCTCCGGCTGAAGTAGGTTGTCGGTTAATCATGCCTGTTTCAACATGCCTGTTTCAACATGATAGTATTGCCCTTTGTGAATGGCCAATATGTTTAAAAATAAACCGACTGATTAGTCGGTCTGATATTAGGCGTGTTTTTGAACCAACGCAAGTTTTCGGTATGTTTTTTGATTTCGATCACTAAAAAATCACCCATTCATGACTACACTAATAATGAAAGGGGAGTGATTAATCTTGCAGATACAATCTACAGATTGTAATGGTATCTTCGGGTTGTATTGGTGTTTATTAGCTGTAATGGTTACTGTCATCGTTAATCGGTTACTTCACTCATAAGCTGTTCACGTACGGGAGGATAACAACATGCGTACACGTAATATTTTATGGCCTACCGATTTTTCTGATACGGCGTCACATGCGCTACGATATGCGATTGAAATGGCAAATTTGTACAATGTGGGAATTCGTATTTTGAATGTGGTTGATCAACCTCTTGGTGACGAAAATTATATGGTGCTCGCCATTACGCCCGAAGAGTTGTCTAAAACTATGGAAGATGCTGCCGCTAAGCAAATGCATGAATTATTAGCTCAGCTAAAAACCGATTTAAAGGTCGAAACGGTGATCCGTCGTGGTGATGCCGTGACCGAAATTTTGGCTGAAGCCAATAGCGATGAAATTGGCATGGTGGTTATCGCCAGTCATGGTCGCACAGGTCTTGCGCACTTTTTACATGATAATGTGGCTGAAGAAGTGGCTAACAAAGCGAAATGCCCGGTGTTAGTGGTCAAGTAACCTTTAGCTGCTTGAGCCTGGTTGATTAACAATGCTGACCAGTGACCAGTGACCAGTGACCAGTGACCAGTGACCAGTGATCAGGATAGGTAACTGGTAGCATTTGTAATCTCGTCTAGATTGTGTCTGTTTGTAATGGCCTAGACAACTTTGTTTGTGTGGGTCATCTGAGGCTAAATCCAGTTTTGGGTATTACGATTCACAGCATGTAACGAGCGTGAAATGATCTGCTCAGCAATGTCGGTTGGGACATAGGGAAACACGATACTGCCACTGGCAAGGCCCACTTCGACATAAGCAAGTTTTGAACGCTTTTGCCCCTGTGTTTGGGTTATTTTTACATGCTGAACTTTGTCAAACGCAATGCGTTTCCATTGCCTGCCTAACAAACCTGTATGCTGCCAAACCACCTTATCTTCAAGCACATATCCCCAATGTCGATAGCGTAAATAGATGACTCCAATGACGATGGAGGTTATCAACCATGTCGTTTCAAAGTAGCTCAAATTGCGACCATCGAACCAAGCTATAACCGACAGTAATATGGCGATAGCAAGTGGCAGCATGATCCGCCTTGTAAACCAATTAATGTGAATATGGGTGTAATGACGAGGTAAAGCGCCAGCGCCACCACTGAGATTGGGCATGGCTGTTAAAATCGATTCGACTTCGTTTGGTTTAACACTGGGGATAAGCATATGTTGCTTGGTTTTTTGCTCAACCTCCTGACCTTTGACTTGTTTAAAATACAAGGTCCAGCGTTTAAATAAACGTGCCAATACCGGCTGTTGAGCATGGATAAGTTGTACCCGTTTAATGGCCAAAGCATCTTGTTGATGTGAAATTACCCCGCCGCTGCGCTGAAGGGTATCGTCGTGCCGGTCGAGCTTGTATGGGTAATATTTCAACACAGCAGCAATAATCGATATAAGTGAAAACAATCCGTATAAAAAGAGTAAACCCATGATAAAGAACAAGCTTTGTAAGCCGATGTTTTGGTGAGTTTGGCTCTCTATCCATAACCAGAACTGCTTGGCTAATGGCGAATCAAATACCTTGTCTACATTGAGCTGGCCAAGGACTGGACCAGCAATCACCGCAAACCAAATAAAGTTATTATGGTAAAAGCCAAACAGCAATAAATCACCAAACGATTTACGAGCGATCGGTTGCGAGTCTAACGCCTCTGTATGCGCTGTTTTTGCCAGTGAGGCATCTGTTGTTTGAGCCGAGTGGTTAAGTGGATCCTCTGATTGTTTTAGCTTGAGTAATAAACGCTTAAGTGTTTGTGCTTGTTGTGTATCTAAGGCGGCAAGCTGTGCTTCATCTTTTTTGGAACCTGCGGTTTCAATAACTAAGGTGCCTAACGACAAGGGTTTAAAATAAAAAGGCTGCTCATAACGAATGTTTTGAATGCGGGTGAGTGGGATTTCATCTTTTTTAGTAAAAAATAGCCCACGCTTTACCTCGAGTTGTTCGCCATTTAAACGGAAGCGGAATTTACGCCACTCAATGGTGGCAGCAATGCTCACAAGGATGATGATTGCACTTAGCGCCAGGATAAACCATTGCGCATCAAAGCCTTGTTTCCAACCCGTATACACTAAAGGGATTACAGCAAACCCGTTACTGAGAATGCCTTTTAGGGTGCTAAAAATATAAGTAATAATCGACCAGGGTGACAAGGCCTGCCAGTCTTTGAGTTGATTGGCGAGATCATCACTGCTGTGCTGCTGAGTCGTAGCGGCCTCTATAACATCAGGTTGTTTTATCGGTTGAGGTGTTTTTGGCGACTCATCCATGAGGAGTGTCCTCAACGGATGTTTCGACTTTAGACGTGGTGAGTTGATGCTCCAAATCTTCGTTGGCTTGAGTGTCATTTTCTAATGAACTATTGCTGTCATTCTCATGCGGTTCAGTTACAGGCTGGTGGTTCGATGCCGCCTTAACTAACAGGTGCTGACGTATATGTTCAGCCAGTTCGGCATTTAATCCGGGTAAATCTATTTCTGCTACGCCACTGCCTGCGCTAAAGCATTTTAATGACACCAAGTTATATCTGCGCTCAAGCGGCCCCTGGGATAAATTAACATGTTGTAAGCGGGTATAAGGTAATGCGGTTGTCGAGATCCAAAATAGACCTTCACGTAACACTAACTCGTGCTCAAATACGCCATAGGCGATCCGCTTGGCTTTAAGATGAATCAGTTTAATGATAATTAAGGCCAGCAATGCATAACTAGGCAATATTGATAATGTCACGCTCGTTGGAATATCGGGATTCACGAGACCAAAAATGGTAATGGCGAGGGTGATGAATATCGCGATGGCAACACTGATAATGAGTAGCAATTTGGGGTAATTCGCATCGACAGCTGTTAAGGGTAACGTGGCTAAAGGAATATATTGCGCCTGCGTTAAGCTAGGGCCATGTTGATAATGGATTAATTCAACTTCGGGCTCATTCAATGTCGAGGAGATTTTTGTTGATAATTGAGGGCTTTTTTCTGTTGGTTCCATTTTCATTATTATGTTATTCCTTTGTTACCGTCCATATTATATTGCCATGTTTTAATGGCAATTAGCGACTAACAGGTTGTAAATGTTTATCTCAAGTGGTTTTTGCCTATTGATTAGGCCTCAACCGTTGATATAACTTGCAAGCAAGGCGACACATGCAGTAATTTCAGATTAAGTGGTATTATTTATAAGGCGTTATCATGATGTTTTCTGAGCTTAACGAGGTCAATAAATCGCAAAAGGCTTTTTTGCGGAAATTGTATTTAGCGCATTTACTTGATGAAGAACAGCATAACTTGTTGAGCTTGCAAAAATTAACAGGTATGCCAAGACGAACCTTACAAGATGCCATAACTGCGTTTGCTGATATTGGTATTAAGGTTGATTTTATCCAGCAAGGTCAGCGACATAATGAAGGGCATTATCGAATTTCGACTTGGGGCCCCATTAGCAGTGCGTGGGTAAATAGCCATTTTCAACAAATTAAAACGGTGATAGAAGAGGGCGAACCTCAGGAATTGGCCAGCTAGTTTACTTGGCTTTAGTGCTGTTTGAACACGAGTCAATTATGACAATTCACATTTTATTATTCGATACTCAAGGTCATTTGTTGTCGCATGGCGATGACAGCTTAATGGCGCAATACGATCCTAATCTACATCTTATTTGGATTGATATTAGCGGTCCTAATAATCACGCTTTCTTTAACGAACACCCTCAGTTTGGTATTGATAATCTTGATTTTGAAGACGCGCATCGTGAGCGTCATCCGCCACAAATAGAGGCCTACAGTGATCACGCTTATCTGCTCACTCACGAGCTGATGGAGCGCGAGAATTATTTATTACTCGATAGAAGTCATTTGCTAATGCATGTGAATAGTCAGTTTTTGATTACACAGCACCTCAAACCGTCTATTAGTGTCAGCAAAGTCCCCCAACAATTGATTGACAGTAACGCGATAGTTGCGCCTGAAATGAGCTCGGTGTGTTTTGCTATTATGCGGCAAATTGTGATCGATTATTTAGCGGTGATGTTGGCGTTAGAAGAACGCCTTAATGATATTGAAGACGAGATTTTTGATGCCTCAAGCGATGATTTGCTCGCTGAATTAATGGCATACAGCAGTAAATTACAAAAGGCTAAACGCTCGTTTAGCTATCATGAAGAATTGCTACAACAACTGTTAGGCGATGATGGTCAACAACACATTGGATTTGATTACTCACAGTTGAGTTATTTATATAACCAGTTCGAGCGTTTATCGAGCCGTGCCAGTTTATACCTAGGCCTAGTCAGCGGCTTAATTAATGGCTTTATTTCTGTGAGCGCACATAAAACCAACCGGGTGATGATGACATTAACCTTAGTCACGGCTATATTTTTGCCGTTAACGGTCATCGCGGGTATTTATGGGATGAACTTTGACAATATGCCAGAGCTCAAATGGTCTTATGGCTATTTTGCAGTATTGATCTTAATGGCGCTAATTGCAGTTTCGGGTTTATGGATGGCTAAAATAAAGCGCTGGTTTTAACACAATAGCGTCAATAGGAGAAATGGTGTCAGGTTTGCAAAAGGGGTTTGATTTTGATGGGCCACATACCGAGTTAGCTCTCGATGCCGATAACGTCATTATGGGCCATCAAATTGCTCATCAAATCAATCCACCCGTCACTTGGGTTAAAGGCTTCTTATCCGCTAAACAGCAAGAGTTGTTGCTTAATGAGGTGGCTCACTATCCTTTAGAAAAAGTCGCGATTGAAGTGTATGGTAAACAACATCTTATTCCACGAACGCAAGCGTGGTTTGGCGATGTGGGCTGCGATTATCATTATTCTAAATTGCACATTAGCGCATTACCCTGGCCCCAAGTATTAAGTCGGTTACGACAAAAGCTGTTGAGCGATCATCAAATACAAAGCAATTCAGTGTTAGTAAATCGCTACGCTGATGGGCATGATTGTATGGGATGGCACAGTGATGATGAGCCAGAGATTGTGACTCGTTCTGCGATTGCATCTGTCACATTGGGTGCTTGCCGAGATTTTGTTGTGCGCCATAAAGAGACGCAAACTAAAGTAAAATATGCACTGGAGTCAGGTGATTTGTTGATTATGCATCCAGGTATGCAACAGCACTGGCAACATGCTTTGCCTAAACGACTTAAAGTAACCGAGCCAAGAATTAATTTTACTTTTAGGCATGTTATCCCTCATTACTATCGCTAAGTCAGTGTTGTCACAACACTGCTAAGCAAAAAGCTTTTATTGAACCTTACTGTGCCATGTTTACGTACTAAACAGGTATGAGAACACCTTGCAGTGGTGCAATAAATGATAAAAGTAAATGTTAAGACTTCTTCTACCGGTGGCATCACAACGCCACATCAGAATGTTAATGCGCTCTATTGGCTTGGCGATGATTTACGCATAGCCGATAACGCTATATTTGCCGATATAGCCAAGAATGCACAGCAACTTATGATGGTGTATTGTATTGATCCGCAGTGGTTTCGTAGTGTTCAATATCAAGCCGACTATGTAGGAAAGCACCGATTGCGCTTTTTACTTGAGTCACTGCAGGATTTAGATGACTCCCTCAATCAATATGGCCAACAACTTCACATCGTTTATGCTCGGGCGCAAGATTGCTTGCCTCACATTATTGATATACATGGTATTACGCGAGTTTATCGAAGCCATCACAGCGGTACGGATGAGCAAGCGGCATGGCAGGTTATTCAGCAGAAATGCAGCGATAGTGCAGGCATTGAATTTTCAACCGTAACGACTCAAACCTTATTTAATTTAGCGCAATTGCCTTTTGATTTAAATGCGCTCCCAGCGACATTCAGTCAATTTCGTAAACAGCTTGAGGGTATTGATATTACTGCGGCCAGTGATGCGGTTTCTTGGCTGCCACCAATGATCCCGTTGCAATCACAAGATAGGCTGTTGCAGGATTGGTTACGGTACCCCAAATGGCTCCCTCAAACTCACATGATGAGTAATGTATTTTGTGGCGGCGAGGCTCAAGGTGCGTTGCAATTAGACAGTTATTTTGCCTCTAATTTGGCCCACAGTTATAAAGTTGTGCGTAACGAACTCGATGGGTGGGAACACTCAACAAAGTTTTCGCCATGGTTAGCCAATGGTTGTTTATCGGCACGCCAAGTCGTATCGGCATTGCGACAATTTGAATCAGAGCATGGTGCCAACGACTCAAGCCAATGGATAGAATATGAGTTATTGTGGCGAGAGTATTTTCATTGGTATAGCCATAAATTTAATCGCACAATATTTCGTTTTTCTGGGATTAGCGGCAAAAAGCCGTTAACCAGTTTTTATGCACAACGATTGCAAGCCTGGAAAACCGCAACCACGCCATTTGCTCTGGTTAATGCATTAATGAAACAATTAAATAACACCGGTTACATGTCTAACCGTGGTAGGCAAATTGTCGCCAGCTGTTTGATCCATGAGTTGCAATGTGATTGGCGCTATGGTGCAGCATATTTTCAGCAACAACTGATCGACTATGACGTGGCAGTCAATTGGGGGAATTGGCAATATTTGGCCGGTGTGGGTGCCGATCCTCGAGGTTCCAGACGGTTTAATCTTGCCAAACAACAGCAAACTTACGACCCTCTTGGCCACTTTATTGCCGCATGGCTAGGCAGCGAAGCCTTACAACAAGGTGAGGGCAGCAATAACCCGAGTATTGATACTGTGGATATGGCTGACTGGCCAACGGCGTGAGGATGTGTGAGCCAAATAAGAGTTGAGTAAAAGTTGTGCTCCAACAGTGAGTTTTACGCTGCTTGTTTGACCTTTAATGTGCAAACCAGTACCCTGCGATTTCATTGATATGAATTAACAAGAGTATCACTATGTCTGTCGAACAAATCATTACAGATAAATTGAGTCAAGCCTTTGCGCCCGTGCATCTTGAGGTGGTTAACGAAAGTAATCGTCATCACGTGCCGCCCAACTCAGAAACCCATTTTAAAGTGGTTGTTGTAAGTGACCAGTTTAACGAACAACGTTTACTTGCCCGCCATCGTTTAGTTAACCAAGCCTTAGCGGATGAGTTAGCCAATGGTGTGCATGCATTATCGATAAATGTATATACCGAAACAGAATGGCAGGCATTAGATGAAGTGCCTAAAACGCCTAACTGCAAAGGTTAAGCCGCCTTTACTGTCATTTTTGCTGTGAGTGGTTGAGCATTAGCACGACAATATTTAGCGGGCAAAAGCATAAACTTATTCAATACGTTAAACGAAAAAACCTCGCCTCTGTGTGAGGTTTTTTATTGCATGACAATCATTGTCACTTGTTATGGTTATGTTAGAGTAAACCTTAATTATGTTTGAAAATTAAGGATATCTTCATGGGTAAGGTGAAACAGACCTGCTGGTTAATTGGGCTCACTTTACTGTTAGGTTGCCAACCTGAGGTGCAAACGCCTCAGGCAGAAGTGCAATCACCTGCAGTACCTTATCAAGCAATTAAATGGCGTTTAGCGACATCTTGGCCTAAAAACCTTGCTGGATTAGGCATGGCTCCCGAGCGTTTTGCACAATTAGTCGAGCAAATGTCTAATGGTCGGTTATCAATCGATGTTTATGGCGCTGGTGAGCTCATGCCGGCCTTGTCTGTCTTTGATGGTGTCAGTCAAGGCACGGTTCAAATGGCACACAGTGCTGCTTATTATTGGAAGGGCAAAGCACCTGCCGCACAGTTTTTTTCGTCGATCCCTTTTGGATTAAATGCACAACAAATGAATGCATGGTTGCACTACGGTGGTGGTATGGCACTGTGGGAAGAAGTGTATCAACCGTTTGGGGTTTTACCGTTAGCGGGTGGCAATACCGGAATGCAAATGGGCGGCTGGTTTAATCGGATTATTCATTCCCCAGAAGACATTAAAGGGCTTAAAATGCGTTTGCCCGGCATTGGTGGTGAGGTCTTAAAAAAGCTTGGTGGTATTCCTGTTGACGAACTTGCTGGCCGCGAGCTTTATGGCGCATTACAAACTGGCGCAATCGATGCGGCTGAATGGGTAGGGCCATATAATGATTTACCTTTAGGGTTAAATCAGGTCGCTAAATATTATTATTACCCTGGTTGGCATGAGCCTGGTTCAACCATGGAGTTTTTAATTAATAAACAAGCTTTTGCTGCATTGGCACCCGATTTACAAGCCATCGTAAAAGTGGCTGCGCGCGCAGTGAATCAAGATATGTTAGACGATTATACTCAAGGTCATATTGCCGCAATGAATGCATTGATTGATGAGCACAGTGTTGAGATTAAACCGTTTCCTTCTTCTGTGTTATTAGCATTAAAACAAGCCCGAGATGATGTGTTAGCGCAAGAAGCCACAAAAGATCCTCTGTTTGCTAAAGTCTTACAGGCTTATTTAGCCAATGAAACTGCGGTTAAACGTTATTTTCGTTATACCGAAGACGCACTGAATTATCATGAATAAAATGATATCAATACCCGCTGTGACAAAAATTGATTAGTGATACTATTTCGACATTAGATCGTATAGTGTTTAGAGATCGTACAGTGTTTAGATCATGTTGTGTCTAGATCATACAGTATCAAAATTATTTTATATTCTGGGAGAGAGCAATGCCTTTATTAGACAGTTTTACCGTAGATCATACTCGTATGAATGCTCCAGCGGTTCGTGTTGCAAAACACATGAGCACCCCAAGCGGTGATGCGATTACCGTTTTTGATTTGCGTTTTTGCGCGCCGAATAAAGACATATTAAGTGAACGTGGTATCCATACCCTTGAGCATTTATTTGCCGGTTTTATGCGCGATCATTTAAACGGTGCTGGTGTAGAAATTATCGATATCTCACCAATGGGTTGTCGCACAGGCTTTTACATGAGTCTAATTGGTCAACCTTCTGAGCGCATGGTGGCCGATGCATGGTTAGCTGCGATGAGTGATGTCACCAACGTGGTTGAGCAAAAAGACATTCCAGAGCTTAACGAATACCAATGTGGTACTTATGAAATGCACTCTTTAACAGAAGCGCAAGATATTGCTCGCATGATTATTGCAGCTGGTGTGAGCGTCAATCGAAATGATGACTTAAAACTGAGTGATGAGATTTTAGGTAACCTCTAAACTTATCTCTACACATATGAAAAGCGGCTTAGGCCGCTTTTTTTGTCAATAAACCCCGATAATATTGATGAAACGTTATCAGTATGCTGTTTTTATGTCACTGAAACCGTTATTGTATCGAGCATAATAATACATACAATTTCAACTTAGCTCGACCAGACACATATACGGAGATAATCATGTCTAACCACCCATTTTGCCTGTCGGTAATTGCCGCCGCGGTGTTATTTGCCTGCCATTCAACTCAGGCGTTTGCCGAGACGGTCACAGAATCAATTGATAAGGCAAATAACCAGATTGATTTACAACAATCGACACAGAAGGCTTTTCATTATCGCCAAAGTGATATTGCGTTAGGATTAACCGGGGTAACGGTATTGCCGACATCACCAAACGCCAATGTTGAGTTAATGCACCGTGGTGTATCAGATGGTGTGGCTGTATTACAAGACGGTATCTTCTTTTCGCCTGCACCTTATTCCGGTCAAAACCTAGTATTACAGCCTAATTTGCAACAACAGCAAAGTGTGACGTTATCGAGCATGACCAGTGTGGTAGACGGCTCTGAAGCCGCATTTGGTAAGCTAGAATATCAATCGGTGGCGATTAATGAGAAAAAATACGCTGGCGAATTTAATGTTGAAATGAATGATGATGCCGACTACAGCGGTGGTGTGATTATTAGTGGTACGACTAAAGAATTTGGCATGTTGTTGGCTGTAGATTATCAATCAGCATCAGATGATGTGGGTTATGAGCTAGCTCGCGATGCCGATGCAACCCAAAAAGATATCATGTTCAAAATCGGTGCTGACAGTTTACCGGGTGCACGTAATAAGCAATCAACAGAGTTCAGTTACCAGTATTCTAGCCAAGATGCTGAGCAAGGCACTTTAGGTTTAACAAATAATGATTTTTCTGTTGCCCCAAATCAGCGCTATGCCGCAGCGAATATCGATTTTACCGACGGCGAACGTCAGCGTTATGTGTTAGCCCATAAGCTGCTTCTGTCGGAGACATCCACGGTCGACACCGATTTTTATTACCAAACCTATTCACAAAAAACAGCAAATATGTTGTTTGTTGATGGCGAAATGATTAACACCGTATTGCTTGGTGAGATTGCAGCATTTGAAATCGCGCCAACAGCGGATGGCATGAACTTAGGTGCGTTAGCCCAAGATAACGATTTTGCCGGTTTTGGCGTACAAACCAAAGGCGTTAGCATGCAAGGTCAACATCAAGTGACTTATAGTGCTCGTTACCATACCGATAAAGCTGAAATGGAGCTTGGGCAACAAGATTGGCTTTGGAATAACGATCTATCATTGAGCTCTGCAACAGATAAAGATGCGTTGGTGGTCTATAAAGATGATGCGTCAGCATTCTCGTCTGCGGTTGATGCTCAATTAAATTATGGTCAGTGGTCGATTAACCTAGGATTAGGTTATGAGCATGTGAGTGTGTCTCGAGATGTTAACGATGACTATGACCTTGCGGAAGCTGATTTTTCAGACGATGGTTGGACTCCTTCAATTGAGGTTGCTTATACTCAAGGCGCCTGGTCTGCCGCACTACAAGCCAAACAGGCCTGGACCGCTGCATCAGCCGGCAATATCGAACAAACTGCTCAAGAAGCATTGCAATATCAATTGGCTGTGGCGTATAAGCAAGATGCTTTGGCATTGGCAATGACGGCATATATGCATGATTATGATAACCAACATATTGGTTGTATGTTTGGCATGATTTGCAATTACGAGCAAATTGCATTGCAAGAAAACATCGAAGATGTGACGGTGACAGGCATCGACTTATCGGCTGAGTATAGCCTAGCGTTTGACAGTTTTTCGATTCCATTTAAAGCAAAATATCAGTACACCCAAGCCGAAACAGATATTGGATATTGTTCAAATACTAATGGCTGCTTTGACGGCGACAGCCAATTACCCTGGGTACCTAAGCAGCAGTTTAGCTTCAGCTCTGGTGTGGTAATGGGTGATGTGTCTGTGATTGCACAGGCGCTGTTCCAATCAGAATTAGAATATGAAGGCAACCTTGTCGCTATTGAGCCAATCGACAGCCAATGGAAAGTTGATTTAACGGCGAGCTATCGCGTGACTAAACAACATGAAGTGTATTTAAGAGTTGAAAACGTATTGGATGAAGAGCTTGTTGCAAAACGCACCCTAGCGGGTTTACAGGCTCAATCAGAAATGAGCGCTTATTTGGGTTACCAGGCGCGTTTTTAGTTATCAATTAGTCTTAGTCTATTATTAATGGCAGCAGCCTGAGCACATCTTGCTTGAGCTGCTGTTTTTTTATGCGCGAACAAATTAGATAAAATTATTTCTATAATTATTAATGCTATAGTATGTCAAATCGTAATACAGTCGTTGCTGTTTTGTACGGTGTTGTTATTCAGTTGGATTAAGTTAAATTCTGTCGTTAGACAAAGGTATTGGTTTGAAAACACCTATTATTTTCGTGGCGATAGTCTCATATTTACGGTAAAATGCGCGCGACCAGCGTGATTGCGATCGCATTTCCGTGTTAAATCTGCGCTAGCTCAAATGGCAAGTATTTGTTAATACTTTGTTTTTGTAGCGGAACGTGGCGCATTGTCTTTCCTTCAAACGTAGTGCTTGTGGATATGATTACAATTAAGAAAGGATTGGAACTGCCTATAGCAGGCGGACCAGAGCAAGTTATCCATAATGGCCCAGCCATTAGACATGTAGCTACTTTGGGTGAAGAGTATATTGGCTTACGTCCAACGATGAAAATCAAAGTGGGCGATAAAGTACAAAAAGGCCAGGTTCTTTTTGAAGATAAAAAGAATTTAGGCGTTAAATATACGGCTTTAGCCAGTGGTACTATATTAGAAATCAACCGAGGTGCAAGACGTGTACTTCAATCTGTTGTTATTGCTGTAGAAGGTGACGATTGCGTTGCTTTTGCTCAATATGAAGCAGAGAAATTAGACACGTTAGACGTACAAGCCGTTCGTGACAATCTGATTGAATCAGGTTTGTGGACTGCTTTGCGTACACGCCCTTTCAGTAAAGTGCCAGCCGTAGATGCTACTACAGCAGGTATTTTCGTTACTGCAATTGATACTCAACCTCTTGCTGCCGATCCTGTGGTAGTCATCGCTCAACATAAAGACGATTTTGCTAACGGCCTTAAGGTATTAGCACGATTAACTGAAGGTAAAGTTTACCTATGTAAAGCGCCAGGTGCTGATATCCCTGCAGCCAATGCCCAAGTTGAAGAATTTGCCGGAAAACATCCAGCAGGTTTAGTGGGTACACACATTCATCATGTTCTTTCTGCTTCTGCTACTCGTAGTGTATGGCATGTAGGTTATCAAGATGTGATTGCGATTGGCCAACTGTTCACTCAAGGTGTGTTAAACACTGAGCGTGTAGTGGCTATTGGTGGTCCTAAAGCAAAACAACCTCGCTTAGTCCGTACTGTATTGGGTGCAAGCATGACTGAACTTACTGCTGATGAAACAGTAGGTGAAAGTGTTCGTATCGTATCAGGTTCGGTATTAAATGGCCGTACGGCAGTAGGACCTCATGCTTATTTAGGTCGCTACCATCAGCAGGTAAGTGTACTAGAAGAAGGCAATGAGAAAGAATTGTTTGGTTGGGCAATGCCTGGTTCAGATAAATTCTCTATTACACGTGCATTCTTAGGTCACTTAAGCCCATCTCGTCTGTTTAACATGACGACCAGTACGGGCGGCTCAGACCGTGCAATGGTGCCAATTGGTAACTATGAACGTGTGATGCCTTTAGATATTTTAGCTACCATGCTACTTCGTGACCTTGTCTCTGGGGACTTTGATGGCGCAGCTCGTTTAGGCGCATTAGAGTTAGACGAAGAAGATTTGGCATTGTGCACGTTCGTATGTCCAGGTAAATATGACTACGCTTCATATTTACGTGACTGTCTAGATACGATCGAGAGGGAAGGCTAATGAGCTTGAAAGATTTTATCGAGCGTATTGAACCGCAATTTGAAAAAGGCGGTAAATACGAAAAGTGGTATGCGCTTTATGAAGCCGCAGCTACTGTTTTCTATACTCCAGGTAAAGTGAACCATGGTAAAACCCATGTTCGCGATAACCTTGACCTAAAGCGTATGATGATTACGGTTTGGGCGTGTACATTCCCAGCAATGTTTTTTGGTATGTACAACGTAGGTTTACAAGCTCAAATCGCTATGGCTGCCGGTTTCGGTACCCCTGACGTTTGGCAAGTTGGTTTATTTGAACTATTTGGTGCGCAGCTTGCTGCGGACTCTGGCATAGCATCATTAATGTTTTATGGTGCCTGTTTCTTCCTACCGATATACGCCGTCACGTTTATTGTCGGCGGTTTTTGGGAAGTACTCTTTGCCTCGGTGCGTGGTCATGAAGTTAACGAAGGTTTCTTCGTAACATCTGTACTCTTTGCCTTAACCTTGCCGGCAACTATTCCGTTATGGATGGTCGCATTAGGTATCACCTTTGGTGTGGTTGTCGCAAAAGAAATCTTCGGCGGTACAGGTCGTAACTTCTTAAACCCTGCGTTAGCGGGCCGTGCATTCTTGTTCTTTGCTTACCCATTAAGCATGTCTGGCGACACCTCTTGGGTGGTTGCAGACGGTTATTCTGGTGCAACAGCATTGAGCCAAGCAGCACAAGGTGCTTTTGACTATACCTCTAATGCAAACTGGATAGATGCCTTTATGGGCTTTATTCCTGGTTCTGTTGGTGAAGTGTCGACGTTTGCTATTTTGCTAGGTGGCCTTGTTATTATCTATACCCGTATTGCGTCATGGCGCATCGTGGGTGGTGTAATGCTCGGTATGGTTGCGATTGCAACATTGTTAAACGTTGTTGGTAGTGATACTAACCCAATGTTTGCAATGCCTTGGCACTGGCATTTAGTGTTAGGTGGTTTTGCTTTCGGTATGATGTTTATGGCGACAGACCCCGTTTCTGCGTCGTTCACTAATACTGCTAAATGGGCATACGGTTTCTTAATCGGTGCAATGGTAGTGTTTATCCGTGTGATAAACCCTGCATTCCCTGAAGGTATGATGTTAGCTATTTTATTCGCTAACTTATTTGCACCTTTATTTGACCATTTTGTAGTTCAGGCAAATATCAAGCGGAGGATTGCTCGTGGCTAGTAATAAAGATTCGTTCGGTAGAACGCTATTTGTTGTTGTCGGCTTATGTCTTATCTGTTCTGTGCTTGTATCGACTGCGGCGGTTGTTTTAAAACCAACTCAGCAAGAAAATAAGCTACTTGATAAGCAAAAGTATATTCTCGAAGCAGCAAGCCTTATTGACACCAAAGAAGGTGACGTTACTAAACAAGACATTCTGAGCAAATATAACCAGTATGTTGAAGCACGTTTAGTTGACCTAAAAACAGGTGAGTTTGTAGAAGGTGATGCTAACGCTTACGATCAACGTAAAGCGTCGCGTGACATGACAACCTCAACAATTCCTGAAAACGACATTGCTTCAATCAAGCGTGTTGCTGACAAAGCTGTTGTGTACTTAGTACGTGACGACGCAGGTAAATTGACCAGTGTTATTTTACCTGTTCACGGTTACGGCTTATGGTCGACCATGTATGCATTTTTAGCATTAGAAGCTGACTTAAACACGATTCAAGGCTTAGTTTATTATGACCAAGCTGAAACTCCGGGTTTAGGTGGTGAAGTTGAAAATCCTAAATGGAAAGCATTGTGGAAAGGTAAAAAGTTATTTGATGAACAAGGCGACTTGGCTATCAATGTAACGAAGAACCCTGCAGTGGCGAGCACTGTTTACGGTGTGGATGCATTATCTGGTGCAACATTAACCAGTAACGGCGTACAACATTCATTGCAATTTTGGTTAGGTAAAGAAGGCTTTGCAAGCTTTATCGCTAAAGCACGCAACGGAGGGGTAAGCTAATGGCTGACGTTAAAGAACTTAAACAGGTTCTAACTGGACCGATTATCAATAACAACCCAATTGCATTGCAAATTTTGGGTGTATGTAGTGCGCTTGCTGTTACTACTAAGCTGGAAACAGCGTTGGTAATGACCATTGCACTAACTGCGGTAACAGCGTTTTCTAACCTGTTTATCTCACTTATTCGTAATCATATTCCAAGCAGTGTACGTATTATTGTGCAGATGACGATTATTGCCTCTTTGGTAATCGTCGTTGACCAAGTGCTACAAGCTTATGCTTATTCGATTTCTAAACAGTTATCGGTATTCGTTGGTTTGATCATTACTAACTGTATTGTAATGGGTCGTGCTGAAGCTTATGCAATGAAAACGCCTCCTTTGATGAGTTTTATGGATGGTATCGGTAACGGTTTAGGTTACGGTGCAATCTTGTTGTCGGTAGGCTTTATTCGTGAATTATTTGGTAATGGTTCATTATTCGGCGTAGAAATCCTCAGTAAAATCTCTGACGGTGGTTGGTATCAGCCTAACGGCTTATTACTGTTACCACCAAGTGCGTTCTTCTTGATTGGTGGTCTGATCTGGTTGCTCCGTACGTATAAGCCAGAGCAAGTAGAAGCAAAAGGATAAACGCAATGGAACATTATATTAGTTTATTAATTCGCTCCGTTTTCATTGAAAACATGGCGCTAGCGTTCTTCCTAGGTATGTGTACTTTTTTAGCAGTGTCTAAAAAAGTGACAACTGCGATGGGCCTAGGTGTTGCAGTTATCGTGGTATTGGCTATCTCGGTTCCTGCTAACCAAATTATTTATCAAGGTTTACTTGCTCCTGGCGCGTTAGCTTGGGCCGGTATTCCAGATGCTGATTTGAGCTTCTTGAAGTTCATCACCTTTATCGGTGTGATCGCAGCACTTGTGCAAATTTTGGAAATGGCGTTAGACAAATATTTCCCTCCTTTGTACAACGCGTTAGGTATTTTCTTACCTTTGATTACCGTGAACTGTGCGATTTTTGGTGCAGTGTCTTTCATGGTAGAACGTGATTACAACCTAGGCGAGAGCGTGGTATTTGGTATCGGCTCTGGTATTGGTTGGGCATTAGCAATTGTATTGCTAGCCGGTATTCGCGAAAAGATGAAATATTCTGACGTGCCAAATGGCTTACGTGGCTTAGGTATTACCTTCGTTACTGCTGGTCTTATGGCTCTAGGTTTCATGTCATTCTCTGGTGTTTCTCTTTAAGAAGAACATTGAGACGACGCATTAATTTGAACCTTTAAGGATAAGTGAATGGGTATTCTTGAATCTACTCCAATAGATGTATATCTAGGTGTGAGTATGTTTACTGTGATTGTATTAGTATTGGTATTAGTGATTTTATTCGCTAAATCAAAATTAGTAGCAAGCGGTGATATCATCATTGGTATCAACGGCGACACAGATAAAGCAATTAAAACAGGTGCAGGCGGCAAGTTACTTGGCGTATTAGCAGACAATGGTATTTTCGTATCAAGTGCGTGTGGCGGCGGTGGCTCATGTGGTCAGTGTCGTGTACACATTAAATCAGGTGGTGGCGATATTCTACCAACTGAGCTTGATCACATTAGTAAAGGTGAAGCACGTCAAGGGTGTCGTTTATCTTGTCAGGTTAACGTTAAATCTGATATGGAAATCGAACTTGACGAAGAGATCTTCGGCATCAAAAAATGGGAATGTGAAGTTATCTCTAATGATAACAAAGCGACGTTCATTAAAGAACTTAAGCTACAAATCCCTGATGGCGAATCTGTGCCTTTCCGCGCCGGTGGTTATATTCAGATTGAAGCACCCGCTCACCATGTTAAGTATGCTGAGTTTGAAGTACCTGAAAAATACCGTGGCGACTGGGAACACTTTGGCTTCTTTAAGTTAGAGTCTAAAGTTGACGAAGAAACTATTCGTGCATACTCAATGGCTAACTACCCAGAAGAGTTTGGGATTATTATGTTGAACGTGCGTATCGCTACGCCACCGCCACGTAACTTAACCCTACCTTGTGGTAAAATGTCTTCGTACATTTGGAGCTTAACAGCTGGCGATAAAGTGACAATTTCTGGTCCATTTGGTGAGTTCTTCGCTAAAGATACCGATGCAGAGATGATCTTTATTGGTGGTGGTGCTGGTATGGCGCCAATGCGTTCACACATTTTTGACCAATTAAAGCGTCTTAAATCAAAACGTAAAATGAGCTTCTGGTACGGTGCCCGTTCTAAACGTGAGATGTTCTACGTAGAAGACTTTGACGGCTTAGCGGCTGAAAATGATAACTTTAAGTGGCATGTAGCATTATCTGATCCGCAAGCGGAAGATAACTGGACCGGTTACACAGGCTTTATCCATAACGTATTGTACGAAAACTACTTACGTGACCACGATGCACCAGAAGATTGTGAGTTCTACATGTGTGGACCTCCAATGATGAACGCAGCCGTGATTGGGATGCTAAAAGACTTAGGCGTTGAAGACGAAAACATCTTGCTCGATGATTTCGGTGGCTAATGAGGTAACTCATTACATTGACAAGTAAGTCATGAAAATTGCAGCAATGCAGACAGGGTGGTCAAACACAGGTCTGCAGGCTGCAATTTTTTTTATTCATTTAACCAGCGTAAATTTGAAATGACCGTGAATGCTATCAAGTTATTATTAACCGCTTTATTGCTTTTTTGCGTGAGTGCTTGCAGTACACCAGAGCCTGTTATTGCCTTATCGGGTAGCACGATGGGGACGACTTACCATATTAAAGTTGTGCCAAACGATAAGCTGCCAGAAGCGCAACTGTTGCAAGCCGAAATCGACATGGCGTTAGAGGTGGTTAACGACCAGATGTCGACTTATCGCAATGATTCCGAATTGTCGAAGTTTAATCAATTGCAAGTGCAGCAGAGTGTTAAAGTGTCAGCTGATACGCTTAAAGTGATTAATGAAGGCATACGTTTATACCAAGAAACCGGCGGTGCGTTAGACATCACTTTAGGACCTGTGGTTAATTTGTGGGGATTTGGACCTGATAAGCGACCCACTTCAGTACCAACCCAAACACAGATAGATGCAGCTAAAGCTAAAATGGGCATTAATGCGCTTGCTGTCAATGGCACCACATTAACCAAACACAATACCGGTTTATATGTCGATTTATCGTCTATTGCCAAAGGTTTTGGCGTTGATAAAATTGCCTCGATTTTAGATAAGTATGAAGCCAGTGGTTATTTAGTTGAAATTGGTGGCGAATTAAATGTTAAAGGTACCAAAGCAGATGGCATAGCATGGCGTATTGCGGTTGAACAACCGACCGACGAAGGCCTGGCCGTACAGCAAGTGATTGAACCTGGGACTATGTCGTTAGCAACTTCAGGTGATTATCGTAACTTTTATGAAGAAGACGGCGAGCGTTTTTCACATTTGATTGATCCTCGTAACGGATATCCTATTAAGCATAAACTTGCCTCTGCAACCGTGCTACACTCTAGTTGTATGACCGCAGATGGATATGCCACCGCCATGATGGTGTTAGGTACCGAAGCTTCATTGGCACTTGCTAAAGAGAAAAATTTAGCAATAATGCTGATTGAAAAGCAGGATCAAGGTTTTAAGGTCTATTACAGTGATGCGTTTAAAGCATATGTAAAGTAACCTTAAATAGGGTTATATTGCTGACGATTAGGTCAGAATTAAGCTAGATTGAGTTAATTGGAGTTCGTAATGAGCACATTTATTGCTGCGTTTGTGGTGTTACTTTTGTTTTTCTTATTAATGTCTGTTGGCTATATCGTGAAGAAAAAAGCGGTAGAAGGCAGTTGCGGTGGATTAGGTGTGTTAGGTATTGAGAAAGCCTGTGACTGTGATAACCCTTGTGATGCGCGTAAACTTCGTATGCAAAAAGAACAAGACCGTAAAGATATGCTCAACCAAAATAGAATTATTTAAATTGTATCGCTTCTGATTTTAGAGCTTACAATGTAAAGAGCCTTCATTATGAAGGCTTTTTTTATGGGTTGCTTACCACAGTGGTGTTACAAAACTTAGTTATAATGATAATGGTTATCAATTGTAAGTTGGTGAAAATAAAGGAAAATTTGCCTTTTTATCTACATTGTTCTATCCTGTATGAAATTGATCGAGATCACACTATTTATCAAGGGACATTGCTATGAAAGGTCATCCTAAAGTCATCAGTCAACTCAATCGTGTACTTACTTGCGAACTGACAGCCATTAACCAGTACTTTTTACATGCGCGCATGTTTAAGCACTGGGGTTTAGAAAAGCTGAATGAGAAAGAGTACAAAAAATCGATTGAAGACATGAAGCATGCTGACAAGTTGATTGAGCGAGTCTTGTTTCTTGAAGGATTACCTAATTTACAGCAGTTAGATAAATTGCGCATTGGTGAGCATGCCCAAGAGATGCTTAGCTGTGATTTAGCGGCAGTGACTGAGCAAATTGCTATCTTACGTGAAGCGATTAGTGTATGTGAAACTCAGCAAGATTACGTTAGCCGTGATCTATTTGAAGATTTATTAGAAGACGAAGAAGAACACCTAGATTGGATTGAGTCTCAGCAAGAACTGATTAGCCAAACGGGTATCCAAAACTATCTTCAATCACAAATTAACGACTAATAGGAATTATCATGAAAGGCAATCCTGAAGTAATCGACGCCCTAAATTTATTGTTAACTGGCGAGTTATCTGCAATGGACCAGTATTTTGTTCATGCTCATATGTATGAAGATTGGGGATTTAATGAATTATATACCCGTATCTTACATGAGTCAGACGACGAAAAGTTGCATGCGGCAAAGTTAGTTCAACGTATTCTATTTTTAGAAGGCACGCCCGATGTCGGCAGCCGTGAAGCGTTGAATATTGGCAAAGATGTACAAGAAATGTTTAAAAATGACTTAGCTTATGAGTATCACGTAGCCGATAACTTACGTAAGGTTATTGCCTTGTGTGAAGCAAAGAAAGATTATCAGACCCGTGAAATTTTAGAAGTGTTACTCGATGATACTGAATCTGATCATATGTATTGGTTAGAAAAGCAATTGGGTCTTATTGAGCGCATTGGTTTACAGAACTATTTACAAACTAAAATGTAATCATTATTAGATAACACGCTATGTTAAAGAAGCCCAACTCAGTTTGGGCTTTTTTGTCTCCGTGATTGAGATAATGATAGTGTACTGTTTTTATATACAGTGATATTATTGGCGTTAAGTTAATCACTGATGGTCACAGAATGCGTAAAATCATTCATATCGATATGGATTGTTATTTTGCTGCGGTCGAAATGCGCGACTTTCCTGAGTTACGAGGAAAAGCCATTGCTGTCGGTGGCAGAAGTGATCGCCGTGGTGTGATAAGTACCTGCAGTTATGAAGCGCGTAAATTTGGTGTCCGAAGTGCAATGTCGAGTTATCACGCATTGCAATTGTGCCCACAGTTAATTTTAGTGCCGGGACGAATGGATGTATATAAGTCAGTTTCGTTGCAGATCCGTGAGATTTTCCATCGTTATACTGATTTAGTTGAACCATTGTCGTTAGACGAGGCCTACCTCGATGTCACTGATTGCACCGAACATAAAGGCAGTGCGACTTTAATTGCTAACGCCATACGCGATGAGATATTTGCCATCACAGGATTAACCGCTTCAGCGGGGGTTGCACCGATTAAGTTTCTAGCCAAAATTGCCTCAGATTTAAACAAACCGAATGGTCAATATGTGATAACCCCAAATCAAATCTGCGACTTTGTTAAAGACTTACCTTTGAGTAAAATTCCAGGGGTTGGTAAGGTCACTTCACAAAAGCTTGCTGATATTGGCTTAGTCACTTGCTTTGATGTGCAGCAATACCCCAAAGTGAAACTGATTGAAGCCTTTGGTAAGTTTGGCCATGTGCTTATTGAGCGTGCTCAAGGCATTGATACGCGGCAAATTAGTCCACACAGAGTGCGTAAGTCTGTTGGTGTTGAAACCACCTTAGCCAAAGACATATTTACCCTAGAGCAATGCCACCAAGTCTTGCCGCAACTGATTCAAGAATTAAGTGCGCGGGTACATCGCAGTGCGAAAGACCGACTGATCAATAAACAAGTGGTTAAATTAAAATTTAATGATTTTAAGCAGACTACGATTGAGCATCGTAGCGATGCTATTTCAGTCAATATGTTTCACGAATTATTAAAGCAGGCTCTGCAACGCAGCCAAGGCCGTGGCATACGCTTAATCGGTGTGAGTGTAGGTTTAGCCGATATCGTCCAAGGCCAATCAGATGGTTTAGCAGATAAATTGACCCAACTCGATTTACAATTTTAACCTGCCTTTTTACCGTTACGCACAAAAAAGACGACTTAAAGTCGCCTTTGATTTTTTGATGAATTAGTTCGTTAACGTATTACGCATCTTTTGCAGGAATACGAGCTAATACCGCCAGTAGCAATTCCCAGTATTGGCCAACAGTCGTGATGTTAACCATTTCATCTGGACTGTGTGGATAACGGATCGTTGGCCCAATCGAAACCATGTCCATGTGCGGATACGGTTCTTTAAATAAACCACATTCAAGACCAGCATGGATGACCATGATGGTTGGGTCTTTCTTATAAATATCATTATAGGTTTCACGCACGATGGCCATGACTGGCGAGCTGGTGTCTGGCTTCCAACCTGGGTAAGCACCGCTTAAATCAATACTTGCGCCAGAAAGGTTAGCTAATGCAGTCAGCATACCGGTAACTTCTTCTCGGCCAGAGTCGATTAATGAACGGATAAGGCACAATATTTCAACGCTTTCATCTTCAGTGCTAATCACGCCGATATTGAGTGAGGTTTCGGTTACGCCTTCAACTTCATCGCTCATGCGGATAACGCCATTGGGGCTAGCATGAAGTAAATCGATTAAGGTATTTTGCGCATCTTCGCCCATCACTTTTGTTGGTGTGGCAATTTCTGCGAGGCTCAGTAACATGCCTGGGTCTGCAATGGCTAACTCTTCACGAACCAAAGCTTGGAAAGACTCTATTGCCTGTTTAAGCGCAGCAACATTCTCACTTGGCAACATAAAGGTCATATTGGCTTCGCGTGGAATGGCATTACGCAGTGAACCACCCGTAAAGCTAACCAGTTCAATGGCTAACTCATCACTGTATTTAAACAAAAAGCGAGCTAACAATTTATTGGCATTACCTCGTCCAAGGTGAATGTTCACCCCTGAGTGGCCGCCTTTTAAGCCTGATAGGGTCATTGAGAAACTGGCATTACTTTGCTCTGGTGCTTGCCAAGACATCGGCACACTGATTTGTGCATCAACGCCGCCGGCACAACCCATGTAGATTTCGCCTTCTTGTTCAGAGTCGGTATTGATGAGGATATCGGCCTCAAGGTAACCCGCTTCTAGACCAAAAGCGCCTGTCATGCCCGCTTCTTCATCAATGGTTAGCAATACTTCTAGTGGTCCATGTTTAATGTCTTTGCTGCCTAAAACGGCTAGCGCAGACGACATACCGATACCATTGTCTGAACCTAATGTCGTGCCTCTGGCTTTAACCCAATCTCCATCTACATAAGCTTCGATTGGATCGGTTTCAAAGTTATGGACTTTATCGGCATTCTTTTGCGGCACCATATCAATGTGTGCTTGTAGCACCACTATTTTGCAATTTTCCATACCTGGGGTGGCAGGCTTGCGAATAATTAAGTTACCGACTTTATCTTCAACAACTGCAAGCCCTTGAGCTTTAGCCCATTGTTGAATATGTTGCGATAACGCTTGCTCATGTTTTGAAGGATGTGGAATAGCGCAAATTTGTTCAAACCATTGCCAAAGAGGCTGAGGATATAATTGAGTTAATGCAGTCACGAAACGCCCTCTATGAAGAATTCAGTCGAATACGACAGATGTTATACCCAATCAACCAGAAGATGCATGTTTCAGAGCTTCACCGTGTTTTCAATACTAGATGCGTTAATGTAAGTACCTTATAAATTAGCGCATCAACGCCCTTGATTTAAAAATCAAGGGACACGGTGAAACTCCCAAAGGGCAAGTTTTACAGGCGTTTATGCTGCGGCTTTTGTTAATTTAGCTGATTTTGGAAAGGGAACGACCATTACCCGCAATCAATGCCTTGCCTAAACGCGTGTAAATTCTTGCTGAAATCGAACATCACTCGGTAATTGGGCATATAGCTGCAAATATTTTAACATATTCTGCGGCGTTACTTGATATTGCCACATCAATTTGCCAAGGTTTAGGCCACAAATCTGTAAATAAATATGAACCAGCAACTCTGTTGTTGAATAAGGACATTTATGACCCAAATAAATCAAACTGCGCAAGCATTTCAAGTGCCTTTTATTGATGTCACCAGTGACGAAGCCATTTTTGAAGGTGAAGGTTGGGATGCCGTGGTCGTCATTGCGCCGAGCCTTGCTGATATTAAGCAAGATGAAATTAATTTATTGGCAGCCCATGCTAGCCAAATTGATATGCGTGTTGGCAAAAGTGCCACTTTACTGTTCGCGCCAGGTTTAGCTGGAGGGCGTTTAATTATCTCGCCGGTTGCAGATGCCGATAACTCTTATAACGATGTGCGTGTATTTGCCAAAGCAGCGCGTGAAGGCATTGCTATTGCAAAAGCTGCGGGCGCAATTAAGCCATTACTTGTTGTGCCTGCTGTGGATGATAAACGTTATCAATATGCACAGCAAATTGCGGCACTGGCATGTGGCCAAGAGTTGTGGCAACCATTAGAAGCACGTGAAGCCCAAGCGTTAGTACCCAGTTTTAAAGCCATTGGTTTACTCAATAGCGACTCTTATGGCCTGTTAGTCAATGCCGCAGAATCTGGGCGAGTGTTAGCACGTGATCTTTGCGGTACCGATCCTGAGCGTATGTCCGCCATTGGCTTTGCGCAATACTGTGTCGACGCTTTTGCTGGCAGTGGTCTCGCGGTGTCGGTGATTGATCAGCTTGAGCAATTAAAAAGTGACTATCCACTGTTAAGCGCTGTTGGTCGAAGCTCATTGGGTATTGAGCGTCATCATCCTCGGGTGGTGAAACTAGAATATGTCGGCGAGGGTACCATTACAAAAACCTTATTCTTTGCCGGTAAAGGAGTTGTATATGATACGGGGGGCGCAGACATAAAAGTAGCTGGCTCTATGGCTGGCATGAGCCGTGATAAAGGTGGTGCCGCCGCTGTTGCCGGGTTAATGAAAGCATTATCTATTCTTAAACCCAAGGGCATCAAAGTGGTCGCTGAGCTCGGATTAGTTAGAAATAGTATCGGCAGTGATGCCTTTGTCACTGACGAAATTATCACTAACCATGCAGGTGTGCGAGTTAGGATTGGTAATACCGATGCAGAAGGGCGTTTAGTGCTTGCCGATTTATTGTCGCATTTACGTATTCAAGCCCAACAGGCTATTAATCCACAATTATTTTCGGTCGCAACGCTAACTGGTCATGTGGTGAGGGCCTATGGTGGTTACACCGCATTAGTTGAAAATAGTGTGGCTAAACAACAAGGCGTAGCAACATTATTAGCCGATGTGGGCGAGCAGTGGGGAGAGCCATTTGAGGTGTCGCGCTTGCGCCCAGAAGACTTTGACAAAGTCGCAGACAAAAATGGAGCGGCCGATGTGGTGTCTTCAAATAATGGTCCGTCATCGATTACCGCGCGCGGTCATCAATATCCTGCAGCTTTCTTGTTAAAAGCGTCTGGTTTACTGCAAACACAGCTGGCATTTACTCACATTGATATCGCAGGCAGTGCCGTTGAGGGCGATCCTCTTTACGGCAAGCCCACTGCGAACCCTTTGGTTGCTTTATTACAGTTTGCTAAAATGTAACAATTACCAGTGTAATGCGCTGCTTTTATTGGTTAAAATTAGCTTATTACATTGGGTTAACAATAGTTATACATAGTTTTAATACAGTTTATTTGTAATTAAATCACTTTTTATGAAGTTTTTGTGAATTAAAGCAAATAATACTTGTAATTAAATTACAGTTTTGTATAATTCATTTCGTCGACAAGCAGTGTGCTTATCGGCTCTAGTTAATCCAGGATGGATATAGCCTCCAGGGATCTGAGTGACAAGTTGTCTCAACGGATTTGAGAAATGTACGTTCCAAGGAACCGAGCCAAGCTTTACTAGGTTTATACAACTTAACTTTATTCAGGAGAAGACCATGTCTTATACAGGTAACGGCAAAATTTATTGGCAAAACACTTGGTTTGCTGACGTATCAGTTTTACGTGGCGGTATTTTCGCCATGAAATTTTAAGAATTGACCCTCTTAAAGTAGCTTTAATATCCATCAACCTTTTGTTCGTCGCGTTTGACGGTTTTAGACAAGGTGGTAAATTAATTAATTTATCGCCACATCACGTTAAGTGGTGCTAGCTTTCCTTTCCCCATATGGGATGCTTGTAACATGTCTGCCTACTCTTCAGAGTAGGCTTTTTTTTGTCTGCAATTTACCTCACGAGTTTAGTCCGCTATATAAAACACTGTAATCTTTCAACAAAATGGCCAATTATAGCTATCACGCCTGTAAGAACTTATAATCCACATCTTATAAAGTTAGTCAGCACTAATGACGCTAGTTTTATGATTTTAGTCACGGCTAAGTAAGTCGGCTAAACCCTACCTAATGATATTAAAACAATTACCTATATTTTAACCCTTACCCAAGGAACCCTGTTCCATGTTAGAAAAACTGTTTAAATTAAAAGAGCACAACACCAACCTGAAGCAAGAAGCGATTGCAGGCCTAACGACATTTTTAACCATGGCATACATTATTTTTGTTAACCCAATGATGTTAGCTGACGCAGGAATGGATCACGGCGCAGTATTTGTTGCCACTTGTTTAGCCGCTGCAGTGGGTTGTTTGGTGATGGGGTTGTTAGCCAATTACCCTATTGCGTTGGCGCCTGGTATGGGGTTGAATGCCTTTTTTACTTACACCGTCGTCGGTGAGATGGGCTATAGCTGGGAAACTGCATTAGGTGCGGTGTTTATGTCTGGCGTGTGTTTTTTAATTCTATCGCTGGTGAAAATCCGTGAGTGGATTGTTAACAGTATCCCGATGTCATTACGTTTTGGTATTGCTGCGGGTATTGGGTTATTTTTAGCGCTTATTGGTCTTAAAAGTGCCGGTATTGTGGTTGCCAGTCCTGCGACATTAGTGACAATGGGAGACATTACGTCATTCCCTGCGATGATGGCGGCATTAGGGTTTTTCTTGATTATTGCGATGGTACAACGCGGCTTAAAAGCGGCGGTTATCTTCAGCATTTTAATTGTGACAGTATTAGGTTTGTTGTTTGGCGATGTGCAATATAACGGCTTGGTTTCATTACCGCCGTCGATTGCGCCGACTTTTATGAAAATGGACTTGTCTAGCGTGCTTGAAGTGAGCATGTTGTCGGTTATTTTCGCCTTCTTATTTGTCGACCTATTTGATACCTCTGGCACGTTAGTGGCGGTGGCTCAACGTGGTGGTCTACTCGATGAAAAAGGTCGTTTACCACGGGTTAAACGTGCGTTAACGGCAGACAGTGTGGCAACCATTGCTGGTGCTGCATTAGGTACATCAACCACCACCAGTTACATTGAAAGTACTGCAGGCGTGAGTGCTGGCGGGCGTACCGGTTTAACCGCTGTTATTGTCGGATTGCTGTTTATTGCGGCATTATTTATTTCGCCTTTAGCAGGTATGGTGCCAGCTTATGCTACGGCTGGAACATTGTTTTACGTTGCTATTTTAATGATGTCAGGCTTAGTTAATGTTGAGTGGGAAGATTTAACCGAAGCGGCGCCTGTTGTCGTGACATGTCTACTTATGCCATTAACATTTTCTATCGCTAATGCCATTGGCTTAGGTTTTATCTCTTACGCGGTGATCAAATTGTTGACCGGTCGCTTTAAAGATTTGAACTCTGGCATTTTAGTGGTTGCGGCATTATTTATGGTTAAATTTGCTTATAGCTAATCTCACCATTAATAGCATTATGTTGTGAGCTTAAGGCATCACAATTAACTTAAGGGGCCTTTGGCCCCTTTTTTATGACTTAAAAATAAAAAATACCCTGTATTAGCGGCTTTCACTATGAATTATTCATTTTATTGGGTATAAAAATAATTCGAGTTTTTTAGTTAACTGAGTGAAGTCATGGGTTATCGGCGTGTGGTGGTGAAGTTGGGTACAAGTGTGTTGACATCGGGCAGTAAAAAGCTCGATAAGGCGCATATGGTGGAATTAGCAAGGCAAATGGCCATGTTAATGCGTGCAGGCGTAGAGGTGGTATTGTGTACTTCTGGTGCGATAGCTGCTGGACGTGAACATCTTCAATACCCGGTATTCCCCGACACCATGGCCAATAAGCAATTACTGGCCGCAGTAGGCCAAAGTCAGTTGATTTTAGCCTGGTCACAACTGTTTAGTATTTACGGTTTGCATGTGGGGCAATTATTACTGACCCGTGCCGATCTGCAAGACCGTGAACGCTACCTTAATGCGCGTGATACGTTAAATGCGTTATTAGCTCATAATATCATCCCAATTATTAATGAAAATGATGCCGTGGCGACCAATGAAATTAAAGTTGGTGATAACGATAACTTATCGGCACGTGCGGCTTTGCTATGTGATGCTGATTTACTGATTTTATTGACCGATCAAAAAGGCTTGTTTGATGCCGATCCTCGCACGAATCCTGATGCACAATTGATTAAGCAAGTGGCCAATATTGATGACAGTTTACGTTTATTAGCTGGCGGCTCAGTGTCGGGTTTAGGCACTGGCGGTATGGCGACAAAACTTGAAGCGGCCGATATTGCTCGCCGTGCGGGTATCGAAGTGGTGATTGCGTCTGGTCATCACCCAGATGTGATTGCCAAAGTTGCTGCCCGTGAATCTGTTGGTACGCATTTTAGTGCTATCGAAAATCCGTTAGAAAGCCGTAAACAGTGGATTTTAGCGGGGCCGGCCACTCAAGGTAAGTTGATTATTGATGCGGGCGCTTCAGTTGCAGTTGTGGCAAATGGGCGTAGTTTATTGTCCAAAGGGATCATCGCAGTAGAAGGTAAGTTTGAACGTGGAGCAACCTTGTTAATCGTTGATCAAAAAGGAAAAGTATTGGCCAAAGGAATAAGCCGATACTGTGCTAACGATTTAACTAAAATTAGTGGCAAGCACTCAAATGATATTGAGCCTTTGCTAGGTTATGACTACGGAGATGCCATCATTCATCGTAATGATATGGTTGTACTCGATAATTAAGGATAAGCATATGTCTGCCACAGAAACAGAATATTTAACCCAACTAGGCCAGCGCGCTAAAACCGCTAGTTTTACGTTAGCGGCATTATCGGCCAAGCAAAAATCGGCTTTGTTAACCGAAATAGCCCATCAGTTGGGCGAGCATAAAGAGCAAATATTACACGCTAACGCGCAAGATGTTGCCAATGCGAAACGTAATGGTTTAACCGAGGCGATGATCGACCGGTTAATGCTTGATGAAGGCCGTTTAGCGGGCATTATTGCTGATATTGATAACGTGATAGCACTTGCCGACCCCGTTGGAAATGAAGCTGAAAGTCGCGTGCTTGATAACGGCTTACGGTTAACACGTCGTAGTGTGCCATTAGGTGTGGTTGGGGTTATTTACGAAGCTCGGCCAAATGTTACCGTCGACATTGCAGTGCTAGCGCTTAAAACCGGTAATGCTGTTATTTTACGCGGTGGTAAAGAAACGCTTACATCAAATAAAGTATTAAGTGACGTCATCCGCTCTGCGTTAGTCAACCAAAAATTACCTCAAGATGCAGTACAGCTCATTGACTCGCCCGACAGAAGCATTGTTAGCGGTTTACTGCGCTTAGATAAATACGTCGACATGATTATTCCTCGTGGCGGGCAAAACTTGCAGCGTTTATGTGCCGAGCAGTCGAGCATCCCGGTTATTCTAGGCGGCATTGGTATTTGTCATTTGTTTGTCGATAAACAGGCAGACTTGGTGCGGGCGATTGATGTTATCGCCAATGCCAAAGTACAACGTCCTACCGTGTGTAATGCATTGGATACCTTATTAGTTCATCAACATATTGCTGCAGAATTTATCCCTAATATTGCATCGCATCTTCATTCGCTAGGCGTGCGTTTTCACGCTTGTGCTCATGCATTACCGTATTTAGAGGGCTTAGGTTTTGATGTGACACCGGCCCACGATGAATCTTTTTCAACTGAGTGGTTATCGCTAACCTTAGGCATAAGAGTGGTGAACGATATCGACGCAGCTGTTGAGCACATTAGGCAGTATTCGAGTGGTCACTCTGAGGCGATTTTAACTGACGATATTCATGCCGCAGCGCATTTTATGAATCAAGTTGATTCAGCTGCCGTCTATGTCAATGCAAGTACTCGTTTTACCGATGGTTCTCAATTTGGTTTAGGTGCAGAAGTCGCGGTGAGTACGCAAAAGTTACATGCTCGTGGCCCGATGGCGCTCGATGCATTAACCACTTATAAGTGGCTGGCCTGGGGCGATTACACTAGCAGGCCATAAAACGTAATTAACCCATAATATAAGGGCGCTGTTTAGCGCTCTTATATTTTATGGTGTAAAAGGCTGCTTATAAGTTGTAAATAAGGTGGCTAGGTGTGGCTGGGAGGGTAAAACGCTCATAGGTCGTTAATAACCAAATGATGAAAAAAGCACAAGTCATTAGCATTGCCACAATACGAAAAGCTTGAGCGTACTCCATGACATAAGTAAAAAAGCGGCGTTGTACCTTATTGGTCATATAAGTTGCGATGAGGGCAAATACACATAAATACATTGCAGGGTATTGGGTGCTAGAAACGCCATAGCACTTTTCATAGGCCATGATCAGGCCAACAATCGTTAAGATAACAATTCTTATTTGTCGTTCAGTCTTGTCACTAAAGTTCCATCTTGGCAGTCCCATTGCCGCATATCCTCTTCTTGCGCTTGATCTTTTTTTTTCCTACATCTTGTTATAACTCTGATACCGTTTTTTATCAAACATTTAGCCGTATAAGTCCCTAAAATTCATTTTGCGTGAAAACTAAATCGATGCCGAAAGCCTTTAGTCGAGGCTATACGATACTCATAATGCTTACGGTAATAGATTTCTCGATATATAAGCAAAATGGCATAAATTTTTTATCAATACCCTTGTAATTCATTTTGCTGTCCCAATATAGGTATCAAGGCTGATATGAGTGGCTAAATGTGAACCGCAAATTTACCAACCCAAAGGTTGAAAAATACGTAGTTCATCCCCATATCAACATCAAATAACATATTTGTGACGTAATAGCGTCAATTCTGGAGGACCCCATGGGCAAAATTATTGGTATCGACTTAGGCACGACAAACTCTTGTGTGGCTGTCCTTGATGGCGGCAAAGCACGCGTAATTGAAAACGCAGAGGGCGACCGTACAACGCCTTCAATCATCGCATATACCGATGACGAAACGATTGTTGGCCAACCAGCAAAGCGTCAAGCAGTGACTAACCCTGCAAACACATTCTTTGCTATTAAGCGTTTAATCGGTCGTCGTTTTAAAGATGACGAAGTTCAGCGCGATGTAAACATCATGCCATTCAAAATTATCGCAGCAGATAATGGCGATGCATGGGTTGAATCTCGTGGTAACAAAATGGCTCCACCACAAGTATCTGCTGAAATCTTGAAAAAGATGAAAAAGACGGCAGAAGACTTTTTAGGTGAAGAAGTAACAGAAGCGGTAATTACTGTTCCTGCATACTTTAACGATTCACAGCGTCAAGCAACGAAAGATGCTGGCCGTATCGCAGGTCTTGATGTTAAGCGTATTATCAACGAGCCAACAGCGGCTGCGTTAGCATACGGTATCGATAAGAAGCAAGGCGACAACATTGTTGCTGTATACGATTTAGGTGGTGGTACATTCGATATCTCTATCATCGAAATCGACAGCAATGATGGCGACCAAACATTTGAAGTATTAGCAACCAATGGTGACACTCACTTAGGTGGCGAAGACTTCGACAACCGTATGATCAACTATTTAGCTGATGAATTCAAAAAAGACCAGGGCTTGGATCTTCGTAAAGATCCTTTAGCAATGCAACGTTTGAAAGAAGCGGCTGAAAAAGCAAAAATCGAACTTTCAAGCACTAACCACACTGAAGTTAACTTGCCTTACATCACTGCTGATGCAACAGGTCCTAAGCACTTAGTGGTTAAAATTACTCGTGCTAAGTTAGAGTCATTGGTTGAAGATTTAATTCAACGTACATTAGAGCCACTAAAAGTTGCACTTGCTGATGCTGATCTAAAAGTCACTGACATCAACGAAGTGATTTTAGTGGGTGGCCAGACTCGTATGCCTAAAGTACAAGAGGCGGTAACAAACTTCTTCGGCAAAGAGCCTCGTAAAGACGTTAACCCAGATGAAGCTGTTGCAGTAGGCGCAGCCATTCAAGCTGGCGTACTTTCTGGTGAAGTGAAAGACGTACTACTACTTGACGTTACACCGTTATCATTTGGTATCGAAACCATGGGTAGCGTAATGACTAAGCTTATCGAGAAGAACACCACTATCCCGACTAAAGCGAGCCAAACGTTCTCTACCGCTGATGACAATCAAAATGCAGTAACGATTCATGTACTTCAAGGTGAGCGTAAGCAAGCTAGCTACAACAAATCTCTAGGTCAATTTAACCTAGACGGTATTGAGCCAGCACCACGTGGTCAACCACAAATTGAAGTGGCTTTCGACATCGACGCAGACGGTATCTTAAAAGTATCTGCAACCGATAAGAAAACCGGTAAAGCGCAAAACATCACCATTAAAGCTAACTCTGGTCTATCAGACGAAGAAGTAGAACAAATGGTACGTGACGCTGAAGCTCACGCTGACGAAGATGCGAAATTTGAAGAGTTAGTTAAAGCACGTAACCAAGCTGATGGCTTAGTACACGCAACTAAGAAACAAGTTGAAGAAGCGGGCGACGATTTAGCCAGCGACGAAAAAGAAAAGATTGAAGCGGCTATTGCCGAGCTAGAAACGGCTATCAAAGGCAAAGATAAAGAAGCAATGGACACAGCAACTCAGGCGCTTATCGAAGCATCTGCTAAGTTAATGGAAATTGCTCAAGCTAAAGCACAAGCTCAAGGCGGTGCAGATGGCCAAGCACAAGATGCTGGTCAATCAAAACCTGCTGATGATGTTGTTGATGCTGAGTTCGAAGAAGTTAAAGACGACAAAAAGTAATTAACAATTTCAGTTAGTTACCATTAAAGCGGGCGTTGAGGCTATCCTCACACGCCCGTTTGTATAAATTGAATTTAACAATTTACTCACACCTTCGAGAAACAGAACACTATGTCAAAGCGTGATTATTACGAAGTTCTCGGTGTTGGACGTGACACCAGTGAACGCGAAATTAAAAAAGCGTACAAGCGCTTAGCGATGAAGTTTCACCCAGACCGTAATCCGGGTGACAAAGCCGCAGAAGCCAGCTTTAAAGAAATTAAAGAAGCGTACGAAATTTTAACCGACAGCGACAAGAAAGCAGCTTATGACCAATTTGGTCACGCTGGCGTTGATCCTAACCGTGGTGGACACGGCGGTGGTCAAGGTGATTTCGGCGATATCTTTGGTGATGTATTCGGTGACATCTTTGGTGGTGGACGCCGTGGTGGCGGACAACGTCAAGCTGCGCGCGGCAGCGATTTACGTTACAACTTAGAGTTGTCTTTAGAAGAAGCCGTACGTGGCTTAACGAAAGAGTTACGTATTCCAACATTGGCCGCGTGTGATCTGTGTGATGGCAGCGGTGCTAAAAAAGGCAGTTCGGCGACCACTTGTGGTACATGTCATGGCCAAGGCCAAGTACAAATGCGCCAGGGCTTTTTTGCGGTACAGCAAGCCTGTCCTACTTGTCATGGTCGCGGTAAAATTATCAAAGACCCATGTGGCAAGTGTCATGGCGAAGGCCGTGTTGAAAAGAGCAAAACCTTGTCAGTTAAGATCCCTGCAGGGGTTGATACTGGTGACCGTATCCGTTTGACCGGCGAAGGTGAAGCGGGTGAGTTTGGCGCACCACCGGGCGATTTATACGTTCAGGTCAGTGTGCGTGAACACGCAATCTTTACCCGCGATGCCAACAACTTATACTGTGAAGTGCCCATTTCATTCAGTAAAGCGGCGTTAGGTGGCGAGATTGAAGTGCCTACACTAGACGGTAAAGTGAGCCTTAAAATTCCAACAGAAACCCAAACAGGGCGTATGTTCCGTTTACGCGGTAAAGGCGTTAAGTCGGTCCGCAGCCACGCAGTAGGTGACTTGCTGTGTAAAGTGGTGATGGAAACTCCGGTTAACTTGAATGAAAAACAAAAAGAGTTATTGCGTGAGTTTGAAGCGACATTAACGGGCGAATCAAAAAAACACAGTCCAAAAGCTGAAGGTTTTTTTGATGGCGTAAAAAAGTTCTTTCAAGACTTAAACAGTTAATCGCGAACTCTTAGCGACCATGTTAAAGGCTGTTTACTTTGGTAAGCAGCCTTTTTTATTGCCGTGTACAATGGGTACTCTTAGGTTTGTTATTATTAGGCGTTATCAATGTTATTTTCTCAATTCTCACTCAGCGCTGCGTTATTGAAAGCCTTACCTAGCAGTATTACTGAACCAAGTCGTATTCAACAATTAGCTATCCCTGCCATATTGGCAGGGCAAGATGTGTTGGCTTTAGCCCAAACAGGCAGCGGTAAAACCTATGCATATGGTTTACCTATTTTGCAGCATATTAGTCAGCAAGGTATTTCAGGTTTATCTGCAGTGGTCGTGGTTCCAACCAGAGAGCTTGCTGCACAAGTTATGCAAGACTTAACCCCATTAGCTCACGCATTAAATTTACAGGTTGATGTTGTGTGCGGCGGTGAAGCGATTGAGTTGCAACTTGAGCGATTAAGCGCGCCTGTTCATGTGATTGTGGCCACTCCTGGGCGGTTACTGGCGTTAATACAACAAGGTGTTATTCCGTGTAGCAAAGTGCACAGTGTGGTACTCGATGAAGCCGACAGATTACTGGACATGGGCTTTATTCATGACATTAATGCCATCATTACGGCGATGCCCGCTGGGCAGCGATTATTGTTTTCGGCCACGATGCCTGCTGCATTAAATGAGTTAGCCGAGCAATTATTGTCAAAAGAGAGTGTGCGTATTGAAGCTCAGGTACTTAACAGTGCAGTCGATGATATTGCTCAGACGGTTTATCACGTTAATAAAGGCAGTAAAGCCCAAGCGTTAATACAGTTAATTACACTAAATAATTGGCAACAAGTCTTGGTGTTTGTGAATGCCAAAGATGAAGCCGATGGCTTATGTAAAAAACTACTCAAGGCCGGAATTACTGCGGCCGCACTGCACGGCGATAAAGAACAAACGCAGCGTAGCCAAACATTAGCCTTGTTCAAAAATAAGCAACTTAATGTGTTAGTGGCTACCGACGTGCTCGCGCGTGGTATTCATATTGATGCGCTACCTGTCGTGATTAATATGACATTGCCAGCGCAAGCTGCTGTTTACGTGCATCGTATAGGGCGTACTGCGCGAGCAGGGCTTAGTGGTGTTGCGGTATCGTTAGTGAGTCATGCAGAAATGGATTACCTAGAAGCGATAAGAGCATTAACAGCCCTATTATTACCTTTAAATGAACTTGCCGGTTTTATTGTGACAGATAAACCAGTGAGTGATAACAGCAAGCGAGCGCCACGCGATAAACAAGCCAATCGTCGTACGGCGAACAAACACAGCAAAAGTGATTTTAGCAAACGTAAACCAGCAAGATAGTAGGTTTACGCGTTTATTGCAGTGATGCAATCGCCATTGGTAATAGTATAAAATAACTGAATTACGGATTGAGTTTGGCTCAATACATGTTAAAGGACGATACCATGAAACCACTTGCACTAACTTTATTAGTATCCGTTTTATTGGCGGGGTGTGTGAATAACCAATCACCGACCGGACGTGGACAGACATTACTGTTTTCTGATGCTCAAATGCAACAGATGGGGGCTCAGTCGTTTGATACGATGAAACAAAGCGAGAAAATCAGCCAAAATAAAGCCCAAACAGACTACGTTAATTGCGTTGTAAAACGTATCGTTGCGGTACTGCCTGATCAATCTCAACAATGGGATGTGGTGTTGTTTGAATCAGACCAAGTCAATGCATTTGCTTTGCCGGGTGGCCATATTGGTGTGTACACAGGTCTGCTCAAGGTGGCGAGTAATCAAGACCAACTCGCAACCGTTATGGGCCATGAAGTTGCGCACGTATTAGCCCAGCATGGTAACGAGCAGGTATCACGGGCACAACTAACAGGTTTAGGGATGCAAGTGGCCGACGCTGCTATTGGTGTGTCGGGCGTAGCCAATAAAGATTTGTATATGGCAGCATTAGGATTAGGGGCAAATGTGGGTATTATTTTACCTTTTGGCCGTAATCAAGAATCAGAAGCCGATATCGTTGGCTTAGAGTTAATGGCCAAGGCTGGCTTTAACCCTGCCCAGAGTATTAGTTTATGGCAAAACATGGCCAAGGCGGGTGGAGCGCAAGGCCCAGAGTTACTTTCAACTCACCCATCTCACAGCCATCGTATTGAAGACTTACAAGCGGCTCAAAATCAAGTGATGCCACTTTATACACAGGCAAGAAAACAGTCTTTGACTGAGTGTAAAATTGCTCAAGTTAAATAGCACTTTTTGCCAACATGGGAGTAGATTATTGTGATAAACTCTTGTGCGAATTTTTAATGAATTATTGAGAGAAACTTTATTATGTCAGATTTGTTCAGCACTATGGAACAGCATGCAAGCTACGGTGTAGGTCGTCAAATGGGCGAGCAACTAGCAGCAAACTCTTTTGAAGGTATTGATATCCCTGCTGTCCAAGCTGGTCTTGCTGATGCATTTGCCGGTACAGAAAGCCAAGTAACAATGGAAGAGTTACAAGTGGCCTTTACTGAAATCAGCCGTCGTTTACAAGAAGCACAAGAAGCGGCTTCTGCAGCGGCGACTGCTGAAGGCGATGCATTTTTAGCTGAAAACGCAAAGCGTGATGGCGTAACCGTGACTGAGTCTGGTCTTCAATATGAAGTATTAGTACAAGGTGATGGCGAAAAGCCAACCTATGAGTCAACTGTACGTACTCATTACCACGGTACATTCCTTAACGGTGACGTATTCGACAGTTCAGTGACTCGTGGTCAACCTGCTGAGTTCCCAGTATCGGGTGTTATTGCCGGTTGGACTGAAGCGCTACAGTTAATGCCTGTTGGCACTAAGCTTAAATTATATGTACCACATCACTTGGCTTACGGTGAGCGTGGCGCGGGTGCTTCAATCCCGCCTTACTCGGCTTTGGTTTTCGAAGTTGAGTTGTTAGACATTATCTAATACGTTAAAACGCCTAAGTTAACTTAGGCGTTTTTGTATAAGCCATTTTTCATTCAACACTGGGAGAAGTTTATGACTGCTAAAGTGAGAATTGCTGTTGTGGGTGCCAGTGGCCGTATGGGCCGTACACTGATTGAATCAGCTAAACAGCAAGAGCTTATAGTGCTTGGTGCTGCTATTGATCGCACGGGTTCAAGCTTATTAGGTGTTGATGCTGGTGAACTGGCTGGTGTTGGGACGATGAATGTCGCGATCACTGATTCACTTGATTTGGTTGTTAACGACTTTGACGTGCTGATTGATTTTACTTCTCCTGAATCATCTATTGTCCATATCGATTGGTGTGCTAAAAATCGCAAAGCCATTGTTATTGGTACTACCGGTTTTAATCATGCTCAAAAAGAGCAAATTAATGCTTATTCTGAACAAGTGCCAGTGGTACTTGCACCGAATATGTCGGTCGGCGTAAACGTGATGTGGAAGTTGCTCGCACTGGCTACACAAGTGATGGGTGATTATACGGATATCGAAATAATCGAAGCGCATCATCGTCATAAAAAAGATGCACCGTCAGGTACAGCATTAAAAATGGGCGAGGTCATTGCTGAAGTATTAGGCCGAGATTTAGAAGAATGTGCTGTTTATGGCCGTGAAGGTATTACCGGTGAACGTGACCGTAATACCATAGGTTTTGCGACTGTTCGTGCTGGTGATATTGTGGGTGAACATACCGCAATCTTCGCAGACATAGGCGAACGGCTAGAAATAACCCATAAAGCATCGAGTCGGATGACTTTTGCTAATGGGGCGATGAGAGCGGCTTTTTGGCTCTCAGATCAAGATGCTGGTCTTTACGACATGCAGCAAGTTCTTGGATTGCATTAACCTTAAAAAACACCTATTGCTGGTGTTTTTTTTTGAAAACAATCCGACAAAATATAGACGTAAATGCTAATTTCTTATACAATCGCTAGAATTTGTCAAAATTTCGTAATTTAACGAAAATTGGTATTTTAGTTAAAAACAAAAACACTTAATTTCAGTGGCTTGGCTCTTTTCTGGAGGTCGCGTTGACACAGTCTGCCTTACTCGTACTCGAAGACGGAACCGTATTCTCTGGCACATCAATTGGTGCTACCGGTATGTCTGTTGGTGAAGTGGTATTTAATACTTCAATGACAGGTTATCAAGAGATTCTTACGGATCCTTCATATTCACGCCAAATAGTAACATTAACCTATCCTCACATCGGTAACACTGGTACCAATGAAGAAGACACAGAATCAGATTCGGTTCATGCATGTGGCTTAATCATTCGTGACTTACCGCTTATGGCGAGTAATTTCCGCAATACACAATCATTAAGCGATTATTTAAAAGCGAATAATGTTGTTGGTATTGCCGATATAGATACTCGCAAACTAACTCGAATTTTGCGTGAAAAAGGTGCTCAAGCCGGTTGTATTATGGTGGGTGACCTAGATGAAGCGAAAGCATTGGCGGCCGCTAAAGCCTTCCCAGGCCTAAAGGGCATGGACTTAGCAAAAGAAGTGACTACCGACAAAGCCTATCAATGGCGTAACGGTAGCTGGAAATTAGTCGGTGGTTTACCGTCTGATACGCCAGCGTCTGAACTTAAATATAAAGTTGTGGCTTATGACTATGGCGTAAAACGTAATATTTTGCGCATGCTGGTTGACCGTGGTTGCGATGTGACCGTTGTTCCGGCGAAAACTTCTGCCGCAGACGTACTTGCAATGAACCCTGATGGGGTCTTTTTATCAAATGGTCCAGGCGATCCTGAACCATGTGATTATGCCATCACTGCGATTCAAGAAATCCTAAAAACTGAGGTACCCGTTTTTGGTATCTGTTTAGGTCACCAATTATTAGCGTTAGCTTCAGGTGCGAAAACCTTAAAAATGAAATTTGGTCACCATGGTGCAAACCATCCAGTGAGCAACATTGAAAAGGGCAACGTGATGATCACCAGTCAAAACCATGGTTTTGCTGCAGATGAAACCACATTACCTGCCAACATTAAGGTCACTCACAAATCGTTATTTGATGGTTCACTTCAAGGTATTCATTTAACAGATAAGCCTGCGTTTAGCTTCCAGGGTCACCCTGAAGCAAGCCCTGGCCCAAATGATGCCGCGCCACTGTTCGATCATTTCATCGAGCTTATTGAACAATACCGTCAGCACGCTAAGTAATTATCTGGGAGTAGACAGAAGCAATGCCAAAACGTACCGATATAAAAAGTATTCTTATCCTAGGTGCCGGTCCAATTGTAATTGGTCAGGCGTGTGAGTTCGATTATTCAGGCGCTCAAGCCTGTAAAGCCCTTCGTGAAGAAGGCTACCGTGTCATTCTGGTAAACTCAAATCCAGCAACCATTATGACCGACCCAGAAATGGCCGATGCAACTTATATCGAACCAATTCATTGGGAAGTGGTTCGCAATATTATTGCTAAAGAACGTCCTGATGCGATTTTGCCCACAATGGGTGGTCAAACCGCATTGAACTGCGCACTTCAATTAGAAGCTAAAGGCGTACTAAAAGAATTCAACGTTGAAATGATTGGTGCAACGGCTGATGCGATTGATAAAGCTGAAGACCGTAGCCGTTTCGACAAAGCGATGAAATCCATTGGTTTAGACTGCCCGCGTGCCGGTATTGCTCATAACATGGATGAAGCATACGGCGTGTTAGATATGGTGGGTTTCCCCTGTATTATTCGCCCATCTTTCACCATGGGTGGCAGCGGCGGTGGTATTGCCTACAACAAAGAAGAGTTTGAAGAGATTTGTTCTCAAGGCTTGGATTTGTCGCCAACTAACGAGTTATTGATTGATGAATCACTCATTGGTTGGAAAGAATACGAAATGGAAGTGGTTCGTGACCGCAACGATAACTGTATTATCGTATGTGCCATTGAAAACTTTGACCCAATGGGCGTCCATACCGGGGACTCAATCACTGTTGCCCCAGCACAGACGTTAACAGATAAAGAATATCAATTAATGCGTAATGCTTCTTTAGCAGTACTGCGTGAAATTGGTGTTGAAACGGGTGGTTCTAACGTCCAATTTGGTATTTGTCCAAACACTGGTCGTATGGTGATTATTGAGATGAACCCGCGTGTATCGCGCTCATCTGCACTTGCCTCTAAAGCCACTGGTTTCCCGATTGCAAAAATTGCCGCCAAGCTTGCAGTTGGTTTCACATTAGATGAACTCAGCAACGACATTACCGGTGGTAAAACACCTGCATCGTTTGAGCCAGCAATCGATTACGTAGTGACTAAAATTCCACGTTTTAACTTTGAGAAGTTTGCCGGTGCTAATGACCGTTTAACAACCCAAATGAAATCAGTGGGTGAAGTGATGGCCATAGGTCGTACTTTCCAAGAGTCATTGCAAAAAGCATTGCGTGGTTTAGAAGTTGGCCGTAACGGTTTTGACTCAATCATCGATGTGACTTCTCCAGATGCAATGCAAAAAATTCGTCATGAATTAAAAGAGCCTGGCTGTGACCGTATTTGGTATATCGCAGATGCATTCCGCGCTGGTTTATCGCGCGATGAAATCTTCAAATTGACCAATATTGATCACTGGTTCTTGATTCAAATTGAAGATTTGATTGCTGAAGAGGCCAACGTGGCTGAAATTGGCATGTCAGGTTTAAACCAAGATGTGTTACGTAAACTTAAGCGCAAAGGTTTTGCTGATTCACGCTTAGCTGATGTGTTGGGCGTAAATGAGAGCGAAGTGCGTAAACTACGTCAACGCCATGATATTCATCCCGTTTACAAACGTGTTGATACTTGTGCTGCTGAGTTTTCAACTGACACCGCTTACATGTACTCAACTTATGAAGACGAATGTGAAGCTAACCCATCAAATCGTGACAAAATCATGATTTTGGGTGGCGGCCCTAACCGTATTGGTCAAGGCATTGAGTTTGATTACTGTTGTGTTCACGCGGCATTAGCATTGCGTGAAGACGGTTACGAAACCATTATGGTTAACTGTAATCCTGAAACAGTATCAACCGACTATGACACATCAGATCGTTTGTACTTTGAGCCAGTAACCCTAGAAGATGTGCTAGAAATCGTTCGTATCGAGAAGCCAAAAGGCGTTATCGTTCAATACGGTGGCCAAACACCGCTTAAGCTTGCACGCGAATTAGAAGCCGCAGGTGTACCGATTATTGGTACTAGCCCTGATGCGATTGACCGTGCAGAAGACCGTGAGCGTTTCCAACAAGCCATTCAACGTTTAAACATGAAGCAGCCGCAAAATGCGACAGTAACCACTGTTGAAAGTGCTGTGATTGAAGCTGAAAAAATTGGTTACCCGTTAGTGGTTCGTCCATCTTATGTGTTGGGCGGTCGTGCAATGGAAATTGTATATGACCAGCAGGATTTACTACGTTACTTTAATGAAGCCGTCAAAGTGTCTAATGCGTCGCCAGTATTACTTGATCACTTTTTAGATGATGCGATTGAAGTTGATATTGATGCCGTATGTGATGGTGAAACTGTGGTCGTTGGCGCGATAATGGAACACATTGAGCAAGCTGGCGTTCACTCTGGTGACTCTGGTTGTTCATTGCCTCCGTATACACTCAGTGCAGACATTCAGGCCAGAATGCGTGATCAAGTGACAAAGCTTGCTTTCGAGCTCGGCGTTATTGGCTTAATGAACGTGCAGTTTGCGGTTAAAGATAACGAAATCTATATGATTGAAGTTAACCCGCGCGCCGCTCGTACAGTGCCATTTGTGTCAAAAGCCACTGGTGTACCATTAGCCAAGATTGCCGCGCGTGTTATGGCAGGTCAAAGCTTGATATCGCAGAATTTTACCAAAGAAGTTATTCCGCCATTTTATTCGGTAAAAGAAGTGGTATTACCGTTTAATAAATTCCCAGGGGTTGACCCACTATTAGGGCCTGAAATGCGCTCTACTGGTGAAGTCATGGGAGTCGGTGATACGTTTGCTGAAGCGTATGCAAAAGCTCAGCTTGGTGCGACATCTGAAGTGCCTAAATCTGGCCGCGCGTTATTGTCTGTGCGCAACAGTGATAAAAAGCGAGTATCAGACTTAGCTGCCAAGCTTATTGAGTTAGGCTACGAAATTGATGCGACTCACGGCACTGCTATTATCTTGGGCGAAGCGGGCATTAATCCTCGCTTAGTGAACAAGGTGCATGAAGGTCGTCCGCACATTTTGGACCGCATTAAAAATGGTGAGTACACTTATATTGTAAACACCACAGAAGGCCGTCAAGCCATTGAAGATTCTCGTCAAATTCGTCGTGGTGCATTACGCTATAAAGTAAACTACACGACGACACTTAACGCTGCATTTGCAACATGTCTAGCACATGCGGCAGATGATCGCGTTAAAGTCACGTCAATCCAAGAGCTTCATAAGCGTATTATTGGCTAAACGATAATGTGTGATTGATAAGGTCGCCATTTGGCGACCTTTTTTATGATATTTTGATGATGGATGACTAGCAAGTCGATAAAAGCTTAGGTAAGCTGTCAGCAACCATCTAAAAGATGCATCCTAGCTACGTACGCGATATCACTTACGTACTTCCAACAGAATTTTTTACTGTGTTGACTTTTTGTCAGCACGGGATGCTTTTGTTTTTAAAGGAGACAAAGACATTATGAGTAAGGTCCCAATGACAGTCGTTGGCGCAGATCAATTGCGTAAAGAACTGGAAATTTTAAAATTTGATCGTCGTCCAAAAATTACCGAGGCCATTGCGTCAGCGCGTGAACTAGGCGATTTAAAAGAAAATGCTGAATACCATGCAGCACGTGAAGATCAAGGTATTTGTGAAGCGCGTATTCGCGATATTGAAGGTAAATTATCTAACGCTCAGATCATTGATGTGCAAAAATTAGAAAATACTGGCCGAGTTATTTTTGGCACAACAGTCACTATTTTGAACATTGATACTGATGCTGAAGTGACTTACCGTATCGTGGGTGATGATGAAGCTGATATTAAACAGAATTTGATTTCTGTTAACTCTCCTATTGCCCGCGGGTTAATTGGTAAAAGTGAAGGCGATGAAGTGTCTATCACCACACCTGGCGGTTTGACTGATTACGAAATCCTGTCGGTGAAGTATATCTAATTTGCACTGGGATTAGTCTTTAAAGCAAATTCGAACACTTTGTACCTTATGTTATTAATTAAAAACACTTACTGCTCACAGTAAGTGTTTTTTTATTGCTACATGTATAAGAATTCATTTGCGCATTAATGAGGGTATCGCTACTATCAACACTCTTTACATTATCGTTACATTTTTAGTGTGCTATCGGCTTAACACAACAGCCAGCTGACTGAAAATGTACATAGACACTAATGCGTTAAGGTATTAATGACGTTTCCTTGGGCTCGAATATTATTGATGTTGCTTATTGTGGGGTTGGGTTCACTCTTCCTTATCAATAGCCGTGTCTTAATAATGTCGACGGCTCAACTTAGTGCGCCACAATTTAATAGCATTTCATTGAGTGATTGTGTGGTCACACCATCACAGCATTTGGCGAATTGCGATTTGTCCGCTGCGTCTGTAAATCAAGTAAACGTTATTGACAGTTTTAGCGCAGATATCAGTGCAAGCGTAATGAATAATCCTCGCTTAATCGATGTAAAAACAACATTATTAGGTTATGTTGGCTTTGAACATATCAATACGGATATCAATCCGCAACCTAGTTCAAATGACTTCCATTATGTGCCGACATACTCTGCACGGTACATTAACCTTGCTCAACATCAACCTGATGAAGTAAATCCTAATTATTTACTCGCTTATGAGTTTGTTTCCCCGCCGATCCCGAGCCTGGAAATTGGCTATCAAGTTAACTTTAGTCCGCAATTAGACTGGGTATTATCATCAGCATCTGGCCCTTCTCGTATTTCCGCCTGGAAAGAATCAAACTTACTCTTCGTAAACGCTCAAACCTGTTAGCTAACATTTCTTTGACTACCGACTCTATTAGCTAAGCTAATGGATTTCATTGTGAACCGGTCACTGCTTTAGGCATTGTATCGTTCGCTATGCATTTTTATCGTGGCCATTTTGGCCGCGGTGTAGTGAGAGCAAGTGTTATGACATCAATAGACAACAATAAACCGTTAAATAAGCAACTCAACAAATACGCTCAGTGGAAATACTGGGTGCTCATTGTGACGTTAATCATACTGTTTTTAAGTGCTTTGCCATCTTGGTATGGCGAAGATGCGGCGGTGCAGTTATCGACCAAATCCCCTAATACAATTTCGTCTGAACAGGTTTATAAGGTATTAAACCGCGCAGGAATTAGCAGTAAGCGAATTGATCAACAGCAGCAAAATGTGTTGGTTGTGTTGCAACAAGCTGATCAGCAAACTCAAGCTAAAAACATCTTATCAGAATCATTTGCCGACCGTGCGCAAGTCACGTTAGCTTTAGCGCCAGCAGCCCCTGATTGGTTGTTGAACATGGGTTTTGAACCCATCAAATTAGGGCTGGACTTACGTGGAGGAGTGCAGTTTTTACTTGATGTTGACCTAGAGTTAGTATTTAAAAATCAAGCCATTATGGTGAGTGATTCGGTAAAGCAATTTGTGCGAGAGCAACGTATTGGCGGTGTGTTGATTCGTCAAGGTGACGGTGCTGAAATCACCATTGACACATCACAGCAAGAAGCGAGAGGGCAAGTTAGACAATTTATTAACCAGCAATACCCATTATGGCAAGTTACTGGACACCAAGACACACTTGTTGTTTCGTTAAGTGAAAGCGAGCAATTAAAGCTAACGAATCTTACCGTGCAACAAAACTTACAAATTATGCGCAGCCGGATTGAAGAGCTCGGTATTACAGAGGCATTGGTGCAACGCCAAGGTGAAAATCGTATTCGCATCGAGTTACCTGGAGTGCAAGACCCTGCAACGGCTAAAAATGTGATTGGTGCTACTGCGAGCCTAGCATTTTACCCCGTTGCTGAGACCGGATCGGTCAATGCCATTGTGCTTAAAGATGAAAGTGGCAAACCGATTTATGTTGCCAGAAAACCTGTGTTAGGCGGCGATCACATTGTTGATGCTAGAGCTGCGGTTGGCGACTTTGGCATGTCAAAAGTGAATATCAGCTTAGATTCTGCCGGTGGTAAGTTAATGTCTGATTTTTCACGCGACAACATTGGTAAACCAATGGCGACAGCGTATAGCGAATATAGCCGTAATGATAAGGGCCAAGCACAACAAACCACTAAAATCATTAGTGTTGCGACTATTCAAAGCCAGCTAGGTAGCAAATTTGAGATAACTGGCGCGGGAACACATCAAGAGGCACAACAATTAGCGCTATTACTTCGAGCAGGTTCAATGACGGCGCCAGTAACAATAGTAGAAGAGCGCACTATTGGCCCAAGCTTAGGGGCAGAGAATATTGTCAATGGCTTTGCCGCACTGGCACTGGGTTTGGCGGTAACGTTGTTATTTATGGCATGTTGGTATCGGCGTTTAGGTTGGGTTGCTAACGTAGCATTGATTGCCAACATGGTGATGTTGTTTGGCTTGTTGGCACTGATTCCTGGCGCTGTACTGACGTTGCCGGGCATTGCGGGGTTAGTGCTTACTGTCGGCATGGCCGTTGATACCAACGTACTTATTTTTGAACGTATTAAAGATAAGTTAGCAGAAGGTCGAAGTTTTGCTAGTGCAATTGATGTCGGTTTTGACAGTGCCTTTTCAACCATTATTGACGCTAACTTTACCACTATGATTACTGCGGTTGTGTTGTTTTCAATTGGGAATGGGCCTATTCAAGGGTTCGCATTAACGCTGGGGCTGGGTTTGTTAACTAGCATGTTTACTGGCATTTTTGCTTCTCGAGCAATCATTAATTTAGTGTATGGCCGTGACACTCGTCGCGCGATTAAGGTGTAACCCATGAATTCAAAAGAAGTGAACTCAACACAAATGAACTCTACGCAAATAAACTCAACTCAGGTGAATAATTTATCACAATCTTTGAGCTATTTAACCAAATGGCGATATGCATCTAGCCTAATATCGGTAGTGCTGATGTTGTTATCTTTAAGCGTTATTGGGGTAAAAGGCTTTAATTGGGGATTAGATTTTACTGGTGGCGTTGTTACCGAAATCCAAATCGATCAACGCATTACTGCTAGCGAAATTCAACCGTTAATGACTGCGGCTTACCAACAAGATGTGAGCGTGATTTCTGCTAGTGAGCCAGGGCGTTGGGTATTACGTTATGCAAATATCCCCGATGAAAATCAACGTCCTGAATTGCAGCAAGTCTTAGCGCCTTTAGCGTCTAATCTGACAGTGTTAAACAGTAGCATTGTGGGTCCACAAGTGGGCCAAGAATTAGTTGAACAAGGTGGTTTGGCTTTGTTGGTTGCGATGCTGTGTATTATGGGGTATCTGAGTTATCGATTTGAATGGCGCTTAGCGTCTGGAGCATTATTTGCGTTAGTGCACGATGTGGTGTTTGTATTAGCCTTTTTTGCATTAAGCCAAATGGAATTTAATTTAACGGTCCTTGCCGCTATTTTGGCCATTTTAGGCTATTCGCTGAATGACTCCATCATTATCGCCGACAGGGTGCGTGAACAATTAGTGGCAAAACCACAATGGAAAACGACGGATATTAATAATTTGGCGGTTAAGTCTACGTTTTCTCGCACTATGGTGACATCGGGTACGACTTTACTCACGGTGGTGGCATTGTGGATTATGGGCGGCGCGCCGCTTGAAGGTTTTTCAATCGCAATGTTTATTGGTATTTTAACCGGCACATGGTCTTCTATTTCTGTTGGCGCAACCTTACCAGAGTTTTTAGGGCTTAAAACCGAGCATTATCTGATAGTGCCGTTACCTGATACACCGTAAACATAAATTGATTAAAAATGTTTCATAAAAATGTGTAATAAAAAAGCCGCTGAAATCAGCGGCTTTTTCACAACGAATGGTTTACTATTTTTTTGCTTTTGGCAAAGCTATCTTCATTTCTGGTGAATGACGGAAGATAACTAATACATGACCGATAAGTTGCACTTTCGCAGACTGGGTTTCACGTATAATGGCGTCAACGATGGCATTTTTTAGCTCTCTGTCTGCAGAGGCTACTTTCACTTTAATCAATTCATGATGTGTAAGAGCGCTATCAATTTCAGCCAGAACACCTTCAGTTAGTCCGTTGCCACCAAGCAGCACCACTGGCTTTAGACTGTGCGCCAGACCTTTTAAATGCTGTTTTTGTTTGGTTGTTAAGTTCATTTGTACCAACTTTTTCTGAGTTACTGTTGAAAAACCGGTATTCTACCCTTATATAAGGCTTATGTAACTCTGAATCGTTGCGGAATTTAAATGGTAACCAAAAAACGTACAGCGAGTTCGACTCGCTGGATGCAAGAACACTTTCACGATCACTATGTGAAATTAGCGCAAAAAAGAGGCTTACGCTCACGTGCTGCATTTAAGTTAGAAGAAATCCAGCAAAAAGACAGCTTGATTAGATCTGGCATGACAGTGGTAGATTTAGGGGCCGCCCCCGGCGGATGGTCACAAGTTGCAGTTAAACTAGTGGGGGACAATGGTAAAGTCATCGCGTGTGACATTTTACCGATGGACCCTATTGTTGGCGTAGATTTTCTTCAAGGTGATTTTAGAGAAGACAAAGTATTACAGGCATTGCTTGACCGAGTAGGGCAAGATAAAGTGGATGTGGTACTATCAGATATGGCACCGAACATGAGTGGTTCGGATGTTGTAGATCAACCTAGAGCAATGTATTTAGTGGAATTAGCGCTAGATATGTGTCATCAAGTGTTGGCGCCTAATGGCTGTTTTGCTGTTAAGGTCTTTCAGGGGGAGGGCTTTGACGAGTACATGAAAACAGTTAAAGAGGCATTCAAAGTAGTAAAAACCCGAAAACCAGACTCCTCTAGAGCGCGCTCTCGAGAAGTCTATCTAGTGGCGACTGGTTACAAGTTGTAGTAGTCTAACGTTAATAATCGCAGGACTGTTAAGAGGTCTAGTAATTTGAGTGACATGGCAAAAAATTTAATACTCTGGGTTGTCATCGCTGTTGTGCTGATGTCAGTGTTTCAGGGTTATTCCCCCTCTTCTTCGAATTCGCAGAAGATGGATTACTCCGCCTTTTTGGACAACGTCCGAAATGGTCAAATCAACACGGTCGAAATTAAAAGCGACCAAAGAACGATTGAAGGGACTAAACGTACCGGCGAAAAGTTCACCACTATTATGCCTATGTATGATCAAGATTTGATCAATGATCTTCAAGCTAAAGGTATTGACTATAAAGGCCAGGAAGCTGAAGAATCTGGTTTCTTAACTCAAATCTTTATTTCATGGTTCCCAATGTTACTGCTGATTGGAGTATGGATTTTCTTCATGCGACAAATGCAAGGTGGTGGCGGTAAGGGCGCAATGTCATTTGGTAAAAGTAAAGCCAAACTGATGAGCGAAGACCAAATCAAAACGACTTTTGCTGATGTTGCCGGTTGTGATGAAGCAAAAGAAGAAGTGAAAGAGCTAGTTGATTATTTACGTGACCCGACTAAGTTCCAAAAATTAGGCGGCCGTATTCCTACTGGTGTATTAATGGTTGGACAGCCTGGTACCGGTAAAACGTTACTAGCTAAGGCTATTGCGGGTGAATCCAAAGTGCCATTCTTTACCATTTCAGGTTCTGATTTTGTGGAAATGTTTGTGGGTGTTGGTGCATCTCGTGTGCGTGACATGTTCGAACAAGCCAAAAAGTCAGCTCCATGTATTATCTTTATCGATGAAATCGATGCTGTAGGTCGCCAGCGTGGCGCAGGCGTGGGTGGTGGTCATGATGAACGTGAGCAAACATTGAACCAGTTGCTGGTTGAGATGGATGGCTTTGAAGGTAATGAAGGCGTGATTGTCATTGCGGCAACTAACCGTCCAGACGTACTCGACTCTGCGCTACTTCGCCCAGGTCGATTTGATCGCCAAGTTGTTGTTGGCTTGCCCGATGTACGTGGTCGTGAACAAATCCTTAAAGTGCACATGCGCAAAGTGCCTTTGTCTGACGATGTTAAAGCAAGCGTTATCGCTCGTGGTACGCCTGGTTTCTCTGGTGCTGATTTAGCTAACCTAGTCAATGAAGCGGCCTTGTTTGCTGCTCGTGGTAATCGCCGCGTTGTTGGTATGGAAGAGTTTGAACGCGCCAAAGACAAGATTATGATGGGTGCAGAGCGCCGTTCTATGGTGATGTCTGAAGAAGACAAAGAGATGACCGCTTATCATGAAGCTGGCCATGCGATTGTAGGTTGCTTAGTGCCAGAGCACGATCCTGTGCATAAAGTGACCATCATTCCTCGTGGACGAGCTCTGGGTGTCACCTTCTTCTTACCAGAAGCCGATGCTGTTAGCCAAAGCCGTCGCAAGCTTGAATCGCAGATTTCTGTAGCCTACGGCGGACGTTTAGCTGAAGAACTTATTTACGGTAGTGAAAAAGTCTCTACAGGTGCATCGCAAGACATTAAGTACGCCACATCAATTGCACGTAACATGGTTACCCAATGGGGGTTCTCTGACAAGTTGGGGCCTTTACTGTATGCAGAAGAAGAAAACGAAGTTTTCTTAGGCCGCAGTATGGGTAAATCTAAAGCGATGTCAGGTGATACTGCGTCATTAATTGACTCTGAAATCAAAATGTTTATCGATAAAAACTATCAACGTGCGCAAACCATGTTGACTGAAAATATGGATATTTTACATGCGATGAAAGATGCTTTGATGAAATACGAAACAATTGATTCGTTGCAAATTGATGATTTAATGCATCGCCGTGAAGTACGAATGCCTGCCGAATGGCAAAAAGATGAATCGTCTGATGACAAAGATGGCGGAAACAGCGCGCCTAAAGTTGAAGATGAGAAGTCTGAAGAGAAACCTAAAACTGATATTAGTGACGCAGATGAATCACCTGCTAAATAAATAATCAAATCAATAAAGAAAACCCCGAAAGGGGTTTTCTTGTTTTTAATCTACGTTAGGACATTACCTGTGTTTCAATTAACTCATGCCAGTAAAACCCTCGATTTAACAGCACCAATCGTGATGGGGATTGTTAATGTCACCCCTGATTCTTTTTCTGATGGCGGCGCATATAGTGATTTTGAGCTGGCGTGCCGTCATGTTGATGACATGGTTGAGCAAGGTGCATTAATGATCGATGTCGGCGGTGAGTCAACAAGACCTGGCGCTACAGAGGTATCCATTGAGCAGGAGTTGGCTCGAGTTATTCCTATTATTGAATATATTGCTAAAACCCATAATGTGTGGATTTCAATCGACACCAGTAAGCCTGAAGTGATGGAGGCCGCAGTCGATGCGGGCGCTAATTTAATCAATGATGTACGTGCATTACAATTACCTGGTGCGCTAGCCATGGCAGCGTCGCTTGATGTGCCTATTTGCTTAATGCACATGCAAGGCGAACCTCAAACTATGCAAGATGCTCCAGCTTACGATGATGTAGTAGATGAAGTTGCTGCATTTTTCGAATTGCGTATCGCGTATTGTGAAGCTGCGGGTATTGAGCGCGAACGATTAATTCTTGATCCCGGTTTTGGCTTTGGTAAAACTTTAGCGCATAATTACCGTCTATTAGCTATGTTACCTAAGCTACATGAGTTTCATTTGCCGGTATTAGTCGGCTTATCTCGTAAAAGCATGATTGGCAACTTATTAGGTCGTGATACTGACCAACGTCTTGCCGGCAGTTTAGCGGGGGCATTAATTGCGGCGCAACAAGGCGCGCAGATTATTCGTGTTCATGACGTAGCTGAAACAGTTGATGTACTAAAGGTAATGTCAGCCACCATGGAACAGTTATAATTATCTCGGTTGTTGTATATGTATATGTATATGTATATGTATATGGCAATCCGTAATCGCAAAATCATAATAATATTTAACACAAAGTGAATCACTTAAGTGGGGAACTGTGAAGCAAAGAAAATTTTTTGGGACTGACGGCATTCGCGGCAAAGTGGGTGACGGAAAAATGACCCCTGAGTTGGCATTAAAACTTGGTTGGGCTGCGGGTCGTGTTTTGTCCAGAAATGGCACTCAAAAAGTCATCATTGGCAAAGACACTCGTATTTCAGGGTATTTATTTGAGTCAGCATTAGAAGCCGGCTTATCTGCCGCGGGTTTAAATGTGTTGTTATTAGGACCAATGCCGACTCCTGCAGTGGCCTATTTAACCAGAACATTTAGAGCCGAAGCGGGTGTGGTTATCAGTGCGTCGCATAACCCTTACTACGACAATGGTATCAAATTCTTTTCAACTGACGGCAGCAAGCTTGATGATGCTATTGAGCTTGAGATTGAAGCCGAACTTGAAAAGCCTCTAGTGTGTGTCGAGTCTCATTTATTAGGTAAGGCGCGCCGTATAGAGGATGCCGCTGGGCGTTATATTGAATACTGCAAAGGAAATTTCCCGGCAGATCATACTTTGGAAGGATTAAAGATTGTCGTAGATTGCGCTCATGGTGCGACTTATCATATCGCTCCGAATGTATTTAGGGAATTGGGTGCAGATGTTATTGCTATTGGTGATAAACCAAACGGTTTAAACATTAACGACAAAGTTGGCGCCACCTCAATGGCCAAAATATGCGAAACGGTATTAGCCGAAAATGCTGATTTAGGCATCGCCCTCGATGGTGACGGCGATCGCATTATGATGGTTAACAATCGTGGCGAAGTCATAGATGGCGATCAAATATTATATATTTTAGCCGTAGATGCGCAAAAGCGTGGTATTTTAAAAGGCGGTGTAGTGGGTACCTTAATGTCTAATTTAGGGTTAGACTTAGCACTGCAAGCGCTTGATATTCCGTTTGTTCGTTCAAATGTGGGTGATCGGTACGTAATGGAAATGTTAAAGCAACATGACTGGCGTATCGGTGGTGAAAATTCAGGCCACATTCTTAACCTCGATCATGGTACCACTGGCGACGGTATTGTAGCTGGTATTTTGGTACTTGCCGCAATGAGAAGACAGCAAGCAACGCTTGAACAACTCACTGAGCCAATGAAGATGTTACCTCAGGTACTGGTGAATGTTCGCTTTGAAGGAACCACCAATCCACTCGACACCGATGCGGTTAAAATGGCGCAGGTAAAAGTGGAAGCACAATTGGGTGCTCGCGGACGAGTATTACTGCGTAAGTCAGGTACCGAGCCGTTAATCCGAGTCATGGTCGAAGGAGATGACCACTCGCAAGTACTTGCACATGCAAATAGTATCGCAGAGGCGGTAAAAGCAGCATGTTAATTATTTGAATATTCAGGAATGTCGTTGCGCGCTTAAAAAGTAGACGCTTCGACCATTAATCTGAAATATTCCCCTTTTAGCTATTGTAACTTGATAAGTGGTTCGCTATTATTCACGCCGCTTTCAAAGGAGACAGTGATGGCACTCAGACGTCCTATGGTAGCTGGCAACTGGAAAATGAATGGTAATTCAGCATTAGCTGAAGAGCTTTTTAAGAAGTTTGCCTCGAAGCTCCAAAATGATTCAGCTGAAGTGGTTTTATGCCCGCCTTCAATTTATCTTGAAAGTGTTAGGCAACTGCTTGAAGCAAATAAGCAAACGTTAGACGGTGCGCTTGTTAGAATGGGCGCGCAAAATCTAAGTCAACATGACTTTGGCGCGTACACCGGTGAAATATCTGGGCAGATGCTAAAAGATTCAGGATGTCGATATGTTATTATCGGCCATTCCGAACGTCGCCGTATGTACGGAGAGACGAGTAATATTGTGGCAGAAAAATTTGCTGCTGCACAAAAACACGGACTCACACCGATACTTTGTGTTGGTGAATCAGGTCCAGCTCGAGAAGCAAGACGCACCTTTGAGGTGATTGCTGAAGAGTTAGATATTGTTATTGAAAAAAACGGCACCATGGCTTTTGATAACGCGATTATCGCCTACGAACCTTTATGGGCAGTAGGAACGGGTAAAAGCGCTACACCAGAGCAGGCACAAGAAGTACATGCGTTTATTCGCAGCCGCCTCTCTGAAGTGTCTCCATTTATTGGAGAGAACATTAGGATTCTTTACGGTGGTAGTGTTACCCCCAATAATGCGGCAGATATTTTTGCCCAACCTGATGTTGATGGTGGTCTGATTGGCGGTGCAAGTCTGAACTCAACTGAGTTTTTAAGTTTATGTACCATAGCGATGAGCGCGTAATAATATGTACGAAGTTCTTATAGTTGTATACTTGGTGGTTGCGTTAGGTCTAGTAGGCTTAATTTTAATTCAACAAGGAAAGGGTGCCGATATGGGCGCATCTTTCGGAGCCGGTGCTTCAGGCACGTTATTTGGCTCAAGCGGTTCAGGTAACTTTCTGACCCGTTCTACTGCTGTCTTGGCGATTGGTTTTTTCGCGTTAAGTTTAGTGATTGGTAATTTAAGTGCCAACCACACACAGCAGAATGATCAATGGAACGATTTAGGTACTGCAGCAGAGCAAATCATTGATGAAGCGCCTGTGCAAACCGAACAGTCAGAAACTAAAATTCCTGACTAGTAAACTAGTTTACGCCGAGGTGGTGGAATTGGTAGACGCGCAGCCTTGAGGTGGCTGTGTCCTAACGGACGTGCGGGTTCAAGTCCCGCTCTCGGCACCAAATTATAACTAACAAACTAAGGATTGTGTTTGATTAGTTATTGCAAGATATGACGTAAATCAATATACTTGCAAACAGTTGACGCGGGGTGGAGCAGTTGGTAGCTCGTCGGGCTCATAACCCGAAGGTCGTCGGTTCAAGTCCGGCCCCCGCAACCAGCTCCTTGTGATTTATTTTCTGTTTGAAATTAAATCGCAATTTACAGGTTCTATAATAAAATGACCTCGTGATTACGGGGTTTTTTGTTATATGGACTTTTAAATACCCGTGATATTGACGGGTTGCTCTGGGGCTTTTAGCCCTTTTTTTGTTTTTTTTGGGGGTCATTTTTGGCAACAATAGAATCCAAGCTAGTTGAAATGTTAACGGTTCCAGTTGAAGCGTCAGGCTTTCAGCTTTGGGGCATTGAATATGTTCAAGCTGGTCGTCATTCAATTCTACGTGTGTTTATTGATCACGAGAATGGCATCAACATTGAAGATTGTGCTGAGGCCAGTCGTCAAGTTAGCGCAGTTATGGATGTTGAAGACCCGATTTCTACAGAATACACATTAGAAGTATCTTCGCCTGGAGTAGATAGACCGTTATTTACAGCAGCGCAGTATGCCGCTTACATCGGTGAAGATGCGAAAGTACAGTTGACTATGCCTGTTGCGGGTAGTCGAAATCTAAAAGGCGTCATCACTAGTGTTGATGGGCAAATGCTCACCATCAAAGTTGATGGTAAAGACTTGATTGTTGCTTTGGATAACATCCGCAAAGGCAACATTATCGCTAAGTTTTGATAGTTTCAGGTGAAGAACGAGGCAAGACCAAATGAATAAAGAGATCCTGCTAGTCGCAGAAGCGGTTTCCAATGAAAAAGGCGTTCCGCGCGAAAAGATTTTTGAAGCGCTAGAAATTGCTTTAGCTACTGCTACCAAGAAAAAATACGAAGGTGATATTGAAGTTCGTGTTGCCATTGATCGCAAAACAGGTAACTACGATACTTTCCGTCGTTGGATGGTGGTTGACGATAAGGGTGAAGCCTTAGAAAACCCGTACAGTGAAATCACACTTGAAGCCGCTCTTTTTGAAGAGCCAGGTATTCTAGTGGGAGAGTATATTGAAGACCAAATTGACTCAGTCGCATTTGATCGCATCACAACACAAACTGCTAAACAAGTTATCGTACAAAAAGTACGTGAAGCTGAACGTGCACAAATTGTGGAACAGTTTATTGAGCGTGAAGGCGAAATTGTTACTGGTATCGTTAAGAAAAGCTCACGTGAAAGTATTGTTGTTGATTTAGGCAACAATGCAGACGGTGTTATATTTAGAGAAGATTTAATCAGCCGCGAATCATTTCGTCCTGGTGACCGTGTTCGTGCATTATTGTACGCAGTACGCCCAGAAGCGCGTGGTGCTCAGATATTTTTAACACGCAGCAAGCCTGAAATGTTAATCGAGCTTTTTCGTGTAGAAGTGCCTGAAATTTACGACGAGCTAATCGAAGTAATGGGTGCTGCACGTGATCCTGGTGCCCGAGCTAAAATCGCGGTTAAGTCAAATGACCGTCGCATCGATCCGATAGGTGCTTGTGTTGGTATGCGTGGTGCACGCGTACAAGCCGTTTCCAATGAATTAGGTGGCGAACGTGTTGATATCGTGTTGTGGGATGATAATCCTGCTCAATATGTGATCAACGCCATGGCGCCGGCTGATGTTGCGTCTATCATTGTGGACGAAGATAACCACTCGATGGACATCGCTGTTGAAGCTGACAGCTTAGCGCAAGCTATTGGCCGTAACGGTCAAAACGTACGTTTAGCGACTCAACTAACTGGTTGGGAACTGAACGTAATGACAGTAGAAGACATGAACAAGAAACACCAAGCCGAAAGTGCGAAAGTGATTGATTTGTTTGTTGCTTCGCTAGATGTAGACAAAGATTTTGCGGCAGTACTGGCTGATGAAGGATTTACTTCGCTTGAAGAAATCGCTTATGTACCAGAATCTGAACTACTCGCAATAGAAGGCTTTGACGAAGGAATCGTCGCGGCATTACGTGAACGTGCAAAAGCAGCTATCTCGACAAGAGCTCTAGCTACTGAAGAAGCGTTAGATGGTGCAGAGCCAAGTGATGACTTATTAGCATTGGAAGGATTAGAAAGACATTTAGCTTATGTTCTCGCGAGCAAAGGCGTAGTGACTTTAGAAGACTTGGCCGAGCAAGGTATTGACGATTTAATTGATATTGAAGAATTAACAGAAGAAAAAGCAGGTGAGCTTATTATGGCTGCCCGCAACATCTGTTGGTTTGGCGAAGAAGCATAAGTCGATCAACAGGGGGATTTAATTGATGGCAGATACAAGCGTAGAAAAATTAGCAGCAGAAGTAGGAAAATCGGTTGAGCGTTTAATCGAACAATTTTCAGATGCTGGTATTAAGAAACAACAGAAAGATACCGTTTCAGAACAGGAAAAGCAGCAGCTTTTAGACTTTCTGAAAAAACAGCACGGCGCAGATTCTGCACCGACTAAAATGACGCTTCAGCGTAAAACAGTGTCAACGTTAAGCGTTGCAAGCACTGGTGGTCAATCTAAAGACGTGAAAGTAGAAGTCCGTAAAAAGCGTACTTTTGTTAAACGTGATGACACTGATTTAGCTAAACAAGCTGAATTAGAAGCGCAAGAAAAAGCCCAGGCTGAAGCGGAAGCTAAAGCAAAGGTTGAAGCAGAAGCAAAGGCAGCAGCAGAAGCGAAAGCAAAAGCTGATGCAGAAGCCAAGAAAAAAGCAGAAGCAGAAGCCAAAGTGAAATCAGAAAAAGCGAAAGCAGAGCCAAAAGCGCCTAAAGTAACCGATCCAGAAACTGCAGCAGCAAAAGCTGAAGCAGAGCGCTTAAAAGCAACTCAAGAAGCGGTATTAACCGAAAAGCAGAAAGAAGAAGCAGCGCAAGCGGCAGAAAAAGCTCGCAAATTAGCTGAAGAAAACTCGAAGCGTTGGGCCGATGAAGAGCGTTTACGCCTAGAAGCGGAAAAGAACAGCGATCACCACATTACAACGTCTAAAGTTGCTCGTGCAGCAGAAGACAGTTCTGATGCCGATGATGAAAAACGTGGTCGTCGTGCACGCAACAAAAACACCAATAAGAAACGTGGTGGTAAAGATGCGCGTGACGGTCGTGAAAAACACATGCGTAATCGCAGTACTGCACCACAGTCAATGGCGCATGGCTTTAACAAGCCAGCCGCAGCTGTAAGCCGTGATGTACGTATCGGCGAAACTGTTACCGTTTCTGAACTTGCTCACTTAATGGCAATTAAAGCCACTGAGATCATCAAGCAAATGATGAAAATGGGTTCAATGGTAACGATTAACCAAGTACTTGACCAAGAAACTGCCCAAATGGTTGCAGAAGAAATGGGTCATAAAGTGGTGCTAATCCGTGATAACGAATTAGAGCATCAAGTACTGCAAGACCGTGATGACAATATCAAGCTTGAGTCTCGTGCACCTGTTGTGACCATTATGGGCCACGTTGACCATGGTAAGACATCTCTACTTGATTATATCCGTCGTGCAAAAGTTGCTGCTGGCGAAGCCGGTGGTATTACTCAGCACATTGGTGCATACCATGTTGAAACTGACAATGGCATGATCACCTTCTTAGACACCCCTGGTCACGCGGCATTTACGTCAATGCGTGCTCGTGGTGCTAAAGCGACAGATATCGTTATTCTTGTTGTTGCTGCCGATGACGGTGTAATGCCGCAGACGATTGAAGCTATTCAACATGCTAAAGCCGGTAACGTGCCGTTAATCGTAGCGATTAACAAAATGGATAAGCCAGATGCTGATCCTGAACGCGTTAAGAGTGAGCTGTCTCAACACGGTGTTATGTCTGATGATTGGGGCGGAGATAACATGTTCGTTCACTTATCAGCCAAAACGGGTGAAGGTGTTGATGCACTGTTAGAAGGTATCTTGTTACAAGCTGAAGTGTTAGAACTTAAAGCGGTACGCGATACTATGGCAGCTGGTGTGGTTATTGAATCGCAACTTGATAAAGGTCGTGGCCCAGTAGCAACTATCTTGGTTCAAGAAGGTACATTACGCCAAGGCGATATCGTTTTATGTGGTTTAGAGTACGGTAAAATCCGTGCAATGAAAGACGAAAACGGTAAAGCAATCACTGAAGCGGGTCCTTCTATTCCTGTTGAGATTTTAGGTCTTTCAGGTGTTCCTTCAGCAGGTGATGAAGCTACTGTAGTTCGTGATGAGCGTAAAGCACGTGAAGTCGCACTTTATCGTCAAGGCAAGTTCCGTGATGTTAAGTTAGCGCGTCAGCAGAAGTCTAAGCTAGAAAACATGTTCGCGAACATGGAAGAAGGTGAAGTACAAGAGCTGAACATCGTACTTAAAGCTGATGTACAAGGTTCATTAGAAGCAATTTGTGAATCATTAACTAAACTGTCTACAGACGAAGTTAAAGTGAACATCATTGCGCGTGGCGTAGGTGCACTAACTGAAACTGATGCAACCCTTGCAGCAGCATCAAATGCAATTTTAGTCGGCTTTAACGTCCGAGCGGATGCACAGGCTCGTAAGACTATTGAAGCAGAAAGTGTTGATTTACGTTATTACAGCATCATCTATAACTTAATTGATGAAGTTCGTGCTGCAATGACCGGTATGCTTGCACCAGAATTTAAGCAAGTTATTATTGGTCTAGCTGAAGTTCGTGATGTGTTTAAGTCTCCTAAACTAGGCGCTATTGCCGGTTGTATGGTTACCGAAGGTCTTGTTAAGCGTAGTGCGCCTATTCGTGTACTTCGTGAAAACGTGGTTATCTTCGAAGGTGAACTTGAATCATTACGTCGCTTTAAAGACGATGCACAAGAAGTCCGTAATGGCATGGAATGTGGTATCGGCGTGAAGAACTATAATGACGTTCGCGTAGGAGACCAAATTGAGGTCTTCGAAATAGTCGAAATAGCTCGCACCTTATAAGCACCATTGGAAGGGCGGCATTAGCCGCCCTTTTTGATTGTATACCCAACGTTATGGCACATCATCATGGCAAAAGAATTTAGTCGTACAAGACGTATTGCGCAGCAACTCCAGCAAGAACTTGCAATGGTGTTACAACGCGATATGAAAGATCCCCGCATTGGCTTTGTAACCGTAAACGACGTAGACGTTTCACGTGATTTAAGCTATGCAAAAGTGTTTGTAACTTTCTTTGAAGAAGACATTGAACTTGTTCAGCAGAAAATTGATGCACTAAGTGCAGCGGCGCCTTACATACGCACATTAGTGGCAGGACGTATGAAATTACGTGTTATGCCTGAATTGCGTTTTGTTTATGACAGCTCATTGGTAGAAGGCATGCGTATGTCTAACCTAGTGACTCAAGTCATCAGCAAAGATAAAGCTAAGCAGCAGCAATATGACCCACAAGCATCAGATAGCAGTGAATCTGTTGATGGTGACAAGGAGCAAGATTAATGGCTCGTCGCCCTAAAGGTCGCTTCATCGACGGAATCGTATTACTCGATAAAGATACTGGCATGAGCTCTAACTTTGCTTTGCAAAAGGTTAAGCGTATCTTTAATGCAAACAAAGCTGGTCATACTGGCGCATTAGATCCATTAGCCACTGGCATGTTGCCTATTTGTTTAGGTGAGGCAACTAAGTTTTCTCAGCATTTATTAGATGCTGATAAACGCTACCTTGTCACAGCAAAGCTTGGTCAACGTACTGACACCAGTGACTCAGATGGCGAAGTGGTGCAAACGCGTCCAGTGGATTTTACTCAGGCCCTTCTTGATGAAAAGCTTGAGTTTTTTCGTGGAACCACACAACAAATTCCATCAATGTATTCGGCATTAAAATATCAAGGTCAGCCTTTATATAAATATGCCCGTGAAGGTATTGAGGTTCCTAGAGAGTCTCGTCCTATAACGGTATTCGAGCTTAATTTTATTAAACTCGAAGGTGATGAGTTAACGTTAGACATTCATTGCTCTAAAGGCACGTATATTCGCACAATCATTGATGATTTAGGCGAAATGCTAGGGTGTGGTGCTCATGTGATTATGTTGCGCCGTACGCAGGTTGCAGAATACCCATATGAAAAAATGGTGAGTCTCGCTGAGCTAGAAGCACTATTAGCGCAAGCACAAGAACAAGAAATTGCCCCTAAAACCTTGTTAGATCCATTATTGTTACCAATGGATACAGCAGTGGCTAATTTCCCTGAAATTAACCTCCCAGACGCAATGTTATATTACGTCATGCAAGGTCAAGCGATTCAGGCTTCTGGGTTAAAACCTGACTGTTTAGTGCGTATTACCATCGGTGATGAGCGTAAGTTTGTTGGTATTGGTAGTATGAACGATGATGGCTTATTAGCGCCTAAAAGACTCATTGTGATGCACGACACTGCTGAATAATGTTATTGGCACTAAATAGCCTAATTGATCAGTTTTATATGCTTTTTTATTGCGGTTACTCTCTAATCTAGTTAGAATACCGCGCTCGCTCTGGCTGAGTTAGTGATCGGCTAGAGATACATTTACTTTTTTTGGAGATACACATGTCACTAAGTGCTGAAGCAAAAGCAAAAATTTTAGCTGAATTTGGTCGTTGCGAAAACGATACTGGTTCAACTGAAGTTCAAGTAGCTTTACTAACTGCTCAAATTAACCACCTTCAAGGTCACTTTAAAGAGCACATCCATGATCACCACTCACGTCGTGGTCTATTACGCATGGTTAGCGCTCGTCGTAAGCTTACAGCTTACCTAAAGCGTACTGACTCAGAGCGTTATGCTGTTCTGATCAAGAAGTTAGGTTTACGTCGTTAATTCGATGTATCGCTTACTAATGTAAGTGAACTAAACCGTAAAAAAGGAGGCTTTAGCCTCCTTTTTTATTGTCTAAAATTTGTGATTAATCAAAATTTATAGCACTGATAACTATTAACGAGTCTTTACTATTAAAGCGAAATGGTATTACTTCAACGGTACTCGATTTAAATTCACTATGTGACCGTTCGATTAAAATGGCTGTTCAAACGCTATATGCGAACGATTTGTGCTGTTTCAGACATGATGTATTTTTGTTCAAATTCTTCTAGTGGCAAGGGTTGGCTAAAGAAAAAACCTTGACCGATTTCACATTGATTATCTTTAAGCCATTGCAACTGTTCTTCATTTTCAATTCCTTCTGCCACAATGGTTAAATCCAACTGGCGACCTAACATCAAAATAGTTGATGCTATCGCGCTGTCTTCAGGCAAGTCACTCACAAAAGCCCGATCGATTTTCATTGTCGTAATAGGCAAATGTCGTAGGTAAGATAGTGACGAATATCCGGTTCCAAAATCATCGACTGCGATACCAAACCCAGCTGATTTGAGCTGTTCAAGCTTTACTATGGCTTGTTCTACATCGTTCATTAATGATGTTTCAGTAATTTCGACTTCTAACAACTCAGGACGAATTTGGTATCGAATCGCAAGTTGCTTAATATCGGGTACTAAACTGGCATCGGCAAACTGTTGAGAGGCCACATTGACGGCAATGGGGATGGCATAATTGTATTTACGTTGCCATTCACGAATGACTTTACAGCTTTGTTCAATGACCCATCGACCAATAGGAATAATAATACCAGTCTCTTCTGCTACCGGGATAAACGACATCGGGCTGATTAGCCTGCCATCTTTTTGCCAGCGAATAAGTGCTTCACAACCGACAACTTTATTTGTCTTCAAATCAAACTTTGGCTGGAAATATAATAAGAATTCATTGTTTTTCAATGCATCATGTAACGATGCTTCAGTACGAAGCCTTACCGCAGCACGTTCGGTCATTTGTTGTTTAAAGAAAGACCATTGGTTAGAACCCGCAGCCTTAGCGCTATACATGGCAATGTCAGCATGTCTGATAAGATCTTCTGCTGTGTCACCGTCTTCAGGGTAAATCGAAATCCCAATTGACGCAGCAGGATGAATAGCGTGTTCATTTAATTGAACTGGTGCATTTAACTGAATTAATAGTTTATCGACAAAGTCAGCTGCTTGAGCGGGGGTTTGGATTTCATCAGCTAAAATGACAAACTCATCACCACCGAGCCTAGCAACACTACCTCTATCACCAACAACACGCTCTAATATGCGAGCGATTCGTGCTAAAAATTGGTCTCCTAGCGCATGCCCAAGCGAGTCATTGACGTTTTTGAAACGGTCTAAATCGATGAATAAAAGTGCAAAGTTACGTTTGTGAACCCGTGAACGCTGAATCGTCACATTTAGCGTTTCGAGTAACAGAGTGCGATTTGGTAACCCTGTTAACGGATCTCGGGTCGCCATTTTACGTAATTTGTTTTGAGTTTGGCTAAACTGCAGCAGAATTTGATTAAATTTACTGGTCACTAAGCCAAGCTCGTCGTCTTTGTGCGCGGGAGACATAGGCAAGAGGTTTTCATCTGGCGAATCAGGATCGATTTTATCAATAGCTTCGCTAATACGTGCAATAGGCTGAGTTAAAAAGCGGTGAAACACAACGCTCAGCACCAATGTGAGTAGCAGGGCGCGTGCTAAAGTGGCAATTAAGCCTAATTTAAGTTGGCTGAATAATTTATTGGTGAGTCTTTGAGTGTCATAAAAAACGGTCAGTGTACCAATGAGTTGTTGCTCTTTATTACCCTCAAAGTAAAACGGGCGATACAAAGGCCTAGATATTTCTCTTAAATCACCAAATAAGCGTTGGCTTAAATTAGTGTAAGTCGCTGACGATTTATCGACGGGATTTGAGGTAGTGACAAACAATGAACCATCATCGAGCTCGATTACTGCAGAGCCTACATTGTCGACTTTTATAATGCCTTCAAGGGTTTGGCTAGCGAGTTTGTCATCCAGAGACCAGACAGCATTGGTGGTAGTTTGTTCGACCGAATTAAGCAGTTCTTGTTGCGCATCACTGAGTTGGTTTTTGGTTGAAATGACTTGAATGGCTATTTCGACTATAAAAATAGCAATGGCAAAAAACAAAGCGGTGAAAACCACTAAGTTCGTTTGTTTCCATGTTAAAGACTTAAAGCTGGCGGTCATGTCATATTCCGTGTCGCGTAAGTGACTATTTTGTTTAACTAGCACAGCAAAGTAAGCTGTGAACGCAAATAATTTATTGTTTTTATATTGAAATATTCTCAGGTCTATATTGGTATCTTTTAAGGTCGATACTGACCTATCTATTCTGTTTTATTGCTTGATATTGTCGTTAACTCTAGTCAAATTGACTGCTTTTGTCATTAGTCATCCGATTGAAGATTGACCTATAATGGCTTATTTGTAACAAAAGTTGAATCATTTATAACAAAAGCGCGATTAATATGGGTTTCTGTTGTAGAAAAATGATTATTTTACTTTTTTTTCATTCTCGATATCGCGTCTATTTAACTATTCAAGCTAATTGCAGTATACTTGTGCGCGTAATTAAAGGTCATTAAATTAAGGAATGGGTCACGTGAATCCAATTGTAAAGAGTTTTGAGTATGGTCAACATACAGTCACCTTAGAAACAGGTGTTATTGCACGTCAAGCAGATGCTGCAGTTTTAGCAAGCATGGGTGATACCACAGTATTAGTTACTGTAGTTGGAAAGAAAGTAGCGGATTTAAGCCGTGACTTTTTCCCGCTAACTGTTAACTATCAAGAAAAAACCTATGCAGCGGGTAAAATCCCAGGCGGTTTCTTCAAGCGCGAAGGTCGTCCTTCTGAAGATGAAACGCTTATTGCCCGTCTTATCGACCGTCCTATCCGTCCTTTATTCCCTAACGGTTTTAAAAACGAAGTTCAAGTTATCATCACTGTGGTTTCTGTTGATCCACAAATCGAGCCAGATATTGTTTCGATGATTGGTACTTCAGCTGCGTTAGCTATTTCTGGTATTCCTTTCAGCGGCCCACTAGGTGCAGCGCGTGTTGGTTATATTAATAACGAATATGTACTTAACCCAACAGTAGAACAGCTTGCAACTAGCTCACTTAACTTAGTCGTAGCAGGTACTAAAGCTGCTGTACTTATGGTTGAATCTGAAGCGAAGGCGCTTGCAGAAGAAATCATGTTAGGTGCGGTAACTTACGGACATGATCAACAACAAGTTGTTGTTGATGCCATCGCTGAATTTAAAGCTGAAGCTGGCAAGCCAACTTGGGATTGGACTGCACCAGTTCAAGATGAAGTGTTAGTAGCTAAGATTAAAGATCTTGCTGAAGCGGGCATGACAGAAGCTTATCAAATTGAAGTTAAGCAAGACCGTTATGTTCAAGTCGGTATTGTTAAAGCTGCTGCAAAAGCGGCTTTAGTTGCTGAAAACCCAGATGTTGATACTCGCGAAGTAGACAACTTACTTGGTAGCCTTGAGAAGAAAGTTGTTCGTGGTCGTATTATCAGTGGCAAGCCACGTATCGACGGTCGTGAACCTGATATGATCCGCGCACTAAACGTACTTGCTGGCGTACTTCCACGTACTCACGGCAGTTCATTGTTTACTCGTGGTGAAACTCAGGCTTTAGTAACCTGTACTTTAGGTACTGAACGTGATGCTCAAAAAATTGATAGCATCATGGGCGAGCGCACAAACCGCTTTATGCTTCATTATAACTTCCCTCCATATTCAGTTGGTGAAACTGGCATGGTCGGTTCACCTAAGCGTCGCGAAATCGGTCACGGTAAGTTAGCTTGGCGTGGTATGAATGCCGTTATGCCTACAGCTGAAGAATTCCCGTACAGCATCCGTGTTGTTTCAGAAATTACTGAATCAAACGGTTCAAGCTCAATGGCTTCTGTTTGTGGTACTTCATTAGCACTTATGGATGCTGGTGTACCAATCAAGACTTCTGTTGCCGGTATTGCAATGGGTCTAGTTAAAGAAGGTGACGATTTCGTTGTCCTTTCTGACATCCTAGGTGATGAAGATCATTTAGGTGACATGGACTTTAAAGTTGCTGGTACTCGTGATGGTATTACTGCTCTGCAGATGGATATCAAGATTGAAGGTATCACTAAAGAAATTATGGATATCGCATTACAACAAGCATATGGCGCTCGCGTACATATTCTAAATGTAATGGATCAAGCGATTGGTTCACACCGTGGCGATATCTCTGCACATGCTCCACGTATTACGACTATCAAAATCAATCCAGAAAAAATCCGTGATGTTATTGGTAAAGGCGGCGCAGTTATTCGTGCTCTTACTGAAGAAACCGGTACTACGATTGAATTAGATGACGACGGTACTGTGAAGATTGCTTCTTCAAACGGTGAAGCGACTAAAGAAGCTATCCGTCGTATTGAAGAAATCACTGCTGAAGTTGAAGTCGGTCGTATTTACAATGGTAAAGTGATTCGTATCGTTGATTTCGGTGCATTCGTTAACATTCTTCCAGGTAAAGATGGCTTAGTTCACATCTCACAAATCAGTGATGAGCGTGTAGCTAATGTATCTGACCACCTTGAAATGAACCAAGAAGTTGCTGTTAAAGTGATGGAAGTGGATCGTCAAGGCCGCGTAAGATTGTCAATTAAAGAAGCACAAACCAAAGCAGCCGCTGAGTAATGTAATTTAGCGTGTTAAGCGATTAAAAAAGGAGATCATATGATCTCCTTTTTTTATGTTTATTGAAATAATCTCTGTTAGTCCATAGCTCTTAGATGGCCAGATTGCTATGATATTGAATATTAATAAAACCTGATAAGGTCAAGCGGATGGAATGTAAACTACGCACCACAGTTATTGCCGTTGTTGTCGGTGCAAGTATGTTGTTGTCAGGCTGTGCTGCTACGCAAAGCTCGAGTGAGAATGTCACTGGGCAAATGATTGTCGCACCGGTTATGCCAGATTATAAAATGGAAGTCACATTAGCTAAGTTAAATGAAATTTTAGCAACAATGGAACTGACAGACGAACAACGTGCACGTTTTCATTATGACCGTGGCGTCATCTACGACAGTGTCGGTTTGCGCTTGTTAGGCCGAATTGATTTTCATCAAGCGATTAAACTACAACCTGATTTAGCCGATGCTTATAATTTCTTAGGTATTTATTACACCCAAGAAGGTGAGTTTGACAGCGCTTATGAAGCGTTTGATGGCGTGTTAGAACTTTCTCCTGGTTATGACTATGCTTACCTTAATCGCGGTATTGCATTGTATTATGGTGAACGTTTTCAATTAGCCGTTGAAGATATGCAAGCTTTTCTTGCGCGAGATCCGAGTGATGGTTATCGGGTTTTGTGGCTGTATTTAATGTCATCAGCTGTCGATAAAAATCAAGCTTTAGCTGACTTAGCGCTGCAACGCCAACAGTTAAAAAGTGAAGATTGGGCGAGTGTATTAGTTGACTTTTATTTAGGTAAGATTAACCAAGAGCAAGTGTTTGCCGCAGCAAAAGTGGGCTTGTCGCAACCAAAAGAATACGCAGAGCGCTTATGCGAAGCTTATTTTTACTTAGCTAAGCAAGCTGCAGCCAATGGGCAATATCAACAAGCCGCTAATTTTTACCGCTTAACGCTTGCGACCAATATTTATGATTTTGTTGAACATCGTTATGCCAGAATTGAATTGGCAAAGATGAAAAATATCATTCAACAGGCGGCTGAATTATCTAACAAAGGCTAAACATCAGTTTGCCTAGCCAATTATGCCGATAGGCGCTATAATTTGCGCCTTTTTTAGCGGCTAGTGCAAGGTTAACATGTCAGGCAACAACGTTGAGGTCGACAAGCGTCGTACCTTCGCCATCATTTCGCACCCCGATGCGGGTAAAACCACCATCACCGAAAAGGTACTTTTATTCGGACAGGCTTTACAAAAAGCCGGTACGGTAAAAGGTAAAAAGTCAGGACAGCATGCAAAGTCTGACTGGATGGAGATGGAAAAAGATCGTGGTATCTCTATCACGACTTCTGTGATGCAATTTCCTTACGGTGGCGCACTTATCAACTTACTTGATACGCCAGGTCACGAAGACTTCTCAGAAGACACTTACCGTACACTAACCGCTGTAGACTCTTGTTTGATGGTGATCGATTCTGCCAAAGGTGTAGAAGATCGAACGATTAAATTAATGGAAGTCACTCGTTTACGCGATACGCCTATCGTTACGTTCATGAATAAATGTGACCGTGATATTCGTGATCCAATCGAGTTGATGGATGAAGTTGAAGACATTTTAAAAATTGCCTGTGCGCCAATTACTTGGCCGATTGGTTCAGGTAAAGAGTTTAAAGGTGTTTATCATATTCTGCGTGACGAAGTGATTCTGTACCAAAGTGGTATGGGGCATACGATCCAAGAAGAGCGCATCATTAAAGGATTGAATAATCCTGAATTAGATAAAGCGCTAGGCTCATACGCATCAGAAATCCGCGATGAAATGGAATTAGTGGCGGGTGCTTCACATGAATTTGATCTAGAAGCATTTTTGAAAGGTGAATTAACGCCTGTATATTTCGGTACTGCGTTAGGTAATTTTGGCGTTGACCATATTCTCGACGGTATCGTTGAGTGGTCTCCTAAGCCATTACCGCGTGAAACGGATGCTCGTAAAGTATTGCCAAGTGAAGAGAAATTCTCTGGTTTTATTTTCAAGATCCAGGCAAACATGGATCCTAAACACCGTGACCGTGTTGCCTTTATGCGTGTTTGTTCTGGTAAGTATGAGCAAGGCATGAAAATGCATCATGTACGTATTGGTAAAGATGTAAACGTGAGTGACGCCTTAACCTTTATGGCGGGTGATCGTAATCGTGCTGAAACTGCATACCCTGGTGATATTATTGGATTGCATAACCATGGCACGATGCGCATTGGTGATACTTTTACTCAAGGCGAAAAAATTCGTTTTACGGGTGTACCTAATTTTGCACCAGAAATGTTCCGCCGAATTCGCTTAAAAGATCCATTAAAACAAAAGCAGTTACTTAAAGGCTTAGTGCAGTTGTCTGAAGAGGGCGCTGTGCAGGTGTTTAGACCTATTGATTCCAATGATTTGATTGTTGGTGCGGTCGGTGTGTTGCAGTTTGAAGTGGTAGTGGGTCGCTTAAAAAGTGAATACAACGTTGAGGCTATTTACGAAGGGATTAGCGTCAGTACCGCACGTTGGGTTTATTGCAAAGACGAACGTAAACTTGAAGAGTTTCGTCGTAAGTGTAGTCCAAACCTTGCATTAGATGGCGGTGATAACCTGACTTATATTGCGCCAACCATGGTCAACTTGAATCTGTCTATGGAACGTTATCCTGACGTAGAGTTTGCAAAGACTCGTGAACACTAATTGTTAATCGTTATGTTGGTTTAATGTTAAAAGGGTGGCGTTGCCACCTTTTTTATTGTGTTTTTATTAGCGTTATCACAGCAATTAACCTGTTTGTGTGATGTCAAATCTTTCTGCTCGTAAATATTGGTCATTCATAACGCCCTTGATTATTGACCCCCTTGTTGTTCACCTAATACTGCATTTATCGTCAGAGTGTTTTTTATGCTAATTTTATCGGCAGTTATATTAAATAGTAGGTGATATATGATCGATACCCATGCACATCTTGATATGCCTGAGTTTGATAATGACCGAGACGAGCTCGTTTCTGAGATGAGCAAACATGGCATTTCGTCAGCCATCATTCCAGGTGTCGCTGTTGAACAGTGGCAAAAACAATTGGCGTTAGCCGAAAAGTATCAATGGTACTTTGCACTTGGTATCCATCCTTGGTATGTCCCAGATGATATTGACAGTGCAATATTTCTGCTGGATAGAAAACTGCAGGAATGTAGAGAAAATAAGCGTTTGGTGGCTGTTGGAGAGTGTGGTTTAGATAAATTACATCATTGGTCAGATAAGCAATTGTTGTTACTCGAAAAACAATTACAGCTTGCTCAAACGTATCAATTACCGGTCATTTTACATTCGGTCAAAGCCCATCAAGAGTTACTGACACTATTAGCTCGGGTACGGCCGAGTCGCGGTGGTGTGGTTCATGGCTTTTATGGAAACCGCCAAATTGCTGAGCGGTACATTGCACTTGGATTTAAATTAGGGGTTGGTGGATTATTGCTCAACCCCAGTGCCAAAAAGCTTCGGCAAACTGTGGTCGAATTACCTTTGGAACACTTTTTATTGGAAACAGACTCACCCAGTATGAGCCCTTTTGACCAACCTAATACGCGCAACACCCCACTTGTCTTAAACAGAATTGTGTCCGAAATCTCATTTTTAAAGAAAAGTGAAACTGTCTGTATATTAGAACAGTTGAATAAAAATGCGCTGCAACTATTTGAGCTTTAATCCTTTTTCTAGAAACGGAATCGCAAATAAAACACTTATTTGCCTAAGAGGTTGAAATTAAACTCTAAAAAGTTGATCAAAACGACGCTTTTCGTTTCACGCTCAGTTATAATCATCAACGGAAATTAGGTGAGTTAACAACATTCAAAAAAACTGTTAACAAAAGGGTGATGATTAATGGATATTTTAATGAGTTTAGTAGGGGTGGTCACCCTACTTGTGATAGGTTTTCTACTATCAAATAATAAAAAAGCAATTAACGTACGTACTGTTGGTGGTGCTTTAGCAATTCAAGCATTCTTCGCGGGTTTCGTATTATATGTTCCAATCGGTAAAGATATTCTGAAAGGTGTTTCAGACGCAGTATCAAGTGTGATTAGTTATGCACAAGCAGGTATTAGCTTCTTATTTGGTGATTTAGCTAACTTCAAAGTTGGTTTTATTTTCGCCATTAACGTATTACCAGTCATTGTATTCTTCTCTTCTTTAATTGCAGTGCTTTACTATTTAGGCATCATGCAGTGGATTATCCGTATTATCGGTGGTGCTTTACAAAAAGCATTAGGTACAAGTCGTACTGAATCTATGTCTGCTACCGCTAACATCTTCGTTGGCCAAACTGAAGCGCCTTTAGTTGTTCGTCCATTTATTGCGACAATGACTCAATCTGAACTATTCGCCATCATGGTGGGTGGTCTTGCTTCTATCGCAGGTTCTGTATTAGCCGGTTATGCGCAAATGGGTGTTCCAATTGAATACTTAGTTGCTGCGTCATTCATGGCGGCACCAGGTGGTCTATTAATGGCTAAACTGATGCACCCTGAAACAGAAACAGCTATTAACGAAATGGAAAACCTACCAGAAGACCCAGATAAGCCAGCTAACGTCCTTGACGCTGCTGCAGGTGGTGCTTCTTCAGGTATGAGTTTAGCCATTAACGTTGGTGCAATGTTGATCGCATTCGTAGGCTTAATCGCTATGATCAACGGTATCATTGGTGGTGTAACAGGTTGGTTTGGTTTAGAGGGTATTACTCTAGAACTTATCCTTGGTTATATCTTCATGCCTTTAGCATTCTTAATCGGTGTACCTTGGAACGAAGCATTAGTTGCGGGTTCTTTCATCGGTCAAAAGATTGTTGTAAACGAATTCGTTGCATACTTGAACTTTGCTCCTTATCTAAAAGATGTTGCTGATGGTGGTATCTTGGTTGAAGCAACTCAAGCTGTGATGACAGACCGTACGAAAGCCATTATCTCTTTCGCATTGTGTGGATTCGCTAACTTATCTTCTATTGCAATTCTACTTGGTGGTTTAGGTGCTATGGCTCCTTCACGTCGCCATGACCTTGCAAGATTAGGTATCCGTGCTGTTATCGCTGGTTCATTAGCTAACTTAATGAGCGCGACATTAGCCGGTCTATTCTTAGCTATCTAAGTTAAGAGTTAATCTCGAGGGTAAAACCTCAATCACTGGGTCTTTAGTGAGTCAATGTTAAAGGCCCAGTTTGTAAGAACGTTGTTATTGATTTTTGTGTTAATCCACCATTTCCGATGCGAAGTTATAGGCTTATCGAATACTGCGAAAGAGGATGCGTTAAAGCCTCTAGTCAGTGTTCAGCTTGTTAATTTGTTAGCAATATGTAGACATAAAGTCGCGACATTGTTCACAAAAAAGAATTTTGTATTCGTTTTTTATCGATTTAATGTTGAGATTTGTATCATTAACGGTAAAATACGAGTGAATTAAAAAGAAGTGCTATCCAAGAAGATAGTTTAATAATATACATGGGGTTGATGATGAAAAAATTAAATACTTTAGCATTAGCAGGTACTCTAGCTTTAGCTGGTACAGCATTTACTGCTTCAGCTGCTGAGCAAACTGGTGATATTCATGCTGCTGACTATAAGTGGATGCAGTTTAACATTATGTATGCGATTGATGAGCATCCAATTGCGAACAAAGATGAAGCTACACATAACTACTTAGAAATGGAATTTGGCGGCCGCTCAGGTTTCGTTGATTTATACGGTTATGTCGACGTATTCAACTTAGCTAACAGCGATTCAGGTGATAAAACCAATAACGCTAGTAAAATGTTCATGAAGTTAGCTCCTCGCTTCTCTCTTGACGCGATCACTGGTACTGATTTGTCTTTCGGCCCAGTACAAGAAGTTTACTTCTCGACTTTATTCAACTGGGGCGGTGGTGGAACAACTGGTACTTACACTGCAAATACTCAAGATTTCAGTGGAAGCCTTGAGGCTTATACTCAAGGCGACGTTAACATGTCTTTCTGGGGTCTTGGCGCTGACGTTAATGTACCTTGGTTAGGTAAAACAGGGATGAACCTTTTCGCTACTTATGACATTAATCGTAAAGATTGGAACGGTTACCAGTTCTCTGCTAACTGGTTTAAGCCATTTGTTTTCTTTGATGATAAGAGCTTCCTTTCGTTCCAGGGTTATGTCGATTACCAGTTTGATATGGATGAGAAGATTTCTGGTACTAATTTTGTAGATGGAAAGTATAACAATACCGAACATGGTGGCGCTGTATTCTTTGGTCTTTACTACCATACAGACCGTTTCGCACTAGGCTATGGCGGTAAGTATTTCTATCATGCATACGGCTTAAATGACGGTGCATTTAAGAATGCAAACTGGGGTGGTTTAGATACAACTGGTTGGACTCACTTCCTTACTGCAACTTACAAAATCTAGTTGCTAGCGAGTTAGTTATATTGGAGCCGCTTATAGCGGCTCCAAATTTTAAAAAATAAAATGAAAAACATCTCAACTACTGAAATTTTTATCTAAAATTATTGTCTAAGTATCGTAGTTTTATATAAAGGTTTGTACTCTACAAAGTTTTATTTTCGCGCGCTAAAATGGATTTTTCGCGGAATGGTTGAAACAACTGTCTTTGTTTTATCTTTTCCGGTCTTCAAGGATTCAAGTCGTGGTACTCGTTATCAGATTGAATACTTAGGTTAGTAAATAGCACCTGTATTTACTGGCAATACTGAAGGCCCGGCCATTATTTTAATTATATAGCCAGCTATAGTGTTGCCTGAACAAAATTTATCGACTTTGATTTTTCGTTTCGGAGAGCAATTATGACTGATTTAAAAAAAGCGGCGCAACTTGGCATTTCATTAATGGATTTAACCACGTTAAATGATGATGATACCGACCAAAAAGTGATCGACTTATGCCACAAAGCCAAATCTTCAGCGGGCAATACTGCAGCCATCTGTATTTATCCTCGTTTTATTCCAATTGCACGTAAAACACTAAACGAACTTGATTGTGAAGACATCAAAATCGCCACAGTAACAAACTTCCCACATGGTAATGACGATATTGCTATCGCAGTATTGGAAACCCGTGCAGCTGTTGCTTACGGTGCTGACGAAGTTGATGTAGTGTTTCCATATCGTGCATTAATGGAAGGCAACGAAACTGTTGGTTTCGAACTCGTTAAAGCCTGTAAAGAAGAGTGCGGTGAAGATGCCATTCTTAAAGTGATTATCGAGTCTGGCGAGTTAAAAGACCCTGCGCTAATCCGTAAAGCGTCTGAAATCTCAATCGATGCCGGTGCTGATTTCATCAAAACCTCAACGGGTAAAGTGCCTGTTAATGCGACGTTAGAAGCGGCTGAAATTATGTTGACTGTCATCAGTGAGAAAAACCGTAACATCGGTTTTAAGCCTGCTGGCGGCGTTCGTGATGCAGCTCAAACAGCTGAGTTTTTAGATTTAGCGGCACGTATTTTAGGCGACGATTGGGTAACACCTCAAACATTCCGTTTTGGTGCCTCAAGCCTATTAAATAGTTTATTGCATACGCTTGAATTGACCGAAGCGCCAAAAGCAACTTCAGGTTATTAAGCACAATTTGCTCATTAAGTGATTGGCTTAACGAGCAAATACCTTCGCTTTGCATGACACAAAGAGTGTCGTGCAAAGACGCCATCAACCGATGGCATTCCAGAATTTAATGGCGATCCTAAAGGTGTTGGATTGCCTACCGGGGGACGTATTATGTTTCTTGCTCAAGAAATTATCCGTAAAAAACGCAATGGCGATGCGTTAAGCACCGCTGAAATTCAATTTTTTGTCGACGGCATAACTCACAACACTGTATCAGAAGGGCAAATTGCTGCTTTTGGTATGGCGGTATACTTCAAAGATATGAATATGGATGAACGTATTGCGCTTACTGCCGCAATGCGCGATTCAGGTACGGTATTAAATTGGGATTCATTACGAGTTAATGGACCAATTATTGATAAACACAGCACCGGTGGTGTTGGTGATGTCATCAGTCTTATGCTTGGCCCTATGGCTGCTGCTTGTGGTGGTTATGTTCCGATGATTTCTGGCCGAGGTTTAGGCCATACCGGTGGTACGCTAGATAAATTTGATGCGATCCCTGGTTATCAAACTGAACCCTCAAGTGAATTATTCCGTAAAGTCGTCAAAGAAGCTGGCGTGGCCATTATTGGCCAAACAGGTGATTTAGTGCCTGCTGATAAGCGTTTTTATTCAATTCGTGACAATACCGCCACTGTTGAATCTATCTCGTTAATTACCGCTTCTATTTTATCTAAAAAGTTAGCTGCTGGCTTAGATGTCCTCGCGATGGACGTTAAAGTAGGTAGTGGCGCATTTATGCCGACTTATGAGGCATCAGAAGAGTTAGCCCGTAGCATTACTGCAGTGGCTAATGGTGCAGGTACTAAAACAACTGCATTATTGACTGACATGAACCAGGTATTGGCTTCTTGTGCGGGGAATGCTGTTGAAGTCCGTGAAGCGATTCAGTTTTTAACAGGTCAATACCGTAATCCGCGCCTTTATGCGGTAACAATGGGTTTGTGTGCAGAAATGCTTGTTTTGGGCGGTATTGCACAGAATGAAGCCGAAGCTCGTAATAAACTAAATACTGTATTAGACAATGGTAAAGCGGCCGAGGCATTTGCTAAAATGGTCTCAGGTTTAGGCGGTCCTACTGACTTTGTTGAGGCGTATGATAAATATTTACCTCATGCAAAAATTATTCGCCCTGTTTATGCCAATACTTCCGGCTTTGCTTACAAAATGGATACCCGCGAACTTGGTTTAGCCGTTGTCACGTTAGGTGGCGGACGTCGTAAACCGGGTGATGCACTCGATTACAGTGTCGGATTAACTCAAGTTTGCGCATTGGGTCAAGAAGTTAACAAAGATGTTCCGTTAGCCATGATCCATGCTCAATCTGAAGATGCCTTCGCCGAAGCTGCAGCAGCAGTTCAGCAGGCCATTGTGGTGAGTGATAGTGCGCCTGAGAAGACGCCAGAAATATATCGCTATATCCGCGCTTCAGATTTATAAAGGAAAACACAATGAAACGTACTTTTATCTTAATGCTAGACTCTTTTGGCCTAGGCGCTGCGACTGATGCTGATAAGTTTGGCGATGTTGGCTCTGATACTTTTGGTCATATTGCACAAGCGTGTGCTCAAGGCAAAGCTGACATCGGCCGTAAAGGTCCGTTAACACTGCCTAACCTTGCGAAGTTAGGTTTAGGCCATGCAGGTTTTGAAAGCACGGGTAAATTTGCTGACGGCTTTAACGCAGATGTTGAAGTGATTGGAGCCTATGGCCACGCTGATGAGCTCAGTTCTGGTAAAGATACGCCAAGTGGTCACTGGGAAATGGCGGGTGTACCTGTTCTGTATGAATGGGGTTACTTCAGTGACTTAACCAACTCTTTCCCGAAAGAGTTGACTGATAAAATTCTAAAACGTGCTGGTTTAGACGGTTTTTTAGGTAACTGTCATGCCTCAGGTACTCAAATTCTTGAAGAGTTGGGTGAAGAGCACATGAAGTCTGGTAAGCCTATTTTCTACACCTCTGCTGACTCAGTATTCCAAATTGCGTGTCATGAAGAGTCATTTGGCGTAGAAAACCTCTACAACTTATGCAAAATTGCTCGCGAAGAACTTGAGCCTTATAACATTGGTCGTGTTATTGCTCGCCCATTTGTTGGCACAGGTCCTGCTGATTTTGCTCGCACGGGTAATCGTCACGATTATGCTGTGTTACCACCCGCGCCAACGGTACTTGATAAAATGAAAGACGCCGGTGGCGAAGTCGTGAGTATCGGTAAAATTGCTGATATTTATGCCCATAGTGGTATTACTCAACAATTTAAAGCGACAGGTCTCGAAGAGTTATTTGACGAAACGTTAACGCAAATTAAACGTGCAGGTGATAAGACTATTGTATTCACCAACTTCGTTGATTTTGACTCTCATTATGGTCATCGCCGTGATACTGCTGGTTATGCTAAAGCATTAGAGTATTTCGATTCTCGTTTACCAGAATTATTTGCCATTTTACAACCAGACGATCTTGTGGTGTTTACTGCGGATCACGGTTGTGATCCAACCTGGGTAGGTACTGAGCATACTCGTGAACGTGTACCTGTATTGGCTTATGGTGCTGGTTTACCCGCAGGCTCATTAGGCCGTCGTCAGTCTTTTGCTGATATTGGCCAGTCTATCGCAAGCTATTTTAAGCTTGAACCGATGGACTATGGTAAATCTTTTATTAATTAGTCACATTTTCAAACGACGGTTCTATATAAAGTTTAATGTCTTTGCTAAACTGTATACATTATTAAGCAACACCAAATAAAATAGAAACATAGGGGTTATAACATGGCTACACCACATATTAATGCTGTAGAAGGTGCTTTTGCTGAAACAGTGCTTTTCCCAGGCGATCCATTACGTGCCAAATACATTGCAGAAACATTTTTAGAAAGTGTTGAGCAAGTGACTGACGTACGTAACATGCTAGGTTTTACTGGTACTTATAAAGGTAAGCGCATTTCTGTTATGGGTTCTGGTATGGGTATCCCATCTTGTTCAATCTATGCACATGAACTTATCAAAGACTACGGTGTTAAAAACTTAATCCGTGTAGGTACTTGTGGTGCAATCAGCACAGACGTAAAAGTACGTGATGTCATTATCGGTATGGGTGCTTGTACTGATTCACGCGTGAACCGTTTACGTTTTAAAGATAACGATTTTGCTGCTATTGCGGACTACAGCCTATTAAGTGCGGTTGTTGATTCTGCAAAAGTGCATGGCACTAACATCCGTGTTGGTAACGTGTTCTCTGCTGACCTTTTCTACACACCAGATCCACAAATGTTTGATGTGATGGAGAAAATGGGCATACTAGGTGTCGAAATGGAAGCTGCTGGTTTATATGGTGTAGCACATGAGTTAGGCGCTAAAGCATTATGTGTTGTAACTGTATCTGACCATATCCGTACTGGTGAGAAAACAACATCAGATGAGCGTCAAACTACGTTCAATGACATGATTGTTATGACTTTAGATGCAGCATTAACACTGTAATCAACATCGTAATAATCAAAAAGGGGCACTCAATGAGTGCCCCTTTTTATTGCTATTTAATCGAATTAAGATTTATCTTTATCTTTATCTTTATTGTCCGCATTTTCTGCAACGTTTTCAGCATCTGAAATTAACGCCACTCGCTTGGGTTTTTTACGTAATTTAGCCCGCGATTTTCGGCGGTCGAAATCTGCTCGTTTAAATGACAGTGCTCGAGACAATAACAAACCAATAAAACCAGCAACAATTAACATCATTTGCTGTAATTCCATGTTTTGTTCATGCAAAATTTTGATCTCGTCAAAAAAGATATCGAGATTTAAACGCACTTCAACATAGCCAAGATTGTTATCGTCTTGGATTACGTTTTCAATCAGTGGCGGGTAGGGCTTCAATAAGCCTTTTAGTGCTTCTGAGTCGGCCTCTAAATGCTCAAATGACACACTTTGAGCAAAGGCTAGCCTAACACCTTGTGAATTATAGATGTTAACCGACATGACTTTAGGATCAGCGGCTAACGCAGATGCCAACCATTGAAGTTGTTCATCATTTTGCAAATACATGGCTGGTGCTGCGCCATTAGCAGCTTGTTGCGCTAATAAACGTGCCATCACCTTGGTTTGTGAATTCAGCAAGTTTTGACCGTTACGAAGGCTTGCCTGCCATAAATGTATCAGACCAAAAATCAGCGAGATAGCGATTACGATTTGTAATATCCTACTGAATTTTTGTCTTTTCTTAAGACCTTTAACAAAAATCACTTTAATCCTCAGTGTTTTTTCTATTTAATTGGAGGCTGATTTGGGTTGATTGTTGCACTATGCAATGCTCAGCGGTAATCCAATTACAGAGAATTATCAAAAAGCTATACTAATCGAAAAAATAGCCAGTAGATAGTCGTAACATACTAAGAGGCCGTATTGATGCTACAACAACATGATAATGTTTTACTAAATTGGTTATTTTCAGAGACTTGTGAGACATATCAACATCTCGGCTGTGTATTATACCGTTATCAAGAGACCGATTATCCACTTAGCTTGCAAGCGGATTTGCCATACCGTTGTCGGGTGATATTTGAGTCACAATGTTCAGTCCAGATAGGAGCATGGTTAGCGTTAATCTCTGTGGATGCACATATTGCTAAGCTTGATCGCCAAAATGACTTGGTCGGTTTTGAGCTCTCAACTCAAACGCCAATAGATGAGTTGATTATCTTATTTCCACAAGAGATAGCCGCAGAAATCGTTCTTGTACAACAACCCTTAGCCCGTTTAAATCTTTGCGGTTTGTTAGTGATGGACATGGACTCCACCGCGATCCAAATCGAATGCATTGATGAGCTTGCTGCAATGGCGGGTGCGGGAGAGGAGGTGGCTGCCGTTACCGCCAGTGCCATGCGTGGTGAATTAGACTTTGAACAGTCTTTAAGGCAACGAGTTGCTAAACTCGCGGGAGCCGATGCCCAGATTATCGAACAATTATGCGATACCTTGCCTTTAATGCCAGGGCTTGAATCTATGATTGCGGAGCTTAAATCGCACCAATGGAAGTTGGTTGTGGCTTCTGGTGGATTTACGCCTTTTGTGGGGCATTTACAGAATTTACTAGGCTTAGATGCTGCCTATGCTAATGAGTTAGTCATTCAAGAGGGTAAGCTTCTTGGGGAAGTGACGGGTGTGGTGGTCGATGCACAATACAAAGCCAGCGTGATAGCAAAGTGTGCGCAAAAATGGTCAATAGCGTCTGGGCAATGCGTGGCAATTGGCGATGGTGCAAATGACATTCCGATGATCCAGGCCGCAGATCTAGGTTTAGCCTTTCATGCAAAACCTAAACTGATTGCCGCAGCCGATGCCGCCATTCAACGCCTCGATTTACGTGCTCTAGTATTTTGCTTACAAGCCTAGCCCGGCATAATGTCATCGTTTTAACTTAGTAAACCAATGATAACTAAATTCGCTAATATGAAGTTTTTACTCTAGTTTATTTGTATTTACTGGCAGTAATGATAGCGTAGCCTTATGGTTACCTTTATTTCTGCCAATTGTGAACACTGATATCCAACAACACTCTCTTTTTATTCCTTATCGTGAAGGCCAACTTCACGTAAGGCATATTCATCCTCAGTCTCCCCATGGGGCGACAACTCCTATTTTAATGCTGCATGGTGCAATGTCTAACGGCCGCGTGTTTTATAGTGATTCAGGTCGCGGACTGGCATGTTTTTTAGCGAAAGCAGGCTTTGATGTTTATGTGATGGACACAGCAGGACGCGGATTAAGTTTACCTAAAATTCAACGTGATTTTGCTTTGGGCCAAGGAGAGGTTATTCGAGAACAACTCCCGTTAGTGCATCAGTTCATTTTGCAACGTCACCCATTAGTGTCTCAAGTGCATTGGTGCGCTCATTCTTGGGGCGGAGTATTAATGGCCAGTAGTTTAGCCCGCTTTACCGATTTACAAACGAGTGTCGCATCGCTGTTAACATTTGGTTCAAAACGAACGATTAGAGTGAAATCACTAAAAAAGTGGCTTATGGTCGATTTTTTATGGAATCGTTTGGCGCCTTTTTTTGTTGCTAGAACCGGTTATTTAGACGCAAACCGTCTACGAGTCGGTATGGATAACGAAAGCCGGGCTTCATTATTACAAACCATTGATTGGGTGAGAGGTGACTGGGTCGATCACGATGATAACTTTGATTATGCTAGCGCGGCAATGCAAACCCAGTGGCCAACAAGCTGGTTTATCGCGGGTAAAAACGATCGAGTATTAGGTAATCCATCTGATGTGCGCGATATGATTGCCGAGTGTGGCTTTAAGCAAGTGAAATATACTTTGTTGTCTAAAGCGCAAGGAAATTTATTTGATTATGACCACGCAGGAATGTTAACCAATAAACAAGCTGAACAAGATCATTTCGTCACGATTAAACAGTGGTATTTAGCTTTATAAGGCTTGTTAACAGTTAAGCGTTAGTGGCCACAATACCAGGGTAACGTATTTCTACTTCTGCTGTAATATCAAGCAACTCACCCGCACCAATGACTTTCCAAAGCTGTTCTTCTAGCTGTTTTGCACGGTGATTGGCATGAATGTTGATGTATTCTAGTTCGCGGCGGATATAACTCATGTCGGGCTTATCAGTGGCGCCACGATATACTCGTAGTGCCATAAATCGGCCAACTTTTTTACTTTGTTGAATAAATTGTATTTGATTGTCTCTGCCACCCAGTTCCGATTTGAGTATACATTTTATTTGCACCGCCCCTCTAGGCTGGCGTACCAGCTGTATAAACACTTCAAAAAAGTCCATGTCGTGACTGGCTTTCATTGCTTTAATCGGATCAATAATTTGCTGTTTTAAGACATTATTATCCAATAATGGCATTAGGTTATACAGCAGTACCTGGTCTGTGTCTTGGGCAAATAAATGGCTAATTTCATCTGTAGTAGTACCAATGCCTATATAGGCCATTTGCGCTGATTTCACTGTTTTTTCAATAAAATAAGGCACACCTGGTAATTGGCGCATGAACAGATTTTTTAATCCGTCTGCCAGTTCTTTTAACTGTCCTTCATTGTCTGATAATTGTTCGAGTTTTTGTTTGTTATGTGCAATCAACTTATTTAAAAACTCAACACCTTCATGAGGTGCATGGCCAATCAATGCACTTAAATGCAACGTGAGGCCGTTCATACGGCTGCGTATTAATTGATAAGGTAAGTTAGATAAATTGGTTTTACCGGCAGCAGCCTGGAGCCGCGGGAAAGATAATGTCACTTGAGCCGGTTCTGTAAAGTCTAGAGCTTGCTCTAAAATCACTTGTAAACCACGGCTCGAGATATCGTGAGTAATCCCGGTGGCTTTTTTATCACCTTGCTGGACTGTCACTGAGGTTTTAAAAGCAAAACGGGCTTCATGGCGTCGCTCGCTAAAAGGCATCGATACTTTTTTGATACTGTGATTTTTGACCTTTGCTTGAGCAAAAATTTTTAACCCATTGGCATCTGCTTTATTAAACCAGCTTTGATAATCTCTACGTGCTTCTTCACTGGTCAAATCAATCAGTTGTAAAGTATGGCTAAATTGTGCCAGTTGCTGCTCGGTTAAGGCGTTATAACGAGCATCATCACCTGGGAGGGTTGAGGTTTTATAGTTTTTATTATGATCAATGGGTTGAGCGATTAATTTAAATACCCGCCAGCTGGCTTTCGAAGAGGCAAACCCAAGAAATAAGTTAAGATTTTTAGTGGCTTTTAACTCAGCTAATGTCGCCGAATAGTAATGTAATTTACCTTGAACATTATGCGTAAAGCTAAAAAACAGATTATGGTCGCTGTCAGCCGTGTTTTTAAGCACCTGAGTCAAACGTCGAGTATTGATTAAACTCGGTAATTGGCTGACTTCATTTTCATCTTGAAAGTAATGTTGTATGGGTTGATTACCACGCCCTAGCAACTCATAAGTAATGTGCGGTACTTCTTCCTTCATACTGACATATAAGGGTAAATGAGTTAATAAAGGTAAATAATGGCGCTCATAGCCTAAACCCGTAGCCGTAACGATGACATCGTTTACATCGACTTTATAGCGGAACTTATAACTGCGAATCACCATAGTGATTACTTTGTCGAGTGCTTTTCCATCACCTAGGCGTTTAAGCCTCAAAATGGCGTTACCGTCTTTATTTTGGATGTCGACAATTTGATAATCAACGCCATGTTGAATCTCATCAACAAAAAACTCTTCATTCAGTTCGAGTAATTTGAGTTTAATCGGCTTATCTTGATCTAAATGATGCTTTAATGGCAATTTTATCCGGGCACCGCCGACAGACAAATCGAGGGTTACGCCATTGATTTCACTTAAGCCAGGCTGAGTCACTGAGATGCGGATACTGTAATTCATTCGCTCTTCACAGCGATTAAAATAGCTACCAAGGACTACACCAGGTACAAGGTAAGGATTGACTTCGCTTGTAGCCTCTTCTGGCAAGATATTTCTCAGTTTTAAGCGTCGCAGTTTATGCGCTTTAACGACGTGTTCGTAAACCCCAAGCGTGTATTTATTACGGTATAACGGAAGAGTGTTGAGTAACGATTCTTTTGCGGGCTCATCAAGAAAATGTCGCTGATTAGCGATGACGACTTCTTCGCAGGGGAGTTCAGTTTTGTCACGTAAATCGATAACTCGGGTGCATTGTGATGAAATACGGTTAAGCTCCATTTTCAATAGAAAACGGGTGGAATTTGATTCATCAACGGTAAGCTGCTCAAAAATATCCTGAAAATCAGGTTCCATTATTAGCGGCTTAAGTTGTTCAATTAATGCACTGTGATTATCTAAACTCATTTATATTATCGTTTTATTGGGCTTATTGTGAGTCTGGCTGATGTTTTATCGGCTAGAAAGTGCTGTTCTTTATGATATTAACCATAATTATTCATTACCAATCCATTATAGGTACGTTAATATGGTGAGGCTGTGAATTAATTAGCAGAGTGTATTTACCGCTAATTAACAATCAGTGTGAACAAGATTGTAATAATTGGCAAGGTTCAAGATTAATATCGTTGTTATTTATCTCATTTTATTAACTTATTTAACCAGTCATCCTCGCGTTTGTCTATGTTCACTTGTATGTGTTGAATCAATAAATCAATTTTGTCCTTATCGGTTTATTGAGTGTCGGTTACAAGCGTACTCGCACTAGTTCGGTCATTCACATCGATCCCAGCATTAGCGCTAACATGAGTGCTTTTGGTACAAATAACACCGATAACCGATTTTTATTGAGAAAATGGTAGGAAATAGCATGGCTAAAGCTCCAAAAATGGCATTTGTATGTGACGATTGTGGCATGGATTATCCGCGTTGGCAGGGACAGTGTCGTTGTGGAGCCTGGAATACCTTGGTTGAAGTCCGTCTCTCTAGCGCTAAAACGGCGGCGTCTCGTCCTGCTGTATTAGGTTATGCTGGCGCTGCTGGCGGCGGTGCTAAAAAGCTTAATGAGGTTGAGTCTGTTGAAGCCGAAAAAAGGCTCACGGGAATTGGCGAGTTAGACAGAGTATTGAGTGGTGGACTCACTACTGGCTCTGTGAATATTATTTCAGGTGATCCTGGCGCAGGTAAAACGACTTTATTGTCAGATCTCGTCGCACGCATGTCTCAGTCTACCGCATCGTTATATTGTACCGCTGAAGAATCATTGTCTCAGTTTAAAAACCGCGTCAATCGTTTAAAGCTTAACTATAACGAAGATAATTTATACTTATTGTCTGAAACCAGTGTTGAATCCATCATTGAAGAATTAGAAGCGAAGCAAATTAAGTTTGCGGTTATTGACTCGATTCAAGCCGTGGTTACTGAAAACGCCAATGGCAGCCCTGGCTCACCTTCGCAAGTTAAAACTGCTGCTCAAGCATTTACGCAATATTGTAAAAAAAATAACGTCACCATGTTCATTATTGCTCATGTGAATAAAAATAACGAAATCGCCGGGCCACAAACCTTGGTGCACATTGTTGATTCGTTATTGCACATCGATACCAATGACGGTCAAATTCGTACCTTAAGAGCGAACAAAAACCGTTTTGGCGACGTAGATACTGTGGGCATTTTCCGCATGAGCGAACGCGGTATGCTCAGTGTCGATAATCCGAGTGAAATATTTTTGTCAGGCTCAACCACTGAATCGCCAGGTTCAACCATTACCTGTATTCGTAAAGGTAATCGTAATTTATTACTAGAGATTCAATGCTTAACCACCGAGACCGAGTCTGAGTTTCCACAGCGTGTGTGTGTGGGATTGAATATGAACCGGATTAAAATGTTAACGGGTATTTTGCGTAAACACACCAAGACCAAAATTTTCCATGATACTTTTTTTAATATCGTGGGTGGTTTGAAAATCGATGAGTCTGAAACCTGCATCGACTTGGCATTAGTCACGGCGTTACTCAGCAGTTTAAACGATTTTGTTATCCCTCGAACCACCTGCATTATGGGGGAGCTGAGTTTAAATGGCGATGTTAGGCCTATTGACAGTGGCGTGCCCAGAGTGAAAGAAGCTGCGCAACATGGTTTTACTGAGATTTTCATTCCATTTCGTAATTACCATAAATCGATGGAAGGCTTGGGGGCTAAAATTACTCCGGTTAAAACGATCCACGAGTTACTTGAATTGATTAATTAATGCTATGAGTCGGCAGAGCAATTGAAACAAAAATGGCAAACCAGATTGGTTTGCCATTTTTTTAGTGCTAAAGCTGTATACGTTGCTACGGCGTTGGGGTTACGAGTGAATTAAGTTCTCGGTCCAATAGCTCTGCATCACCCATATTCAATTCAATAATGCGGCGTAAATGGCTGATACTTTCAACGTCGATATGAACACATTTGAGCCCGAGATGTTCTGGGGTTTTATGAACGATTGCCGCTTGCATTTGCAGCTCAATATCGGAGTCTGGCAGCACAAATGCCAAGGTCACAATGGTATTAAGTTGTCCGGTATAACCTGACGGTAATTCCACTAAAGCCCCATTAAGGCTCAAGTCTAAAATTTTTGTACGCCAAGTTTGTTCTGTTTGCTCTATATGAGCACTAGCAGCAAATAAAATACGAGAAAACTTACGTCTGTCGTCCATGGGTTACCCTTAATGCATTGAGTGGCAACGGGATACAGTCCGCAACCATTGAGTCTATTGTTATTGTTTAAGCATACTCGATTTTCAATTTTTTCGCTGGGTTTTTAAGCTAAAAAAAGGAGCGCATTGCGCTCCTTATGGGATGGGTCACAAATATGGCCAGTATTACTTTAGATGAGTAAATGACCCATTAGCGCGATAATTGGCAGTGTAACCAAAGTACGCAGGATAAAGATAACAAATAGCTCAAAAAAGTTAACCGGGATTTTACTGCCGATTAAGAGTGCACCGACTTCGCTCATGTAAATTAACTGAGTCACAGATAACGCCGCAATCACAAAGCGGGTTAAATCAGATTCTATTGAACTGGCTAGGATAGAAGGGATAAACATATCCGCAAAACCAACGACAATTGTCTTTGAAGCTTCGTTGGCTTCCGGTATTTGCAGTAGCTCTAGCAAAGGAATAAAAGGCATACCCAGGTAGTTAAAGATTGGTGTGTGCTCTGCAAGTACGAGTGCCACAGTACCAATTGCCATTACGACGGGGATGACGCCAAATATCATGTCGACAACGTTTTTAATCCCTTCAACTAATACATGCTTTACGCCACCAGCAGTAGAAGCCCGTTGCATAGCTTGTTCAAAACCCCAAGAGAATACCCCGTGGTTTTCTGGCACGCTTTCGTCATCTTCATGACGTGGGGTATTGTCGATATAGGTGTCTTTCTTCCACGACAATGGTGGTAATTTAGGCACGATAACCGCGGCAACAATACCGGCTAAACAGACGGTAAGGTAAAAAGGCACAAACAAGTGCTCAAGCTTAACTTGTGAAATCACCACTAGGCTGAAGGTGATCGATACCGCAGAGAAGGTCGTGCCTATAACCGCAGCTTCTCTTTCAGTATAAAAACGCGTTTCATACTGTTTATTGGTCATTAAAATGCCGACGCTGCCGTCACCTAACCAAGACGCCATACAATCGATAGCGCTTCGACCTGGCAAGTTAAAAATCGGACGCATCACTTTAGTGAGTAAAGTGCCAAAAAACTCAAGCAAGCCGAAATTTAACAATAGCGGTAACAACATGCCCGCAAAAATAAACACCGAAAATAAAACAGGCACTAAATCGTTGAGTACTAGGCCGCCAGTCGCTGAAGAAGTGATCATTTCAGGACCCACTTGCAAATACACCATCACAATAAATATGGCGCCCAATATACGCGTCGCTAACCAAAATAAATTAACTTTAAGTAAGGTGCGTAAAAAGTGATTTTTGCGAACAAACTGGGGGTTAACAATACGTGTCAGTAAAGAGGCTATCGCCATCAATACGACAATACCCGCAACAATTAGCTGAATAGAACTGCCCATTCCAGATTGTAGCGCTTTAGAAATGATCGCAATCGGAATGGTGATAGCGCCATCAATACTGATAGGCGTCATAAACAGTAACAGACCAATCAGGGATGGGATAATAAAGGTCAGTATTGTTTTAATATTATGTTTTTTGTGTGTCACGTTAAATACACCTTACGTATGTGCTTTAAAGTGGCTCTTTGTGCAAGGCCACTGCGATTATGGACGATAAGTGAATGTCCATTCAGCTGTACTTTTTAGGGAGGCAAGGTTACCCCCTTATTTGTGGTATGTAAAATGATAACTGAGACGAATAGATATTAGTTAAATGTGGGTAGATATACGTGTTGATGATCACGTATCAGCCCTAATAAATAGACAAAGTAATGAGCGATAGTCTCGATCTCATTCGATTTTTAACGATTTGATGTGGTCGCGATAAAAAGGATTTTGCACTGTTGTGATTAATATCGCGACATTGCAAAATCATTCGTAAGAAAAGCTTCACATCCAATGCCAACCTGTTGTCATTGGATGTGAAGTGTTTACTCTGCTGGAGTAGAGGGGGCGGAACAGTTCATTCCCGGCAGCCCAAACCAATATCCATTACAATGATGAGCATTGGTATTTAAAAGCTCAAATTGTGTCAGCTCGTCTTGCAATGTTGCATTATTATTTAGCTGAGCCTGATTAAGTAAGGTGGCTAAGGTATTTCCTAAGGCAACATCGGCTAATTTATTCGGTGATATGCGCCAGTAATCGACACCCATATTGATCATTTGTGGTATTTGGCTGATGAGATCCACCTGCGCCGCAGATTGGGTTTGAATGCCGTTCAACCTCAACAAGGGTTGTGACTCCTGCGTTTGGGCTAGCAATCCTTTGCTATGTCGCTGGCAAATGGTTTGGCATTTGTCTTTTGGTAGCTGGTAGTGTTTAGCGGTAAAGCAGCGAGCTGAGTGCGCTAATGGCATATAGCCGTGGCCTAATACTTCAATTTCATATTGTGGGTGAATGTCTGAGTCGATAACAGCTTGCAGCCAACTTTGTGATAATTCACATGGCATTACAAAGCGGTACATGCCTTTTTGATGTAACAAATCCAAGCTGGCGCGATTGTAATTATTAATGGTAGGTCCGCACACAAAAGGAAGGTTAGCCTGGTGGGCATAATACACTCCCGCCATATCGTTGGCTTCAATACTAAAATCACCATTATTGATTGCACGTTTTAATTCATTGAGTTCAGATTGCGCTTCGACTAACGCCATCGTCGACAATACCACGTGCTTACCATGGGCTTTGAGCATGTGAGCTAAAGCCAAATAATCAGCAAACTTGAGTTCTCGGCGACGGCTACAGACCGTTTCGCCTAGGTATACGGTATCAATATTGCTGTTTGCGACGTGTTGATAAAATTGCTCAACATCCGCTTTAGACCAGCAATAACTTATTGGTGCAAGAGATATTTTCATCGTAACCCTTATTGCCATTGGCGCTCGTAAGCACCTAATGTTGTAATTTGTCCTTCTGACACTTTGGCTAATGCCTGTGACCATTGAGGTTGCTCGGCAAACGATGTCGGTGATGCTAAATAAGTATCAATGGCACTGCGCCAGACCTGAGTCACTTGACTTACATAGGCCGGACTTCTTTGACGCCCTTCAATTTTTAATGACGTAATGCCTGCTTGGGCCAGTTCGGGTAACAGACTCAGGGTGTTTAAGCTGGTGGGTGATTCAAGTAAGTATTTGGCATCTTGATCGTATTGAGCCACATAACGACCTTTACACACGACGGGATAGCCTAATTGCTGGCTGGCATCTGCTTTGTCGATTAACACATCGTTTAATCGGGTTAATTTGTCGCTACCACTGTCTTGCCAACGTACATGATTAGCAGGCGAACACGAACCACCAGTGTTGGGTGACTGACCTGTCACATAGGATGATAAGTGGCAACGTCCTTCAGCCATGATGCATAAACTGCCAAAGGCGAAGACTTCAAGTTCGACAGGGCTCACTTTTGCTAAATCTCTGACTTGTTTTATCGATAACACTCGAGGTAAGACTGCGCGCTCTATGTTAAATGCTTCTTTATAAAACGATAACGCGCCTAAGTTGGTGGCACTCGCTTGCACAGATAAGTGTAAAGGCAAATGCGGATGATGTTGATGGGCGTAACTTAATAATGATAAATCAGCCACGATTAACGCATCCATATTGAGTTGCGCGGCTAAATCAACCGCCTGATACCAACGTTGTTCATGCCCAGGTTTAGGGAAAGTATTTAAGGTTAAAAAAACTTTACGACCTTGGCTATGAGCCAGTTGAGTTGCTTGGGCTAGTTGTGGCGCCGAAAAATTTAAGCCTGCGAATGAACGCGCGTTGGTGTCATCTTTAAGTCCTAGGTACACCGCATCGGCACCAGCATTTAAGGCTGCTTTTAGCGAGGCTAAATTACCTGCTGGGCATAAGAGTTCCATGTTGATGTGCTCATTATTTTTGAAGAACAGGAGTGTAAATGTGATTGAGTTAACATGAATTGATTTAAAACAGGTTTCGTTGGATAAATTGCCAGTAAACTAGCTTGCTAAATCGATCTCTTTGCAGGTAGGAACCTTTAATGGCTCAAGCATTTCAACAACGTTTATCGGCACACATTTTACATTTTGCACCACAGATGAGCCGTCGCTCATTAGCGATAGTCCCTACAAAAATAAAAATGACGATTATCACTCAAATGCTTAATCTAGTGCTTGCTGAGCAAGTGAATTCGGGTGAATTGGCATTTTTAAACGATAAATCAGTCGGTATTTGTATCGATGATATTGATTTGCAGTTTCAAGTCGGAATGCATAATAAGTTGCTGGTACAGCCGTTGAGTCATCCGAATGTTATTTTCAGTGCAAACGTGCCTGAGTTATTGTTAGTGGTAGCCGGGAAAGAAGATCCTGACACTCTATTTTTCCAACGTAAATTACGCATTGAAGGTGACACTGAACTTGGGCTAGAAGTGAAAAATATATTGCTGTCGATTGAACTTGACTCGTTACCGGCTCCAGTGAATATCGCGGTAAATAAATTGGCTCAACTTTTACAAACGTTAACGTCGACAAAAGAGAATGGTTAATGATTGTTATTCTATTTTAACGAGATTAGATATAGAGAGAACTTAAACGGCGCCAATGCGCCGTTTAAGTTACGAAAGCTGGAGTGGATTTTTTGTGTTTACTTGCCCGTAATGGCTGCATATTTAATTAACAGCTCATCTTGTGACTCAACATGCAAAGGGTCTGGGTCAATACAATCGATAGGGCAAACCGATACGCAGGTGGGTTTATCGTAATGCCCCACGCATTCGGTACACAATGCCGGATCAATTTCATACACTTCTTCACCCATGGTAATCGCCTCATTGGGGCATTCGGGTTCACACATGTCGCAATTGATACAGCTATCGTCAATGATTAATGCCATATAAGGTTAACCTGGTTGATGAGGGTTTCGGGTATCAACTCCCTCAGGTAAATTACGCATTAGCATTGCCTTTTCGACATCGATATTCATTGGGATAGGCATAAAGACAAAGTGTCCCGAGCCTAGCGCGGCTTCGATGGGTTGGTTTTTGCGATTCACTAATGATTCAATAGTGATAACAAAATTACCTTCGGTTGTCATTACTTCAACGCTGTCGCCCACCGAAAACTTGTTTTTAACATCTATTTCAGCAAGGCCTTGCTCATTACGTTTGCCGGTAAACTCACCGACAAATTGCTGGCTATTACTCACAGAATGACCGTACTGATAATTTTGATACTCATCATGCACATGACGGCGTAAAAAACCTTCGGTGTAGCCTCGATGCGCTAAACCTTCAAGGTTACTCATTAGCGTGCGATCAAAATCTTTACCTGCAGCGGCATCTTCAATGGCTTGGCGGTATAATTGTGCGGTGCGCGCGACATAGTAAAATGACTTAGTGCGGCCTTCAATTTTTAACGAGTCGATGCCCATACGGGTTAATCGGTCAACATGTTGAATGGCACGTAAATCTTTAGAATTCATAATGTAGGTACCGTGCTCATCTTCAAAAGCCGGCATGTATTCACCAGGACGACCTGCTTCTTGCAATAACACTATCTCACTACTTGGCTCGCCAGCGCCTAACGTTGGTGTTGCTATTTGTACTTCAGCAGGCATGGCTATCACATCGCCTGTTTCAGTTTGCTGGGCAGGGTGTACGTCATATTTCCAGCGACAAGCATTAGTACATGTGCCTTGATTAGGGTCGCGTTTGTTAATATAACCAGATAACAAACAGCGGCCTGAATAAGCCATGCATAGCGCCCCATGAACAAAGACTTCAAGTTCAATATCTGGACAACGCTGGCGAATTTCTTCTATTTCATCTAACGATAATTCACGCGATAAAATAACCCGTTTAATCCCTTGTTGTTGCCAAAATTTTACCGAAGCCCAGTTAATGGCATTAGCCTGAACAGATAAATGCACCACTTGCTCAGGAAACGTTTCACGTACCATCATAATCAGGCCTGGATCAGACATGATGACCGCATCAGGTTTCATGGCTATTACTGGTTCCATGTCTTTTATATAGGTTTTGAGTTTAGCGTTGTGCGGTGAGATATTGCTCACCACATAAAGTTTTTTTCCTAATGCATGCGCCTCTTCAATCCCTGTGGCGAGATTTTCCATTTTAAAGTCATTATTTCTCACCCTTAAGCTATAACGAGGTTGGCCGGCATATACCGCATCAGCACCATAAGCGAAGGCATAGCGCATGTTTTTTAATGTGCCAGCAGGGGATAATAATTCAGGTTTAAACATAGTTTTCTCGGTTTACAACAGGGTTAGCATATTTAGGGGGCGAAAGCTTACTTAAGGACATTAGTGGGTACAAATATAGGCTTGGGAAATGTGAAGTGGGTTGTACTTTTATGGCTCTCGCCGTCATCCTTATCAACAAATATTCTAAAAAGCGTAATTAATTGGCTTGGTGGTTTTTGAGTCGTCGCAAATAATATGCGTTTGGGTATATAATCTTGGCATTAGTGAACATTATTTTATGGAGACCGCATGTCTACCGAACATCAACTCTTGGTTGGATTATTAAAGAAGCTTAAAGACGATGCGTTGGTGTTGCCAACATTGCCAGAAGTGGCCATGAGAGTGCAAGAGGTGGTGGCGCGTAAAGATTCCAGTCTCAAGCAGGTTGGTGATGTAATTGGCCAAGATGCCGCGATTTCAGCGCGTATTATTAAAGTGGCTAACAGTGCATTATATTCACGCGGTAACAAAGCCGAGAACATTAGCGCAGCCGTCAACCGTATTGGTTTAGTGCAAATTAAGTCTATTACCACTTCTGTGGCCATGGAGCAGTTGTTTATCTCTACCAATGAAATGGTATGGGAAGTGATGGATGAAGTGTGGAAAACCTCCATTGAGGTGACGGCATCATCTTGCGCCATGTTAGAAATATACAACAAACGAAATCCTGGCAAGAAGTTAGATCGCGATACATTAACGCTTGCAGGCTTAGTCCATAACATTGGTGCCTTACCTGTCTTAACCGAAGCTGAAGTTCATCCTGAACTGTTTAGCAAAATCGATCAGTTACGCAGTCTTGTGCGCAAAATGCAAGGCCCCATTGGTCGTGCGGTGCTTAAAACATGGGACTTTGCGCCAGAAGTAATGGAAGTGGTTGAACGTTGGGCTGACTTGCATTACATGCCAGAAAAAGTCACTTATTTAGACTTTATTCGCTCGGCTGCCTTTTACACTGGTGAATTGCGTGCGGGTGAAGAGTTAGATGAGCGTTTAGGTGTGTTTGCCGATAGAGGTTTGCCTGTAACGCCAGAAGACTTAGCCAGTGATGAGTTTATCGATATGTACCATTCGATTAAACAAAGTTACGAGTAAGCGTCATGCCTTGACCTAATTGACGGTATGTTTTGCCGTCAATGAGGTGGTTGCCTAATGTGTAAACAATCACAGCATAGCTCAAAGTAGCGTGGCTTGGAGAGATTATCCATTAGCCTATAATAATGAAGTAGCACTTATTAATGAAACATTTTAAATGAATAATTTGCTGACACTGATTGTGTTTATTGCGGTGATATTGAGTTGTATCGTCGGCGTTATTCATTGGCGACAGCAACGTGCGTTGCGGCAATTAACCCAAGCATTAGCGTTGCAAATACTTAATCAAGATACTTTTACCTTAGATACGTCATCTTCATCGTTAAAACCCCTCATTATCGCGCTTAAAAACTTTCATCAATCCAGTCTTTTTAGCACTGAACGAGACAAATTGACCGGCTTAACAAATCGCGTTGGATTTAAACGTAAAATGCTGGCAAAAATGCCTGTGTCTGAAGGCATGTTAGTGCTGGTGGACATTAAGCAGTTTCGGTTCGTTAATGACTTATTCGGCTTTTTGTTTGGCGACAAGCTACTTAAAGCATTTTCAAAACGCATAGAGAATGTCGATAACAAACCGCAATTTATTGCTCGTATGAACGGCAATGAGTTTTTATTATTTTTCCCGCAGGCTCTAACACTCGCGCAACTGGTCCAGCTAAAGCAGGATTTACAATTACCGTTTGAGATTGAACAACAGCCAATAAGCATCAAAATGCAGTTAGGCGTGTTGTCTTTAGCTGAACATCATGCCGATGTCAGTTTGATGTTAAGGCGCTTAGATTTAGCGCTTAAAAAAGCCAAAACCCTAAAACAACCGATTGCTTTTTATGATCAAGATGATGATAAAGCTCGGCATCGAGAACTGCTGATCATTAATGGTTTACCCAAGGGGCTAAAGCTCAATGAATTATTTATGGTGTTTCAGCCCAAACTTGATATTCAAAGTGGCCAGTGCCAACAAGTTGAGGCGTTAATTCGCTGGCAGCACGAAGGGTTAGGGTTAATATCACCCAATGAATTTATCCCTTTAGCAGAACAAACAGGCATGATTGATCTGTTAAGTACCTGGGTGTTAGATGCGGTTATTGCACAACAAGCAAAATGGCGAGAAAAGGGGATTTACGTTAAAGTCGCCCTTAACCTATCGTCCACCGATCTTGATAATCCTAATTTGGCGAACGATGTCGCTACTAAACTGGCGCAGTATTTAGTCCCTGCTGAATGCATAATGATTGAAATCACTGAAAGTGCTTTGATGGTGTCGTTAGAGCAAACCATTATTACCCTCAATCAATTGCGTGATATCGGCGTAAAAATTGCCATTGATGACTTTGGTACAGGTCATTCATCGTTAGCGTATTTGCGTTTTTTACCTGTGGATGAAGTCAAAATAGATAAAGCGTTTTTAGATGAATTTGAAACCTCAAAAGCAGCAAAACAAATTGTAAAAACCAGTATAGAATTGGCAAAAAGTTTAGGGTTTGAGGTCACGGTAGAAGGGGTCGAATCTAAGTCGGTGTTAGAAACGTTACATGAGTTTGGTGTTGATACTATTCAAGGTGATTACTTTGCTAAACCCGCCACTGCAGATGAGTTTGAACATATCTATCCGCAATTAACGCATTCTCTATAACTGGCCTATCAGGAGCGCTTATCGTTAAGTGCTCGTCATCCCACTCGACAAGAGCGTAATCAATGATGGCGGCATAGGTGCGAGCTGTCGTTTTTGATTCATGCACACCATTTCGATGTTAGCAGTAACCGCTGCTTTGGTTGCGTTAGGGCGCCAAATAGATTGCTGCCAAACTGTGCGAAATTTACTTTCAAAATAAAATTGAGTACGAACCTCAATAATATCGGCAAACTCAACCCCGTCATGGCACACCATGTCTGTTCGATAAACGGCAAAACCAAGTTGCTGTTGCTGCCATAAATCACTGAGTATTTCAGCGCCAATGACATGTTCCCGCGCTCGTTCAAAATACTTTAAAAAATTAGGGTGATAAACCACACCTGAAAAATCGGTATCTTCGTAGTAGATTTGTACTTTAAAAGTGTGGACCGGGCTGTATTGTGGTTTATTAGCAGTTGGGCTCATTTTGCAGTGACCTTAGGGCTTAGAAATCGAGTGGTACAAGTAACTTTTGATAGTGACCTTGTTGCTTTAATTGTTGTAAGCCTTTATCAAGCAGTAAGCTTAGCTCTGTAGCTTGTGGATTCTGTTTTGAAAATGCCACGAATATTTCACTGGTGTGATTCATAAACTGAGCGACAATATCTTGCTTAACACCCATTTGCTCAATATAAACATCGGCAACCATATCATACATAATGGCACCGTCTATTCGATTGACTAGCAGTAAATTAATCAATTGTCGTTGGCTATTTACCTTCACTATCTTTAATTGGCGTTGGTTTATTAGCTGCAGAAGCTCATCGCCATATTCGTAACCGTCGATAATGCCTATCACACTACCCAATGGTAATTGCCATTTGTCTTTAGCGATGACTGTTTGTGTTTTGGCGAAAAAAAAGGATGCGTTTACTGTGAATAATGGCTCGTTGCCGAAAACAAATCGCTCTTGTGTGCTTTGTTCTTTGGTGACATTAAACACGCCATCAACGGTACCGCGCTCGGTCATGATGAGCCCGCGTGTATAGGGAACCACAATGGTTGAAACTTCTACATTGACTTGTTTAAAAGCTTGTTGGATAAGGTTGTGAGATATACCGCTACCAAATTCGTCGGCAAATGGCGGCCAACCATCTTCGGCGGCTAAGGTGATTTTTATCGGTTCAGCCATCGCGGTATGAGTCATCATACTGGCGCAAAAAATGGCAAGTAAACAAAACATTACTTGAGTATAAATCCGCGTAAAATAACGCGTAAAGTTAGTTTTAAGTAGGTTTTTTGAACAACCGATAAACAACATGTAATCCTTTTTGACTGGCCCTAATTTTACGGGCGATGATAACACCTTTTATCTCCAAAGTGATATGCACCGCGTTAAGGCGTTTCTATGTTGTGCGACTGGGTTGCCCGCGAGTAAGCGAGCATATTAACCGTTATGGATACGCCGCTTCGAGCTCGTCATTCATAATGCTGCTTTGTTGCAATAAATTTTGGGTGCCCGCTGAGTTAAGTGCTGGACTGAATAAAAAGCCTTGTACTATTTTACATTGGTAGTGCTTTAGTTTTATTAATTGAGCATGGGTTTCTACCCCTTCTGCGACCACGTCTAATTTTAGTTCATGCCCTAGCTTTATGATGCTTTTTAATACGATATTACTGGTTTCTCTTGGAAGCATTGAGTTGATGAAGGCTTTATCAATTTTTAAAGTATCGATAGGAAACTGAGTCAGATAGTTAAGTGATGAATAGCCTTTGCCAAAATCATCGAGTGCAATACGCACTTTGAGCTGTTTTAACTGGAATAACACCGCCTTGGCGGCTTTGATGTCTTTAATTAATAACGACTCGGTAATTTCAAGTTCTAGCATATGAGCCGGAAATTGGCTTTGCTGTAAAATGGCCGCTATATCGGCCACTATACTGGGTTGAGACAATTGCAATGGCGAAATATTGACTGAAATATTACCGTGTAAAATACCTTCTTGATACCATTGATAACCTTGCTGACACGCTTGTGCTAATACCCATAAACCAATGTCGATAATTAACCCACTGTCTTCTGCCTCATCAATAAAGCGACTAGGCGAAATCATCCCGTTCGTTGGGTGGTTCCATCGTAATAGCGCTTCAAGTCCCAAAATCCTGCTAGTGCTGACGCAGCATTTTGGTTGATAAAACACACTGAGTTGATTGTCTGGCAAGGCATTATTTAACTGATTTTTAATCAACAACCTCTCTAAAAGTGCAGTAGAAAGTTTTTCATTAAAGAAATAGCTGCCATTTCGACCATTTTGTTTAGCCGCGTACATCGCCGTGTCGGCGTGTTTTAATAATGTTTTAGCATCAGAGCCGTCACTTGGGTAGCAAGCGACGCCAATACTGGCTGAGCTGTTGAGCCAATATTGATTAATTTGATAACCAGCGTTAAGGGCCATTCTGATCCGTTCGATGATGTTGACTAAATCTTGATTAACCTCATTTTCAGCTGGTTCGTATTCTATGATAAGTGCAAATTCATCCCCCCCTAAACGAGCCAGCACATCTTGTTGTTTTAAACAGTGCTGTAAGCGTTTACTGACCTGGATAATCAGCTCATCACCAATATCGTGTCCCATAGAATCATTCACTTCTTTAAAATGATCTAAATCGATAAAGACAACGGCTGCTGTCTTTTGCGGATGGTTAATGAGTAAGGCTAATTGCTGATTGAAGTTAAATCGATTTGCAAGTCCAGTCAGGCTGTCATAATTAGCTCTACTGCTGAGCTCTTTAATTTGTTTAATGCGCGATAAAATAAACAACATAACAACCAATATAATGATCATGCCCGATGCGATTAACGCGTAATACCACCATGCTTTATTGACGGTAAAGGCAAATTCAGCTTGTTGTGGACTCCATATGCCATCGCTGTTGGTACTCTGAACTTTAAAGACATAATCGCCCGCAGCAAGGTTAGTGTACATCGCATTAGGTTGTTGAGTGGTAATCCAACCCTGGTCAAATCCGGCTAACATAAATCGGTAAATATTGCGTTCTGGCGCGGTAAAATCGAGAGAGGCAAAAGAGAATTGGATCATATTGTTGTCGTAATCGACACTGGGCGGTGCAATGACCTTGTTAGTATTACTATATGTATAAGATGTATTGGCTATTTTTGCCGCGGTTATGTGCACTGGAGCAATAAAGTGATTTTGGCTAATACGGTCGGTATCAACTTGTATCACCCCTTTATTACTGCCCAGTAATAGTTGAGTTTGCGTTAACTCAATTGCACCTTCATTAAAGGTTAAGTTTGTGTCATTAATGGCGCTAGGATAGTCGGTGATCTGCTTTGTTTGTATAACGTATTTGCTTAATACATGACGACTGGTTAACCATAAATTACCTTTACCGTCTCCGGTTACCGCTTTAATTCTATTGTCGGCTAACCCTTGCTTACGAGTAATATATTCAATGTGGTAAGGCTTTTTACCATTAGGTGTTGGAGTTATTTTAGCTAGCCCAAGGCCTTGAGTTGCCGCCCAGATATTGCCTTGTTCATCTTGATATATCCCACCGATACGAATGTTTTCTCGCTCATTACCCAAGCTTAAATGTTCGGTAGTATCGGTTGAGGGATCAATAATAAAAATGCCACTGGTTGTCGCGAGCCACAAATCACCATTTTTAGCGATGATTGAATCAAAGGTAAAATTACCGCCCGAGGTATAGAGATTATTTTTATCGTTAAAGTAATGCTTTAACAGCCCCTGTTTTGGGTTAAATAGCATGACGCCAGCATCTAAATAACCCGTAATCCACACATTGCCGCGATTATCAGGGTTTACTGTGTAGAAGTCGGTATCAGGAAAGCCATAAATATTGCCAAGTTTGTTACTAAAGTGACTCACTTGCTGAGTGTTATTGTCCAAGTAGCTGAGTCCATTGGAATGTGAAACCCAAAGATTGTCCTTTTTATCGGCTTTTACGTTCCAAATATTGCCTGTTAACGCGTCATTGTTCTTTACCGTTAATGGTGACAGGCTGACCGTTTGTTTTTGGGTATCAATTTTATCCAGGCCATTACTATTGGCTATCCAAGCATCGCCCTGGGAATTAATGCTAATGGCGTAAGTATTGTCCCCTGAGAGTTCAGATAGTGTTGCTAAAGGTTTATATATGCGGCTTGATTGTTTCAGTGGGCTGTAATATGCAGCACCTTGAGTGGTGGCAAACCAAACGAGCCCAGATGCATCAATAAACACATCATCGACAAAATTACTCGGGATGGTGTGTTCATTAAATGCTTGCGCTTGTATCAGGTCAAACAGGCCGGTTTTAACAGATAAGAGCGCAGCACCTTTGTCTGTACTTACCCATATATTGCTGTCTGTATCGATGGTAATGCTGGTGACATAATCACTTGGAATGGCGCCTATTTTCTTACTGTTTGCATATTGTTGGTATTCAGCTGATATTGGGTTGAATTGAACCAGTCCAAAGTGTTGGGTGCCTAGCCAAAGTTGACCTTTTGCGTCAACCTCGCTGGCGAGCACATAATCGCTAAATAAGGTGGACGCCGCGGTGTTTTCGATGGCTGAAGTGGCTTTACTGGCATCAAATAATCGCATGCTTTTTTGTTCAGGTTCGACAATGGCTAAACCGTAATCGGTTCCAAGCCATAATCGATTTTGTGCATCGGCAACGATACTGTAAATCGAGGTTTCTATCGGAATGCTTTGAGAATCCAGATATAAAGGAATGGAAATAAATTGGCTTGAATTAGGCTGCTTTAATTGTAACCCACTGCCCGTACCGACCCACAGGTTTTGCTCTGTGTCTTGATACATTTTCATTATCCAATTGGTATTTTGACTAAAGTGTTGTTGCGATAGCGGGAAGTTTACGACCTCATCATCAAGGTTGAGTTGATTTAAACCGTCTTCGGTCGCAAACCAAATATTGCCCAGGTTGTCTTCGATAACATCAGTCACAAAGTTATTGGATATATGGGTTTTTGTGCCAGGAGAGAACTGAAAATTAACAAACTCTTGGCCATCATATCGGCTAACACCTGCATCGGTTGCAAACCACATAAAGCCATTTTGTTGTTGGTAAATCATGTTTACCATCGTAGAGGGGAGGCCGTCGGCGACATTGAGTCGCTCGATTTGATATTGTTTGCCGTTAGCTTCTAAAACGAGTGTTAACGATAACAATAATCCTAAAAGGTAATGGGTTATTTTGTGAAAAGGGAAAAACATAACTGACCTTTTATAGAGTGATCATTGCTAGATGAAAGTCGTTACACAACCATACAGGATGAAATATTGTAAAAAAATGTCGGTAAGTTGTATATGAAATGCAGCTAATGATCAAATCATTAAAGCAATAATGTGCGGTCTATAGGGGTAAATTGTTGGCATTGGTCACTGAGCGATTTTGCGGTTAATCGCTCAACACTCATTACGTGGGTATAACACTGTGTACTTTGATTGATTTTTTTAAGGAGTAAGTCAAAATCGCCATCGCCAGATAATAAAATAACCTCGTCTACTTCAGGTGCAATCTCTAGCATATCAATGGTGATGCCAACATCCCAATCACCTTTTGCTGAACCGTCACTGCGTTGAATATAAGGTTTGGTTTTTACGGTAAAGCCAATGTGTTTGAGGGCATCTTGAAATTTAATTTGGCCATCATCAGCAGGTGCAATGGCATATGCAATGGCATGGCTGATGTGGCCACGCTGTGACAATTGTTGGTACAAGGCCCGGTAATTAAACGAGCGGCCAAAACCTTGTTTACAGGTGTAATAAATGTTTTGTACGTCTACAAATACTGCAAGGTTAGTCATTATTACACCTGTTTGATTAAGGCTGTTGCACTTTTTGAGCGGCAATGGCGTCATTAAGTTGCGCTTCAACGTACCCTGGAGAGTGAGTTGAGGCTGAGATTAAGCGGTACATTGCTGGGATCACCAATAAGGTGACGAAAGTAGCAAATGCCATGCCGGAGAATATCACAGTTCCAACCGCAATTCGGCTTTCGCTACCTGCACCTGTTGACATGATTAACGGGATCGCGCCAATTAAGGTGGTAAATGCGGTCATGAGAATAGGCCGTAAACGGCGTGCAGAAGCATCGATAATAGCGGTATCAAGTGGTAAACCTCTATCACGTAATTGGTTGGCAAACTCGACAATTAAAATGCCGTTTTTGGTCACCATACCGATAAGCATGATCATCCCAATTTGGCTGTAAATATTCATGCCTTGATCTGTGAGAGCTAAGCCGATAAAACCACCAAAAATACCCATAGGTACGGTGAACATAACCACGGCGGGGTTAATGAAACTCTCGAACTGTGCAGCCAATACCAGGTAAGCAATCAGAAGTGCTAGGCCAAATACCACCATTACACCCGATTGGTTTTCTTTAAAGTCTTTTGACTCACCGGTATAAGCAATGGAAATGTCGGTAGGCAATAAACTCACGGCGCGTTGCTCTAAAAAGTCGAGCGCCTCGCCTAAAGTATAGCCTTCACCCAAATTGGCTTTAATGGTGATCGACTTTTGTTTATTGGTGTGACTTAAGCGTTGCGGCGAGGCGACTTCTTCAACGTGAGTCACCGTGTCTAGCGTGATTAGCTCGCCTTTACCGCTTCTAAAGTAAATTTTACTAAGATCCGTCACGCTGTTAAAACTGTTTTCGTCACCACGAAGATACACATCATATTCTTCACCGCGCTCAACAAAAGTGGTTTCTCTTCTGCCTCCGAGCATGATTTCAAGTGTGGTTGATATTTCAGAAACGCTAATACCTAACTCGGCCGCACGTTGCTTATCAACGGTAACCACAAGTTCAGGTGTGGTTTCGGCATAGTCTAAGTCAGCGCCTTCTAACATCGGGCTGGCATCAGCTTCTTGTTGCAGAATTTGCGCCCATTTAAACAATTCTGGATAGTCAGAACCACCAAGCACAAACTGCACTGGCTCACTCGACTGGCCTCTAAAGCCGGGTAGCATAGGGCGAACCATCACATCTGGAATGTCTTTTAAGGTTTGACTGATTAACCCGAGTGCTTGTTTTACATCGATATCACGATCGGCCCAATCTTCTAGCTGAATAATCGCAAAGCCGGTTTGATCGCCAGCACGACCACCAAAAGCAGGGGCTTCAACGCTAAATGATTTCACTACGCCTTGGCCTAAAAGCGGCATCAATAGGCTCTCGACAATGTCCATGTTGGCTATCATACGATTATAACTAGTGCCTTCAGCGCCTTTGATAAAGGCAAATAACACACCACGGTCTTCTTGAGGAGAAAGCTGTGAGGGCACTTGTTGCATGAGTAAGTAACTGCCGCCTATACAGGCTAAGATAACAACAGGGGCGGCAATGCGCCAAGCTAATGCCCATGTCACCATACGGCGATAGTTGGTTTCTAGGCGAGCAAAACCTTTATCAATCCAAAGATTAAAGCGATTCTTCTTCACGTTGGCTTTAAGAAGCTTACTGCCCATCACTGGCGTAAGAGTGAGCGCGATCAATGATGAGAAAATCACTGACATCGCTAACATGACTGAGAACTCAGTAAAAAGCAGGCCGACCATGCCATCCATAAATGAAATTGGAAGAAAGACCATAACTAACACTAGCGTGGTCGATACGACCGCAAAACCCACCTCACGAGTGCCTTTATAGGCGGCAAGTAATGGCTCCTCGCCTTTTTCGATATGATGAAAGATGTTTTCTACTACCACAATGGCATCGTCAACGACTAAACCAATCGCTAAAATTAAGGCCATTAACGTCAATAAATTTATCGAATATCCCAAGCTATATGCAGCCATAAATGCCGCGATTAATGACACTGGTACCGTTACTGCGGGGATCAATGTGGCTCTGACCTGGCCAATAAAAATATACAAGACCAAGACAACCAATATTCCCGTAATGAACAAGGTGTTGTAGACCTCGTTAATCGAGCGGTCGATAAACACGTTAGCATCATAATCAACGACGAGCTTAGTCCCTTGTGGTAAAAAGCCTTGTACCTTGTCGACTTCTTGTTGAACGAGCTTTGAAATCTCTAATGGATTGGCATCCGACTGCGGCACAATGCCTAAGCTTAAGTTAACAATGCCATTGCTTTTGAAGGTTGAGTTTTCATTCTCTGCGCCAATAAAGACATTGGCGACATCTTTGAGATAAATGGGGGTGCCATCTGAGGCAGTGTGCACCACCAAGTAATTAAAATCTTCAGGGCTGAAGTAGAGTCGCTTGGTTCTAACAGACATCACCGTAGTGTCGTTACGGACTTCACCGCCGGGTGTTTCAAGGTTTTCGGTGTTTAATGCACTAATAATGTCACTAGTGGTGACATTTCTGCCGGCCATTAATTGAGGCTTTAACTGCACATACATGACCTTATACAGGCCGCCAGAGATATTGACAGAACTGACGCCGGTGATAAGGCTAAATCGGTCTTCTAATACGCGTTGTGCATAGTCCGTTAATTGAGTACGGTCCATGTTTTCTGAGCTTAAATTGACGTAGATTGAGGGCTCACCCGTGCCATTATCTTTTGACACTATGGGGTCATCTGCTTCGTCGGGTAAACGGCGTTGGGCTTTGGCTACCGCATCACGGACATCACTGACACCCTCGGTTAAATTCCAGCCTAATTCAAATTCAATTGAGATGCGTGACATGCCATTTCGGGTGGTTGAGGTGATCTCATCAATACCACTGATCCCCGTGAGTTCATCCTCAAGGGCTTTAGTGATCTTACTTTCCATAATGGTTGCCGATGCTCCGCTGTAGGTTGTCATAACCGTCACAACAGGGTTTTGTACATCAGGCATTTCTCTTACAGCCAGTTTAGAAAAAGACACCATACCAAACACGCAAAGCAACAAGCTCAGTACAATGGCCACAACCGGGCGTTTAACGGCGGTATCACTCAGCCACATTATTTGCGCTCCTGTGTTAGAGCTGTTTTAGCGCGGGTTTGCTCTGCTGAGCTTGGATGGGCAAGGTCTTTCACTTTTATGCCATCGCGCATATTCACTAGCCCTTGGACCACAATGTTGTCGCCAATTTTGATCCCAGATTCAATTAATACCTGATCTTTAATCCTTGCACCTAAAACCACCTCGGTGCGTTTAGCGATGTTATCCTGGTTGATCACATACACAAATCGTTTGGTGCCTGAGTACTCTAACGCTTGCACTGGAACGATAGGGGCTGAAACACTGGGGAACGTAAGTGTTGCCGACATCATCATGCCTGGTTTTAATTTACCGTGTTGATTGTCAAATTGACTGCGAATATTCAGGTTTAGTGTTTGTTCATTAACGCGTGGGTCGATAGCAATAATGTTGCCGACAAATGTGTCTTTTGCCCAGGCTCTGCTGATAGCATTAACCGCCATGCCTGTGCTTAACAGTGCTAAGTAATGCTCAGGGACTTGTAAATCTAATTGCAGAATCGATAAGTCGTCTAATGACAATAATTCTTCATTCATGCTGACCATTTTTCCGCGGCTAAAATTGACTAGGCCGGTATTGCCGCTAAAAGGGGCCACTAAGGTGTGATAAGCCAAGTCGGTTTGTGCCGACTGTAAACGGGCGAGGGCAATGTCGACACTCGACTTTTGCGCTTCTATTTCGGTTTGAGTGATGGCATTGACATTAATCAGCTTTAAAAACTCATTGAGTTTACGGACTTCATCTTTATGGTAAGCCTGAGCCTCTAAAACACTGGCTTTCGCCTTGCTATTATCTAAACTCAGCAAGACTTGGCCTTTGGTGACATGTTGATTAGAGGTCACTGCAATATTGGCTATTTTCCCGCCCACTTGCGGAGCAATCATGACTGAATCTGTTGCGGCTAACTTACCGATAAGCGTAATAGATTGAGATAAGTCATGCTGTTCGACACTTGCGGTGACCACCGGGACCACTTTTTCAACCCGTTGAGGTTTTGGCGCCGCTATCACACTGATACTTAATATGCTGATGGTGAGGATCATCAAGGCCGCTGAAAGCGTATTCAAGCCATGCTTTATTATCATGTTGGGACATCTCTATAAACAATGTGCGGGGAGCCGCTGGTGGTGAATTGGCATATGAACATATTGTAATTATGTTGGACAAAAATAAGCGTAAAGTAATGTAAAGCTTTTGGTTTGTTTGTAACAAGGCACTTTTTCAAATAACCATATTCAAACCATCAAATTCAGACCATCATATTCAAACAATCAGATTCAAACCATCATGCTCAAATACTCATTTCCAAGTAATCCTTCACTGGCGATGGACCGGCCGACTTGAGACTTTTACTCTCAGTTATCCACAAAAAAGCCATATCGAATGATATGGCTTTCGGTTTTACAAATGGGTCATCCCATCATATTTCTAGCACAACAGAATTACTTTTCGATAGGCTCGTTAGTGAACTCAATGTTTTGCTTTTTCGTGGCAGGGGTTACGCCCATAAAGTATTCATAGCCTTTATCGCTCGATGTTTTCTTTGCATCATCATCACTTAATTTAATGCTTGTTTGGTCTGAAAACAGCGTGTATTTCGCTTTAGGTTTTTGAACTACGGGTTGTTGTGTAGATTTTACCGATGGCTTAAGTATCCCTTTTGGTACTTCCGCAACCACAACTGAGGGTTTGCTTACTGGTTTTTTAGCGGCGGCCACATTAGCGAACTTGTAATTGAATACGCCATTGCCTTCAATGCTTTCTACACTAGATTGGTCTTGGTTTTGGTAAGACGCTAAAATACCGTGCTTGCCTAATGGAATTTCGTGGAACAGTTTTTTACCAGTACCAATTTTAATACCGTTAACAAACCAATCTGCAGGTACGTTACTGACTAACGTGACCATTGCTGATTTTAAGCCTAATTTTTCATTGAGCATGTCGTCGATTTTGTTGTTATAAGATGGCTTGAATTTCATGGCCACTTTATAGTTTAAATCGCCTCTCATGTTCATGTTCGCGTCAATCACTTCATACGAAAGTAATACACTTTTATCGTTTAAGAATGGAGACTCGTTACGCGTATTGCTAAGAATACTGCTTTGAGATTCTTTTAAGCAGTCGGCAATCGTTTGGTACTTAGAACATTCAGTTGAGCCATTAATGTTAACCGGAAGGGTGCTGCTTGATTTTGATAAGTCAGCAATTAAGCGGTTAGTAATGTCAGTTTTGAGTTTAAACAACTGCTGACTTTTTGAGGTTCGTTGTTTATTAATTTGTTCGTATTCTGACAGAATTTCTACTTTTTCTGTTTCAAGACGTTTACTGTCTTCTTCAGCTTTAAGTGTTAATTCATCGACTAATATTACAGACTCTTCAATTTGTTTGTAGGTATCTGGCAATGCCGATTTTGCACGGATAGCCTGAGGCAAACCATCGATTAGTTCATCATAACGTTGCTGTTCTGATGCGATAGTTTTCTTTAGGCCTTCAACGTCGTAAGCTTTCTTATTAAGTTGAGAGAATTTGTCATTCACATTGATCAGCAGGCTATCGATATCATATTCGGTTTCGATTTTATTAAGTGTCTGTTTTTCTGAATTGGTGATGACTTCGAGTGCCGCAAACGAATTGCTTGCGTATAAGCACAATAAAGCAAGGCTAATTGAACCGTATCTCACTGATCTCTCCATAATATTTCTCTACAAGCTGGAACCATCAACACTCTGTAATGCGCTGAGTGTTATCAGCAAAGAGCAAAATAATCCGTTAATAATTTATAATACTGAAGTTATTTTGGCTTTACAAACAGATTGTGGTGCATTGCTCACAATAAATTGACAAAATTTTGACACTTCTAGATGTTGAAGCGAGTTTATATTGAAACTGCATAAATATAAACGTAAATCAACCTGATAAAGCAAAACAGAGACCGAAGTCTCTGTTTTAGTGCCTAACGTTACTTATAAAGAACCAAACGTTACTTGTAAAGAACCAAGGCTATTTGCTTATGCGCTTGTATTTTAAGCGGTGTGGTTCAACTACATCAGTACCCAGTGTTTCTTTTAGCCATGTTGAGTATTCAGTATAGTTTCCTTCATAGAAGTTCACTTTACCTTCATCACGGTAATCAAGGATATGCGTTGCAATTCGGTCGAGGAACCAACGGTCATGCGAAATAACCATAGCGCAACCAGGGAACTCCAATAACGCTTCTTCTAGTGCACGCAAAGTTTCAACGTCCAAGTCGTTGGTCGGTTCGTCGAGTAATAATACGTTGCCGCCAGCTTGCAGTAGCTTGGCTAAGTGAACACGGTTACGTTCACCGCCCGATAAGGTGCCAATGATTTTTTGTTGATCGCCACCACGGAAGTTAAAGCGGCCAACATAGGCACGGCTTGGTATTTCTGTGTTGTTGATGCGCATGATGTCTAAACCGCCAGAAATCTCCTGCCACACGGTATTTTTATCATCCATAGAATCACGGAACTGCTCAACAGAAGCAATTTGCACAGATTCACCCACAGAAATCGAACCGCTGTCTGGTTGTTCTGCACCCGATATCATTCTAAATAACGTTGATTTACCGGCACCGTTAGCACCAATAATACCCACGATAGCCCCTTTAGGCACAGTGAATGTTAAGTCATCAATTAACACCCGATCACCGTATGACTTGGTTAAATTAGTCACTTCGATGACCTTGTCACCTAGGCGAGGTCCAGGTGGGATAAACAGTTCGTTGGTTTCGTTACGCTTTTGGTAATCGTTGGTGTTCAATTCTTCAAAGCGAGCCATACGGGCTTTACCTTTTGATTGACGACCTTTAGCACCTTGGCGAACCCATTCTAATTCTTTAGCAATGGTTTTCTGACGAGCGCTTTCAGTTGATGACTCTTGCTGTAAACGTGCATCTTTTTGCTCCAGCCATGATGAATAGTTACCTTCCCATGGAATACCTTCGCCGCGGTCAAGTTCTAAAATCCAGCCAGCAGCATTATCTAAGAAGTAACGGTCGTGGGTAATGGCCACAACGGTGCCGTTATATTCTTGTAAAAAATGCTCTAACCATGCCACTGACTCAGCATCTAAGTGGTTGGTTGGTTCGTCAAGTAATAGCATTTCTGGTTTTTCAAGCAGCAAACGGCAAATCGCGACTCGACGACGTTCACCACCAGAAAGCACTTCAATTTTTGCGTCCCATTCTGGTAAACGTAGCGCATTAGCGGCACGTTCAAGAATGCGGTCAAGGTTATGGGCATCTTGAGATTGAATAATGGCTTCTAATTCACCTTGTTCTTTTGCCAGTGCATCAAAATCTGCATCGGGTTCAGCATAGGCAGCATACACTTCATCTAAACGGGTTAAGGCATTTTTAGCTTCGCCTACCGCTTCTTCAATGGCTTCGCGGACGGTTTGCTGCTCATTTAAGCGCGGCTCTTGCGGTAAATAACCAATTTTAAGCCCAGGCATTGGGCGTGCTTCACCCTCAATGTCGGTATCAATACCGGCCATGATGCGTAGCAGAGTAGATTTACCTGAACCGTTTAAGCCCAGTACGCCAATTTTAGCGCCGGGGAAAAAGCTTAATGAAATGTCTTTTAAAATTTGCTTTTTAGGTGGGACAATCTTACCCACGCGAAGCATGCTATATACAAATTGAGCCATGTTTATTCAGTCTAGTTGTCAACAAAGATGACGATAATTCTACTGTATTCTTTGCGTAACTCAACAGGGGATTATGGAATTAATTTTGCGGTGCAGCGAAGCAGATTAAATACCACCTCGGCGGATTAACTTGAATCGTTTTGTATTCAGAACACAGTGAATTTCATGTTGTTTATACTGTGAATGATCATCGTTGCAGAGTAGAATACCGCGCAACCCTACTATATAGAAATTGATGTTGGAGCTACCATGTTGAAGAAAGCGATGAATATTGCGGATTACGATCCAGAATTATTTAAAGCCATTGAAGATGAAACTTGTCGTCAAGAAGAACACATTGAATTGATTGCGTCTGAGAACTACACCAGTCCACGTGTGATGGAAGCGCAAGGTTCTCAGTTAACTAACAAGTATGCTGAAGGTTATCCAGGTAAGCGTTACTATGGTGGGTGCGAGTATGTTGATGTTGTTGAAACATTAGCAATAGAACGCGCAAAAGAATTATTTGGCGCCACTTACGCCAACGTGCAACCGCACTCAGGTTCACAAGCTAATAGCGCTGTGTTTATGGCGTTATTACAACCTGGTGATACTGTTCTAGGGATGAACCTCGCTCACGGTGGTCATTTAACTCACGGTTCTCCAGTTAACTTTTCTGGCAAGCTTTATAACATCATCCCTTACGGTATCGACGAGTCTGGCAAAATTGACTACGACGAAATGGAACGCTTAGCAGTTGAACATAAGCCGAAGATGATGATTGGTGGTTTCTCGGCGTTCTCAGGTATTGTTGACTGGGCTAAAATGCGTGAAATTGCGGATAAAATCGGTGCTTATTTATTTGTTGATATGGCGCACGTTGCAGGTTTAATCGCTGCTGGTGTTTATCCAACGCCAGTGCCTCATGCACACGTTGTGACTTCAACAACGCATAAAACCTTAGCGGGTCCACGTGGCGGCATTATTATTTCTGCGGCTGATGATGAAGACTTGTATAAGAAGCTAAACTCAGCGGTATTCCCTGGCGGTCAAGGTGGCCCATTAATGCATGTTATCGCGGGCAAAGCGGTTGCATTTAAAGAAGCATTAGAGCCAGAGTTTAAAGTATACCAGCAGCAAGTGGTTAAAAATGCCAAAGCCATGGTTGAAGTATTTTTAGCGCGCGGTTACAAAATCGTTTCAGGCGGAACTGAAAACCACTTAATGTTGGTTGATTTAATCGGTCGTGATTTAACCGGTAAAGAAGCCGATGCCGCTTTAGGCAGTGCCAACATTACGGTTAACAAAAACTCAGTACCAAATGATCCACGCTCACCGTTTGTCACATCAGGTGTGCGTATCGGCACACCAGCCATTACGCGTCGCGGCTTTAAAGAAGCTGAAGCGAAAGAGCTGACAACCTGGATATGCGACATTTTAGATGATGCATCTAACACAGCGGTTATTGAGCGCGTTAAAGGCCAAGTGTTGGCGTTATGTGCTAAGTTCCCTGTATACGGTTAATCACTATTGCTGTTGAGGTTTAGGTTAACCTTGCTCAACAAATAGGATAAACTTTAATGGCCGCTAATTTTAGCGGCCATTTTGTTTTCTGCAGGAGGTTCAATGCATTGCCCTTTTTGTAGCGCGACCGACACCAAAGTTATCGATTCTCGATTAGTGACCGATGGCCATCAAGTACGCCGTCGCCGGGAATGTACCGAATGTCATGAACGTTTTACCACATTTGAAGGTGCTGAATTAGTCATGCCTAGAGTGATAAAACGTGATGGCACCAGACAACCGTTTGACGAAGATAAGCTGCGCGGCGGTATGTTGCGTGCAGTGGAAAAACGTCCAGTATCCATTGATGAAATTGATCAAGCTCTGACTAAGATTAAATCAACGCTGCGCGCAACAGGTGAACGTGAAGTAGACTCTGAAATGATTGGTAATCTGATGATGGAGCAATTAATGAGCTTAGATAAAGTGGCTTATATTCGCTTTGCTTCGGTTTATCGTGCTTTTGAAGATGTCTCTCAATTTGGCGAAGCGATTGCCAAGCTGCAAAAATAATCACCGACTAAACGCTAATTTTTTGAATTCTATTTTGTGTGCTTAACATGATATCAAACGAGAGTGATAACCATGTCTAACGGGTCTAGCGTCGATATTGAAATGATGAGCCGAGCCATTATGCTGGCAGAGCGAGGCCGTTATACCACGCGGCCCAATCCATGTGTCGGTTGTGTGATTGTTGCTGATGGACAGATTATCGGTGAGGGCTATCACCAACGTGCCGGCCAGGGACACGCAGAAGTGAACGCCCTAAAGATGGTTAATGAAAATGGATTAACTGCGCAGGGTGCAACAGCGTATGTAACATTAGAGCCTTGCAGTCATTATGGGCGTACGCCGCCATGTGCATTAGGCTTGATAAATGCCAAGGTTGCTAGAGTGGTCGTCGCAGTGACAGATGCCAATCCTGAAGTGTCTGGTCGTGGTATTGCAATGTTAAGAGAGGCCGGCATTCAAGTGGATGTGGGGTTACTCACTGAGCAAGCTTATGCACTTAACCTGGGTTTTATGAAACGCATGAAAACCGGTTTACCCTGGGTCACGGTTAAAGTGGCTGCCAGTTTAGACGGAAAAACAGCGTTATCTAATGGCGTATCAAAATGGATTACAGGCAGCGCTGCTCGTGCTGATGTGCAAAAGTATCGAGCCAGTCACTGTGCGTTAATTACTGGCGTTGAAACCGTGCTAATTGACGATCCCAGTTTAAATGTCCGTTTTGAGTTATTAGGTGAGTTAACAACTCGTCTTAACCCGAATGACATTTTTCAGCCTCTAAGAGTCATATTAGATAGCCGTGCAAGACTAACGGCAACGCCACAATTATTTTCTATACTGAGCCCGATTTTATTGGTCTCGTGTCGTGAATATCCTGAGCAAGTCAAAGCGACATTTCCAGCGCATGTGTCTTTTTTAGTTCTAGAGTGTGACTCGGTAGGTAGAATCCCGTTGTTGGCCTTGTTAACGTATTTAGGCAACACAACCAATTCAGTGTTAGTCGAAGCTGGTTCAACGTTAGCGGGTGCATTTGTAGCACAAAATTTAGCGGATGATATTGTGCTTTACCAAGCTCCTAAGATCCTTGGCAGTCATGGACGCAATATGCTGCAATTGCCAGATTATACTTCCATAGAACAAACGCCCATGTTGCAACTCATTGATGAGCGCAGTATTGGCAATGATAAGCGTTATATCCTCAGATATAACAAACCCTATTAATTGCTTGTTGCCAAGGCTAAAAGTCTGAGCGACAGCAAAGTATAAACGTTAAAAGTGAGTCATTATGTTTACTGGGATAATCGAAGCCCTTGGTACATTACGTAAAATTGATCGCAAAGGTAACGATATTCGCTTAACCGTTGCCAGTGGTAAATTAGATTTAACCGACGTGAAATTAGGCGACAGTATCGCCACTAATGGTGTGTGTTTAACCGTGGTAGAGCGCTTAGCTGACGGTTATGTGGCTGACATCTCAGCTGAAACAGTGGCGTTAACCGGTTTTAGTTATTATCAAGTAGGCCAACAAGTAAACCTTGAAAAAGCCGTTACGGCGACAACAAGGTTAGGTGGTCACATGGTCAGCGGCCATGTTGATGGTATTGCTAAAGTTGAGCAATGTGCCTACAGAGGCAAAGCGCTAGAATTTTGGTTAAAAGCACCCGCAACACTGAGTCGCTATATCGCTCACAAAGGATCGATTACTATCGATGGTGTGAGCTTAACCGTTAATGAAGTAGATGGAAGTCGTTTTAGATTAACTATCGTGCCTCACACTGCCGGTGAAACTACATTAGTGAATTTAAAAGTGGGTGATAACGTTAACATTGAGGTGGATTTAATTGCTCGTTATTTAGAGCGGTTAATGCAGCCTGAAGCAGACCATGCTAAGTCGTCATCGGGTGTGACGATGGAGTTATTGGCCAAGTCTGGTTTCTTACGTTAAGCGTATTAACTTTTGTATCCACTTAACTTATAAAATAAAAATAGAATGACAACTTCAGTATTGAAGCAAACTCTTAATATATAAAGGTCTGACAATGGCGCTACATAGCATAGAAGAAATCATTGAAGATATTCGTCAAGGTAAAATGGTTATCTTGATGGACGATGAAGACAGAGAAAATGAAGGTGATTTGATTATGGCCGCTGATAAAGTGACGCCAGCAGCAATCAACTTTATGGCAACCTACGGCCGTGGGCTTATTTGCCAAACGATGACCAAAGCGCGTTGTCAGCAGCTTAATTTACCGCTAATGGTTACCAATAATAACGCCCAATTTTCGACTAACTTTACCGTCTCGATTGAAGCGGCAACGGGTGTAACCACAGGTATCTCCGCCCACGACCGCGCGTTAACGGTACAAGCGGCTGTGGCTAAAGATGCTAAAGCGTCTGACTTAGTACAGCCTGGTCATATATTTCCGTTGATGGCACAAGAAGGTGGCGTGTTAACGCGCGCTGGTCATACCGAAGCCGGTTGCGATTTAGCGCGATTAGCCGGTTGTGAGCCGTCGGGTGTCATTGTCGAAATTTTGAATGACGACGGCACCATGGCGCGCCGCCCAGATCTTGAAATATTCAGCGAAAAACACGGCATTAAAATCGGTACTATTGCCGATTTAATTGAATACCGTAACACCAATGAAACCACCGTAGTACGTGAAGCACAGTGTAAATTACCGACCCGTTATGGCGAATTTACCATGGTCACCTTTAGAGACACTATCGATAATCAATTGCATTATGCTTTGGTTAAAGACGAGGTTAAAGCAAACTGTTTGGTACGGGTTCATTTGCAAAATACCTTCAACGATTTACTGCACTCTGAGCGCGATCAAAAACGCAGTTGGCCGTTAGAGAAAGCCATGGAACGTATCGCAGCAGATGGCGGCGTTTTAGTGCTGCTGGGTAACGATGAACATTCAAGTCAGTTATTGGCAAAAGTAAAAGCGTTTGAAGCTGAAGATAATGGCCAATCGCCAGCGCCCGCAATGTGGCAAGGAACATCACGTCGGGTGGGAGTCGGTTCGCAAATTTTATCCGATCTAGGTGTAACGAGTATGCGCCTATTAAGTTCACCAAAGCGTTACCACTCGTTGTCAGGCTTTGGTTTAGAAGTGACGGACTATATTGCCGAGTAATGTTGGCAAGTGGTAAATTTAACAATTTCATTAATTGCATAGCGCTCAGGGCTAATGGCTGTGATATCATAGCGCCTCTTTTTGCCCCGAGCCGGGTGCTTTAGCTAATTTAGGTAAGATAGAATGAACGTAGTTCAAGGTAATATCGAAGCGAAAAATGCCAAAGTGGCGATCGTAATATCGCGATTCAATAGCTTTTTAGTTGAAAGTCTGCTTGATGGTGCAATAGACACATTAAAGCGTTTCGGTCAGGTAAGTGACGACAACATCACTGTTGTACGTGTACCTGGCGCAGTTGAATTACCACTAGCGGCGAAGCGTGTTGCTGCGAGTGGCAAGTTTGACGGCATTATTGCACTTGGTGCGGTGATCCGTGGCGGTACTCCTCATTTTGATTTTGTTGCCGGTGAATGTAACAAAGGTCTTGCACAAGTTGCTTTAGAATATGACCTACCTGTTTCATTCGGTGTGTTAACTACAGATACCATTGAACAAGCTATTGAGCGTTCAGGTACTAAAGCAGGTAATAAAGGCGGCGAAGCTGCACTGGGTTTACTTGAAATGGTTAACGTACTGCAACAACTAGAACAACAGCTGTAATAGTAGGAAAAGTATGAAACCTTCAGAGCGCCGTAAGGCCCGCCGTTTAGCCGTTCAAGCCATTTATTCATGGCAGTTAAGTAAGAACAATGTTGCTGACGTAGAACATGAGTTTTTAACTGAGCAGAACACTGATGGTGTAGATGTTGCTTATTTTCGTGAATTATTATCAGGTGTAGCGTCAAAAACTTCACAGATTGATGATTTGCTAAAGCCACATTTAGATCGTGATTTCGAAGATGTTTCACCAGTTGAAAAAGCTATCGTGCGTTTGGCAACTTACGAGTTGACCTTCCGTAAAGATGTGCCGTTTAAAGTGGCAATTAACGAAGGTATCGAATTAGCGAAAGTGTTTGGTGCAGACGATAGTCACAAGTTCGTTAACGGTCTGCTTGATAAGATTGTGAAGCAAAAGTAATACCAGAACGGTATCTTCGGATACCGTTTTTCATTTCTATTAATTGTTTCTAAATTAAGGTGGTCGGTTTACCGCACCAAACTGAATGTGAAAGAATTCCAACTTATCGAACATTACTTTCGTAATAAAGGCCAAAAACGACGCGATGTTGCGCTTAGCATTGGCGACGACTGCGCTTTGGTTAATCCTGCTGAAAACAAATCAATTGCGATTTCATGCGATACTCTCGTTGAAAATGTCCATTTTTTAGCCGACATTCCAGCCCACGCATTAGGGTATAAATCTTTAGCCGTAAATTTATCTGATCTCGCCGCAATGGGTGCTGAGCCAGCATGGTTTACTTTGGCTTTGACGCTGCCGAGTGTGGATGAATCATGGTTAGCAAGTTTCAGCGAAGGGCTTTTTGAAATTGCAGAATATTATGGCGTAGCATTAATTGGTGGCGATACCACTCGCGGCCCGCGCAGTATTAGCATCACCATCAATGGCCAGGTGATAAAAGGCACAGCATTGACACGTGCCGGCGCTAAAATTGGCGATTGGATTTATGTCACTGGTACATTAGGTGATTCAGCGTTAGGCTTAGATATTTTAAGAGGCACTAAAACCGTTAATACTGAAGATAAAGAATACCTGATTAATCGTCATTATTATCCAACCCCTAGGGTATTAGCAGGCCAAGCGTTAAGAACATTAGCCACCAGTGCGATTGATTTGTCTGATGGGTTAATGTCAGATATTGGCCATGTGTTAAAAGCCTCTAAAGTGGGTGCTATTATCGATGTGAATCAAATACCGTTATCTGCTTCACTTAAAGCCAACTTAAATCGTGAAGACGCGCTGAGTTATGCGTTAACAGGCGGTGAAGATTACGAGTTAGCGTTTACTGTTCCAGAGTCTCAACGTGGCGCTATTGATACTGCGCTTATCCATGCAGGGGTTAAATTTGTCAAAATTGGCCAAATCTGTGCTGGTGATAAACTTAAATTAGTCGACGATGGTAAGGCATTTGTCCCTGTTTCCCGAACTTTTGAACATTTTAGTTAACCGATTATGAAACTTATCACTCAAGATAAATTCGTCAATAAGCTGTCTTTAGCTAATCCTATTCACTTTTTAGCATTAGGCTTTGGTAGCGGAAAAGCGGCGAAAGCACCTGGTACCTTTGGCACCTTAGCCGCTGTGCCTATAGTGCTATTAATGCAACAATTAAGCTTAACGCAATACTTGTTAATTACTGTGTTGAGTATGCTTGCTGGTTTTTATATTTGTGGAAAAGCCGCCAAAGACATGGGCGTCCATGATCACGGTGCGATTGTGTGGGATGAAGTGGTCGGTTTAATGATCACTATGATAGCGGTGCCTGTCGGTATTATGTGGTTAGTACTTGGTTTCGCATTATTTCGCTTTTTTGACATAATTAAACCTTGGCCTATCCGCTGGCTTGATGCCAAAGTTCATGGTGGTTTTGGGATTATGATCGATGATGTCTTAGCGGGAATATTTGCATTAATCGGCGTGCAGTTGGCTGTGTATTATTTATAACGCTGCCATAAATTATAACGAAGCCTTAAACATCGAAAAAAAGAGCACTATGTGCTCTTTTTTTATATTTGATGCTTATTGTTACAAACTCAACGATATTAAAGTTTATTGAGGCAACATTAAATTGTTGCGTAGCTGTTCTATTTCATTATTCATGTTGACGACGCGCAGCTTCAGATCTGTTTCATAATAAGTACAACTTAATATTTTACCAATCGGGTTATAGCGTAATTGCCATAATTGCTGCAACTTATTGTCAGTGCCGCAATAATCAGGCTGTTTAAGTGTTGATGAGCTGGCTAACACTGGCTCTTTGACCACATTGACGAAATACTCAGAACGAAGATTATCATCATCAATGAGATGAACAAAAGTATTCACCAACCATTTTTCGTAAAATGGCGCGCTGTTTTTTTGTGCATCTGTAACCGCTTGTTGCATGATATTACGAGAAAATAGCCATTCACCTGAAAAAATACGCTCAAAGTCACGTTGAGACAATGTAAAAGCTGATTGCCAAGTAGTATTTTTCGTCACGATATTTGGATTTTCTTTCACTAAAGTACTCGCAAAACTCAGCTGTTTTTTAAGCATATTATTGGCGATAGTATGACTTAATACCGAACGAGAGGAGTGATAAACGTTATTCCAAAAATGAGCATCTTTGTTTAAGAATGCTATCGCAGCATCAACATCGATTTTATGGGGCGTTGAGTCAGGTCTATTTATTGCTGCAAGTATGCTTAAATCCCTTAGTTGAAAAAGCAGGCTCCAGTGAGGTAGGTGTTGAGTTGTTAAAGACTCATCGCTTTCTTGCCAATCGGGCATAGCAATTAATGTATTGTATTTTTTAATATTCGCTTGATGAGTATGAATTACACGTTTAATGGTTTCGCTATTGTGGCTAAAAAACGCATTACAAGTATCCCAATCTGTTAGTTGGCAAGCGTCTTTAAAGTTAGCTGTTAATTTATTCTGTTGAGCATTAAAAGTGAGCGCCGTGGTTGATTGGCCCGATTGATTCTCTTTTGTGGCGTTGAGTAACGCCATGGCATAGGTAAATCCATTTTCATTCGACTCAACAGGCTGCTGTTTTAGCCAGCTTTCAACTAATAATGTATTTGGAGACTTTGTTCTGTCAGACGCGTTGATTGCCACTAAGCAAACAACGGCAAAGACTAATAAGCTGCTTATTAACCCAACCAGCACGCCTATCGTTTTTAACAAAGTCATCATCACTCTTTATCCTCAAAGTCCATTTAACACAATGGTAACATGATGGTTAGCTTTTGATAAGCCATGACGCTATTGCAATAATTCGCGGGCGTTGGCTAAGGTGTTTTCAGTAATTACGTCTCCACCGAGTAAACGTGCCAGTTCATTAACGCGTTGATCTTTATCTAGTGCTTGCATGGTGGTTTCAGTGCTGCCGGCCTTATTAAACTTATTTACAAACATGTGTTGATGGCCATTTCCTGCAACTTGAGGTAAATGGGTAACACACAACACCTGAGTTGATTCTCCAAGGCTGCGCAGCATTCTGCCGACTACAGATGCCGTAGGGCCTGAAATACCTACATCAACTTCATCAAATATTAATGTTGGGGTTGCGACTTTTTTAGCGGTTATCACCTGAATACCTAAACCTATACGCGATAGCTCACCGCCTGAAGCGACTTTGGAAATCGGTTGTAAAGGTTGCCCTGGGTTAGTGGTCACCATGAATTCAATGTTGTCACAGCCATTCACTGAGATATTGGCTGGGTCGTGATTCACTTCGATACTAAATTTACCTTTAGGCATATTAAGTTCATGAATTGAGCGGGTGACTAATTTATCTAACTCTTTAGCATAACGATTGCGGCTTTGGCTGAGTTTCTGTGCATTGACTAAATAGGCGTTTCTGCTTGCATCTAATTGCAGTCTTATCTCGTCGAGTTTATTTTCATCACCAGCGAGTTCTGCTAACTCTGCCATTAGCGCTTGGTGATGCAAAGCCAGTTTATCTGGGCCTACATGATGCTTACGTGCTAATTGCATTGCCGTTGATAAGCGTTTTTCAAGATAAGCAAAATGCTCAGGATCTAATTCAAGACGGCTTAAATAACTCTCGATTTCGCTAGCACTTTCTTGAACTTGGATTAACGCATCGTTAAGCATAGTACTAATAGGCGCAAGGGATTCATCATAGCCTTGAAGCGTGTCTGCAATGGCGGCGACTTTATTTAACAGTGATTCAATATTGCCATCGTCACTTTCGGTAAGTAAGTGCAAACCAGCCTGGCAACGTTCGATTAAATCAGTGCCATTTGCCAACCGTTTATGTTCTTGCTCAATGTCATCAAACTCGTCTAAGCCTAGGTTAAATTCGTTTAGCTCTTCTACTTGATATTGCAACAGTTGTTGGCGTGAAATACGTTCGTGCTGAGCTTGTTCTAGTTGCTTGAGTTCATTTTCAACTTGTTTGCACCTAACATAACTAGCGCTCACGTTATCAAGTAATATTTTGTGGTTGGCGTAACTGTCGAGCAGATTTAATTGATGCTCACTTTTGAGCATCGCATGATGGGCATGTTGGCCATGAATACCAATTAATAATTGGCCTATAGCTTTTAATTGCGTCACTGGAACGGGATTACTGTTGATGTAGGCGCGAGAACGTCCATCACTATTAATGGTACGACGAAGAATGCATTCGTCGTCAGCGTCGAGATCATTATCTTCAAGCCAGCGTTTTGCTAACGGCACATCGAGCAGGGTAAAGCGTGCACTGACCTCGGTTTTATTCGCGCCGGGTCTCACAGTATTGGCATCACTGCGGTTGCCTAAACACAAACCCAGAGCGTCGATTGCAATCGATTTACCTGCACCGGTTTCCCCGGTGATGCTTGTCATACCGGCTTTAAAGTCGAGTTCTAAAAAACGTACGATAGCAAAATTGTTGATGCTGAGTTGGCAAAGCATAATGAATTCCTGTCTATGAAACCACCAAACCACTGTATTGATAAACAGTATATACTGATTTTTTATACAGTAAAGTAGTAGACCGAAAATTATCTTTGTCTATTTGTTAATCACGAATCGCACGATAGTTATACCAATCTCAATCATTAGCCGATTGAACACATCATTAATTCAATTAACGTTAAGCGTAAGTTTTCAATAAAGATTCAATTATCGGCAGGCTGATAAAGGTCATTAACGTGCCATAGAGTATTGCTTGCGCACTCACATTTGCATGCACCTGGTAACGGTCTGCCAGTAAGTAAACACTTGCTGCAGTAGGAAGTGAGGCTAGTAACACCCCCATTATTAACCATTGTTGCTCAACCCCAAATGCAATTAATAAGCCGTAGGCAATAAGAGGTTGAATGACCAACTTAAACAGGTTAATCACATTGAGTTCAGCAATTAAGCTGGCTGTAAACAGCTTACTGCCTGTTTGTTGACGTAAGGCTTTGACTAATACCATACCAATGGCAAACAGGGCGCAAGGGCTCGAGGTATTACCCAATTGATGTAACATCAGTGACACGCTATTAGGGAGGCTGATATGACAAGCCGATAATGCTATCCCAATGGCACTGCCAACAACGATAGGGTTTTTACCCAGTGCATTAGCCATGATTAAAATGGCTGGTTCAGAGGATTGTTTGTTTCGGCTAGCAAGTTCGATAGACACTAGTGCAAAAGCGAACATGATGACTGATAACAAACTGGCGATGGCCGCAGCGACGAGAGCCATTTTGTTATCGGGAAACATTAAACTCATTAATGGGATGCCAATAAAGGCAGTATTGCCAAAGGTTGAGTTTAATCCACGCATTGCCGCGATGGCTTGTTGCTTTGGTGCTTGCCAAAGAGACAGCGCAATAACGAATGCATAAGTGATTACCATGGCTAAACTAAAGCCGGCAATAAAGCCCCATTGAGCAATGTCTTCAATACGTGTTTCTGCTAATACAATTAATAAAATAGCAGGGAAGGCCACATAATATACAAACTGATTAAGCACGACATCGGTGTCGGCGGGAAGCAGTCTCAACTTTTGGACTAAGCTGCCTAGCAGCATAATGGCGAAGACAGCGATTAGCGGGGTAAGAATACTAGACATCCCTCGCAATTCCTTAGCAAAATGATAATGTTGTCACTTTACTGCTTTTATTCGCTGCGATGCAATTAGACTTAGGCTCAAGGTGATAGTTTTTCATCTTTTCATTGAATTAATACTGATATGTGAAGACTATTTTGTTGTTGGACGTAGATAATTGATTTTATCGCTTAGATTTATAGCTTAGATATATAGTTGAAGTTATTGCAGAAATTTATCGTTTAGATCCGCAGTTGAGGCTTATCGCTGAGGAGTCAAAATGTTGAGAACACCACACTGTGAATGCGCGTTATTTAGCGATTTTAGGCTGAGGTAAAATACCCAGTTCGGTAAAAAAGTGCACTTGTCGTCTTAATTCAAATAACGAGCCTACGCGAACTTGATTGCCAATCACGAGTGTCCAATTGTCGGTTTTGCCGTTTGGATTGGTGAAGGTAAAGCCTTGATAGAAAATTTTTTTCATAGGGCCTTTGACGTTTTAAAACTCAATATCACAGCGTGTAATGGTCGGTATTATAAGGGGTATTGTAAGGTATGAGGTTTTATCTTCCTACTCATTATAACGAATAATAGCCTGAAACATTCAGGCTATTATTCAGGCTATTATTAAGGCTGTTATTAAGGCTATTATTAAGGTATCAAGTTGTTCACTTGGCTGCAAACATCAATTTGTAGCCTCTCGTTAATGCCTGTACCGATTACTCGCTAATGCCAATGTTTGATACGCCAGCGTCAATAATATCTTTACGCAATCCTTTCACTAACTCGCTGTTAATGTCTGGGTTGGCTTCGATAATATCAAGCAACATACCTTGAAGCTCTTTTTCTTCTTCCATTACTGGATGCGAAAAAACAAACTCATCTAGTTCTTCATCCATTAATGATTCATCACTAATCGCTTCAATGTAGTTTGCGACGGTACTTGATGATAATTTGCTGATATTGGTAATGTCTTCTTCAATTTTACTGTCGATAGCACTCATTAACGTTGCGATAGCAACGGCAGCATCCATCGCGGGGTAGGCACCATAAGCTTCAAAATCGCTTGGATCTGGAGTGTTTTCATCGAGACGTTGTAAATGTACATCAATATTGAATTTAAGCTTTTTGTCGTATTGGCTTTGCCATAATAGCTCAAGTGCGGTGCTTAATACTTGAGGCTCACCAAACTCACATACTTCAGAGAATAGTTTGTAATTAGGTAACATACGTTGACACAAGGCAAGTGCAAAAAGCTGTTTTTGCGGTAAAGATAGCGCCTTAAGGCGTTTAAAGAATCCGGGTTTACTGGTCATTAGGAGTATCCACTGATAGCTGGTTTATCACTTGATTTGCAGCTGATTCTACCTTAGTTAACTCATCAAGTAACTCTAGTATTTCAGGTTCAAGATCATCGATATCAATTTTATGCTTTAAGGCTGATTCGATATCTTTACAAAGTTTTTGTGTTGTCGGTACGCCGCAATAGCATGTTGCGCCATGCAGTTTGTGCACTGCTTGTAATAATGTTGCAGAATCACGTTTTTCTAAGGCATTGTCGATAGCTGCAACTGTTTCAGGAAGCGAGCTAACCAGCATTTTTAGCATGTCTAATGCTAAGTCTGGTTTTTGATTGGCTTGAGTTAAACACAAACCCCAATTTAATATGGTGTTGTCGAAATGGGTAAATTTAGGCTTGGTGATCCAGCGATTAATCACCCCTTTTAACGATACTTCATCGATAGGTTTTGGTAAGAAGCCGTCCATGCCACAGGCGAGAATTTTCTCTCGCTCTTCTGCAATCGCATGAGCCGTAACTGCAATAATAGGGGTGTGACGGTTAAGCGATGCGAAGCGGATTTGTTGGGTAGCTGTAATACCGTCTGTACCGGGCATTTGAATGTCCATAAAAATTAAATCGAATGCATGTTCTTGAGCTTGCTTTATGGCGTCTTTACCGTTGCTTGCGGTCACTACATTGACAACCAATTCTTTTAATAAGGTGTCAATTAGTTTTAAATTAGCCATATTATCGTCAACCGCTAGCACAGAGGCCTTAATACGGTGAGTGTCTTCGACAATGGGCCGTTCAGGCAAGCTGACTAATGTAGCTTGCGTGGGTGGGTATATTAAATGGCGTGCTAAGGTAAAGTCACTTATTGGCGTGTTAAGCAGGACATCTGCATTGGCTTTAAGCACGTTAATAATCACATCTTGATCAACACAGTCATGCAACAGCACTAAGCAATCAGTATGCTGACGTGCTTGCTGTAATAAATGAATTAATTCGGCGTTATCAACAAAACCATGACAGCTCATAATAATATAATCAAATTTACTATTTTGACTTTGCAGTACCGAGGTCAAGTTTTCTGGGTTTGCGACATTGGTTAAAATTAACTGCCAAGAGACTAATCGGCGGTTAAGGGTGTCTCGAGACAACTCGCGAGGCTCATACAGCAACACAGATTTATGTTGTAGGACATTGACTGGCAAGACTTCGCCTATTTCAAATTGGCTGATCCCAAGTGGTAAAATAAACCAGAAGTTTGAGCCTTTATTGGGGGCAGACGTAAAGCCAATTTGGCCCCCCATTTGGTTAATGAGTCGCTTGGTGATAACTAAGCCTAATCCCGTGCCGCCAAATCGGCGTGATATAGAAGAATCTGCCTGGCCAAATGCTTGGAATAAATATTCTTGCTGGCTCTCGTCGATGCCAATGCCGGTATCGATAACTTCACATCGAAGAGTAATATTGTCCTCGTCATGACCGACTAAGTGAATTTTAAGGATGACACTGCCAGAGTCGGTAAACTTAATCGCGTTACCCACTAAGTTGGTAATAATTTGACTCACTCGCATGGAGTCGCCACTCACACTCTCAGGGACATTGCTATCAATATCAATGACCAACTCCAGACCCTTTTCTTGGGCGCTGCCAGCAATAATGGTAAGCGTTTCAGCAAGTGTTTCACGCAGTGCAAATGGCATTTTTTCAAGTACCATTTTGCCAGCTTCAAGTTTAGAGAAGTCGAGAATATCGTTAATAATACCCAGTAAGTTACTGGCGCTTCGTTCAATGGTTTTAATGTAATCCAGCTGGCTAGTATGCAGAGGCGTTTTTAACAACTGCCTTGCAAAACCGATGACACCATTGAGCGGTGTTCGTAACTCGTGCGACATGTTGGCTAAAAATTCAGACTTAATTCGGCTTGCTTCTAAGGCACGTTTTTTGGCTAAGTCTAACTCAACGTTTTGAATTTCAATTTGCTCTAGGGTTTCACGTAAGTCTGATGTGGCTTGGTCAATATTTTGCTGCATCTCGTCGTGATATTCGGATAAAGAGCCCGCCATGGCATTAATACCGCGCTTAAGTAAATCAAGCTCACCGATTAAATTACCTTCAAGGCGTGTATCCAGTTTACCCTCACGAATTTTTGCTACCACACGCACCATTTCAGTAATCGGATGGTTAACATGCTTTACCAGACGGAATGTAAAAAATAGATTAAATTGCACGCCTATTAACACAATAATAAAGGCCGCTATAGCCGCTCTATGTTGCTCGAGTAGTGCATTTTCTTTATTAAGCAGAACGGAAATATAGCCTAGAATTTGCTCTTGCTGGTTGTTGAAGATAGGTTTTATGAAATGCTGATTTTGTTGTGTGTTTTGTTGTGTGTTTTGTTGTGTGTTTTGTTCGGTATCGTTAACGCGATTTAAGCTACTGAGCAACGAGCTTTCAAGGCCGGTATGCGAAATAATGGGTACACGGATAACGAGCGTATCGCCAATGGTTTCGTGTTCTGTACCTATGAGTGTCGTTAATGGCTTTTTAAAGCGCATTGTTTCAAAATCTTTATGATAATGAGACGTTACAAATAATTGATTTTCAGCGTCAAATACCGCAATGGAGTGAATTAACGAAGCATTATTAATTTGCGATGCCGCCAGAAGGCGTTTTGTCGATTCGCGGTCTTGATTAATAATGCCAAACTCACTGGCAATGGCTAAAGGTTCAACAATATTGCTGCCTTTTATAATTAAGGTGTCTTCCAATTCATAAAAGCGGTTTATCGTGAAATAACTTCCAAGTAGAATACCCACGACAATTGTGGGCGCTAACGCAAGTACCAGAACCCAAGAACGTAGGCTGTATTTGGTCATATTGTTGGCACTTTTCATGGCTGTTAGGTGTGTTCCTGATGCTAAATCGCTATTATTACGTCTAGACTGCCAGAAACAGCGCACTCTTGACTAGTTTTTTATTCGACATCTGAGGCCGAAATGGCACAATTTTTCAAAGAAAAACCGAACAAATCTAAACAATTATCTGCAAAGCTCACGCTAGATGTCACCCAACTAGACCACCTCGGTGCAGGTATGGCACAGCTTCAAGGTAAGGTGGTGTTCATTGCCGGTGCGTTACCCGGCGAGCGCGCAACGGTGCAGCTTATTGAGCAAAAGAAAAGTTATGCTAAAGCCAAACTAATCAATATTGCCAGTCCAGCGCTAAGTAGAGTCAAACCTCATTGTCAGCATTACAGTCAATGTGGTGGATGTGATTTACAGCATATGGACATTCAAGCTCAGCGTGATTATAAGCAATCAGCCTTGGTTGATTTAATGGCTAAGTCGAGTTCAGATGCTATCGATACACAGATGTTGGCAGAGGCGATTATTGGCGATGGCTGGCATTATCGACGCAGGGCTCGCCTCGCTACCGTACTGGATAAACGCAGCCAACGTTTACAGCTGGGATTTCGTGCTGGTAACAGTAATCAAATTATTGAAATTAACCAATGCCCGGTATTAGCGGCTCCTTTGTCAGATTTAATTACGCCTTTAGCGGCTAACTTAAACCAATTAAAAGCCAAAGCGAGCATCGGCCATGTTGAATTGACTCAGGCTGATAATGGTCATTTTGTTGCACTCAGAGTGACTAAAAAACTGCCTAACTCCGATATTCGCTGGTTAAGTGGCTTTGCTGAAAAACATCAGCTTAATCTGTTGCTACAAGATGATGCCGGGCAACTAACCCAGCTTTATCCTTCGCTCGCTTCGATTGAGCAAGCTGTAACGTTGCCTTATTATCATTTGGCCGCCGAAAGTGTGCGATGTTCATTTACCCCGGGTAACTTTGTCCAGGTTAATGGCACCATTAATCAAGCGATGGTGGATCAAGCTATTGAATGGCTAGACCCTCAAGCGGGTGAGCGTATTCTTGATTTGTTTTGTGGTGTCGGGAACTTCAGCTTGCCTCTTGCTAAAAAAGCGGCGCAAGTGATTGGGGTTGAAGGTGTGCCAGAAATGGTTGAGCAGGCTAAGCAAAATGCGTTAGATAATCACTTAGACAATGTAACGTTTTATCATGCAGACTTAAGTGCTGACTTATCAGAACAAGCCTGGTTAGGTAAAATTGATAAGTTATTACTCGACCCAGCCCGTGCTGGTGCCTATGAAAGTTTACAGTGGTTACAGAAGATGCAACCTAAAAAAGTGGTATACGTATCGTGTAATCCAGCAAGTTTAGCGCGCGACAGTAGTGTATTATTAGCCAATGGTTATCGTATTGCCAAAGTAGGTTTAGTGGATATGTTTCCGCAAACGCACCATACCGAAGCCATGGTTTTATTTGAATTATGTAAATAAGCTGGCAGTATTTACTGCAATATCAAATGGTATGCTATAAATTTGTTCAACTGAGCTCGTTTAAATTGACAAAAAAGTCTATGGCTTCAAGATGACGTGTTCAGTTGTAATTAATGCCTCATTTATTCCTTTAAGAATACAATGATGGTCGATATCAGTCGGTCATGCGGCTAAGGAAGGGTTCATGGTATCTGTTCGCGAAGCACATTTTAATACGCAAGCATTCCAATTAGATGAGTGGGTCGCTCGTTATCTCGACGACAAAGACGACGCTCAAAAATTATTAGTATTGATCCAGCAAGTTGAGGCCTTACCGGTCAAAAATAAACTGGCTCATACTGAATTGCTTGCGCGCGCTCGTGAAATGATCGAAATCCTCGCGCCGCTCAACATGGACATTGAAACGCTTCAAGCTGCAGTGCTGTTTTTAATGTTTGAAGCTGATGTATTAAACGAAGAGCAATTAGCTGAACAGTATGGCGACAATTTAGCAAGACTCGTTGCCAGTGTTGTCACCATGAATGCCATTGGCGCACTGAAAGTCAGCGAAAACTCGCGTGATGCCGAACCGCAAATCGATAATATTCGTAAAATGCTGTTAGCGATGGTTGAAGATGTGCGCGCTGTCGTCATTAAATTGGCAGAGCGCGTGTGTTTATTGCGTGCGGTTAAAAATGCTGACGAAGAAACTCGTGTATTGTTAGCCCGTGAAATCGCCGATATTTATGCCCCACTGGCTAACCGTTTAGGTATTGGTCAGCTTAAGTGGGAGCTCGAAGATATTTCGTTCCGCTATTTGCACCCAACAGTATACAAAGACATTGCTAAACAGTTAGACGGTAAACGTGTTGACCGCGAAGTGTTTATCGACAAATTCGTCACGCAACTGCAACAACGTTTAGACAACGACGAAATTCGCGCAAAAGTGTATGGCCGCCCAAAGCACATATACAGTATTTGGCGCAAAATGAAGGGCAAAGATCTTAAATTCGATGAATTGTTTGATGTAAGAGCTGTACGTATTGTCACCGAGCGATTGCAAGATTGCTATGGCGCCTTGGGCGTGGTGCACGATTTATGGCACCACATTCCGCGCGAATTTGACGATTACGTGGCCAATCCAAAACCAAATGGTTACCAATCGATCCACACCGTAGTGGTGGGGCCTGAAGGCAAAACCGTCGAAATTCAAATTCGTACTGAAGCGATGCACCAAGACTCTGAGTTAGGGGTTGCTGCGCATTGGAAATATAAAGAAGGCGCGGGTAACACCAAGCAAACCGGTTACGAAGAAAAAATTAACTGGCTGCGTAAAATTTTACAGTGGCAAGAAGATGTGGCCGAAAGTGGTAACTTGGTTGATGAGGTTCGTAGCCAAGTATTTGAAGACCGTGTTTATGTGTTTACTCCTAACGGTGAAGTGGTCGATTTACCGCTTGGCTCAACCGTACTCGATTTTGCTTATTACATTCACTCGCAAGTAGGACATAAATGTATAGGCGCTAAAGTTGATGGCCGAATTGTACCATTTACTTATCAAGTCGAAACGGGTGAGCGCATTGAAATTATCACCTCAAAAACGCCTAACCCTAAACGCGACTGGTTAAATCTAAACTTAGGTTATATTAAGTCGTCACGTTCACGTTCTAAAATTCAACATTGGTTTAAGCAACAAGACCGCGACAAAAATATTGCCGCCGGTAAAGAGATGCTCGAATCTGAATTGTCGCGTGTTGGTTTAAAAATTAAAGATGCTGCAGTGGCCGTTGAGCGTTTTAATCTTAACACGATGGACGACATGCTAGCGGCCATTGGCGGTGGTGATTTACGGTTAAATCAGGTGGTGAATTTTACCGAAACTAAAATCCGCAAAGTCGTCGATACGGACGAAGACTTAGTTGAAGACATTCTTAAGAAAGCATCACATAAACCGAAAAAATCAGATAAAGGCCAAGTAGAAGTTAATGGTGTTGGTAACTTGATGAGCCATATTGCTCGTTGTTGTCAGCCAGTGCCCGGCGATGAAATATTTGGTTATATCACCATGGGCCGTGGTATTTCGGTGCACCGTAGTGATTGTGAACAAGTAAAAGAGCTCATGCGGGCTCACCCTGAGCGCAGTGTTGATGTAATTTGGGGCGAAAACTACTCTGGCGGATACCGTATTCGAGTGCGAGTATTATCCCACGACCGCAGTGGATTATTACGCGACTTAACCACAGTGCTAGCCGCTGAAAAGTCGAATGTGATGGCCATGAGCTCATCATCAGATGTGAAAACCCAAACCGCAACGGTAGAGCTTGAACTTGAGTTGTATAACCTAGACGGTTTATCGCGCATTATTGCTAAATTATCGCAAGTTGATGGTGTGATTGAATCTCGCCGGCTATAACGCCGCAAGATTAAAAGGCAAGACTCAGCGCAAAGGCACCTTAATCTAGGTGCCTTTTTAATTTAAAAGCTTTTCAAATTTAGAGGATAAACAACGTGGCAAACATGCAGCCGTTATTAGACATTATGAAGAAATTACGCGATCCGCAAACCGGTTGTCCGTGGGATCTTGCTCAAGACTTTGCCACCATTGTGCCTTTTACCCTAGAAGAAGCCTATGAAGTGGTCGACACCATAGAGCGCAAAGCGTGGCAGGAGTTACCCGATGAGTTGGGCGACTTGTTATTTCAAGTTGTGTTTTATTGCCAATTAGGTCAAGAGCAAGGCATGTTTGACTTTGCCACGGTTATAGAGCGCATTAGCGATAAATTGACCCGACGTCATCCTCATGTGTTTGCTCAGGCTGATGGCCAAATCAGTGGTCCTATTATCAATTCTCAGGACTTGAACCAGGCATGGGATAAGCTTAAAGCTAATGAGCGTCAACAAAAACAGTTGCACTCAGCCCTTGATGATATCCCCACTGCGTTACCGGCATTGTCGCGAGCGCGAAAAATTCAGCATCGGGTGGCTAAAGTCGGCTTTGACTGGGCAGAGCTTGAACCCGTTGTGGCTAAAATACATGAAGAGATTGATGAAGTACTCGTTGAGGTAAATAAGCAGCCTAATGATGCCGATTACTCTAAAGATAAAGTGCAAGATGAAATGGGCGACTTATTATTTGCAGTCGTGAATTTAGCCCGCCATTTAAAAGTCGATCCTGAACAAGCTTTACGCCAAGCAAACACTAAGTTTGAGCGACGTTTTAGGGGGGTTGAACAATATGTAGCCGACAGTGGTAAAGCGATTGAACAGCATACATTAACTGAATTAGACGGCTATTGGGATCGAGTAAAGCAGCACGAAAAGGCAAATTAAGCTAAATATAGCGCGTTTAAGTTTGTCGAATCGAGGTGGCTTTGGTATGATATCGCCCCGTCCTAGTGCTTTCTTACAAGCACGTTTTTTTCCAACACATTTTCTCAGGTTCAGCATGACTACAAGGTATATCTTCGTTACTGGTGGCGTTGTTTCATCACTAGGTAAAGGCATTGCAGCAGCTTCGCTAGCAGCAATTTTAGAGGCGCGTGGCCTTAATGTAACCATTATGAAACTGGATCCATACATTAACGTCGACCCAGGTACGATGAGTCCTACTCAGCACGGTGAAGTATTCGTGACTGAAGATGGCGCTGAAACCGATCTTGACTTAGGTCACTACGAGCGCTTCATTCGCACTAAAATGAACCGTCGTAACAACTTTACTACTGGCCGTATTTACGAAGAAGTTATTAGTAAAGAACGCCGCGGTGATTATTTGGGTGCAACCATTCAGGTTATTCCGCACATCACCAACGCCATCAAAGAAAAAGTGCTTGCCGGTGGTGAAGGTCATGACGTTGCAATCGTAGAGATTGGCGGCACGGTAGGTGACATCGAGTCATTACCTTTCCTTGAATCTATCCGTCAATTAGGTGCAGAACTAGGACGTGAACGCACTTTATTTATGCATTTAACCTTAGTGCCATTCTTAGGTGCCGCAGGGGAAATTAAAACCAAGCCAACGCAGCATTCTGTTAAAGAGTTGCGTTCTATTGGTATTGCGCCGGATGTATTGGTTTGTCGTGGCGACCGTGCGATCCCAGCCAATGAAAAAGCAAAAATTTCGTTATTCTGTAATGTAGAAGAACGTGCTGTTATTTCATTAAAAGACGTTGATAGCATCTACAAAATTCCAGCGTTGCTGCGTTCACAAGGGTTAGATGACTTAGTTATCAAACGTTTTAATTTAACCTGCAACGAAGCTGATTTGTCTGAGTGGGAAAATGTTATTTACCAAGAAGCCAATCCAAATGGTGAAGTCACTATTGGTATGGTAGGTAAGTACATTGAATTGCCAGATGCTTATAAGTCAGTTAACGAAGCATTAAAACATGCAGGCTTAAAAAACCGCGTTACCGTGAACATCAAATACATTGATTCACAAACGGTTGAAGCTAAAGGCGAAGAAGTATTACAAGGCCTTGACGGTATTTTAGTCCCTGGCGGTTTTGGTGAACGTGGCGTAGAAGGCAAAATCTTTGCGGCTAAATTTGCACGCGAAAACAACTTACCTTACTTTGGTATTTGTTTAGGTATGCAAGTTGCGTTAATCGAATTTGCACGCCATGTTGCCGGTTTAGAAGGTGCTCACTCTACGGAGTTTAATCCTGAAACACCTTATCCAGTCGTGGGTTTGATTACCGAATGGATTAATGAAGAAGGTGATGTTGAAAAACGCCATGAATCTTCTGATTTAGGTGGCACAATGCGTTTAGGCGCTCAGTTATGCCATTTAAAAGAAGGCACAAGAGCGGCTACAGCATACAATTCAACAACCTGTGTTGAACGCCATCGTCATCGTTACGAAGTAAACAACAACTTCATTGAACGTCTTGAAAAAGCCGGTTTAGTGTTTAGTGGTTTGTCATCAGATCGTAAGTTGATTGAAATGATTGAGTTGCCAGATCACCCTTGGTTTGTTGCTGGTCAATTCCACCCAGAATTCACCTCAACGCCTCGTGATGGCCACCCATTATTTGAAGGCTTTATTGCTGCTTCTTATGCGTATCAAAAACGCGACATAAGCTAATACGTATTAGCCGCTAATGTTCTGCATTAGCGGCTTTTTTGTCTATGATATATGCGTAAGATCAAATAATCGGCTTATTGATGTCTCACTGTGGTTAAAACTAAGTTGAAGCAGAGACCAATTCGATTTATCCTAAGCTCTAAATAGAATAAAATTACAAAACTGAAAGTTACATACCAATAAGTCAGCAATATTAGGTTGTCGAGTGGTTTTATTGGTATTGGCTTTTAACTTTTATTACATTTTTTAATTTACTGACACAGTACGAGGATATTATGGCTAACATTATTAAAGTGATTGGTCGCGAGATTATGGATTCGCGTGGCAACCCAACCGTTGAGGCAGAAGTGCATTTAGAAGGCGGTTATGTGGGTATGGCTGCAGCACCATCTGGCGCATCAACGGGTAGTCGTGAAGCATTAGAACTTCGTGATGGCGACAAAGCGCGTTACTTAGGTAAAGGCGTATTAAAAGCTGTTGCTGCTGTAAATGGCCCAATTGCAGACGCGATTAAAGGTAAAGATGCATTGGCTCAAGCAGAACTTGACCAAATTATGATTGACTTAGACGGTACAGAAAACAAAGCTAAATTTGGTGCTAACGCCATTCTTGCTGTTTCATTGGCTATTGCTAAAGCCGCTGCTGCAGCTAAGCACGTACCTTTATATGCGCACATTGCTGATCTAAACGGTACTCCTGGTGTTTATTCAATGCCACTCCCTATGATGAACATCATCAACGGTGGCGAGCATGCAGACAACAGTGTTGATATTCAAGAGTTCATGATTCAACCGGTTGGCGCTAAGACATTCCGTGAAGGTTTACGTATGGGCGCAGAAGTATTCCACAGCCTTGCTAAAGTCCTTAAAGCTGATGGCCATTCAACTGCAGTAGGTGATGAAGGTGGTTTTGCTCCAAACTTAGCCTCTAACGAAGCCGCGCTAGCAGCAATTAAAGTCGCTGTTGCCAACGCAGGTTATGAGTTAGGTAAAGACATCACATTAGCGATGGATTGTGCAGCTTCTGAATTTTATGACAAAGAAGCTAATATTTATGATCTTAAAGGTGAAGGCAAAAAATTCACTTCTGAAGAATTCAACTTCTTCTTACAAGGTCTTACTGAACGTTACCCAATAGTTTCTATCGAAGATGGTCTTGACGAGTCTGACTGGGATGGTTTTGCTCACCAAACTAAATTAATGGGTGATAAAATCCAATTAGTGGGTGACGATTTATTCGTAACCAACACTAAAATTCTTAAGCGTGGTATCGACAACGGCATCGCTAACTCTATCTTAATTAAGTTCAACCAGATCGGTTCGTTAACTGAAACGTTGGCTGCAATTAAAATGGCAAAAGATGCCGGTTTCACCGTGGTGATTTCTCACCGTAGTGGCGAAACTGAAGATTCAACGATTGCTGATTTAGCCGTAGGTACCGCAGCAGGCCAAATCAAAACCGGTTCATTAAGCCGCAGTGATCGTGTTGCTAAATACAACCAGCTACTGCGTATTGAAGAAGCGCTAGGTTCAAAAGCACCATACAATGGTCTTAAAGAAGTGAAAGGCCAAGCATAATTTTTGCTTTAGCTTAAAAAGGCCACCACTCGGTGGCCTTTTTTGTTGTACTATATCCAATATACATTCTAAGGGTTAATGCGACGTAACTTGATATTATGAAACAACTAATATTATTAATGATTGGTTTACTGGCTGTTTTACAATATCGGCTATGGCAGGGCGATAATAATTTTTCTGAATATGTCTTGCTGCAAACCCAGATTGAAGCCCAACAGCAAAGCAATCAAAAGCTGGTGGCTCGCAATCAAATCCTCAAAGAAGAAATCATCGACTTACTCAGTGGCACTGAAGCGATAGAAGAGCGCGCCCGAAACGAGCTTGGAATGGTTAAAGAAGGCGAAACCTTTTATCGTGTAATTAGCACCGAATCACGGGATCAACCGTTTAATCCATAGCTTGTTGTGCAGTGATAATGACGCGTTAAACGGGCTATAATAATTCTAAAAATGGTTTACTATGCAAAATAATCCTCAGTCAATTATTGCCATTGTTCCAGCTGCTGGTATCGGCAGTCGCATGGGAGCTCATAAGCCAAAGCAGTATCTAATGCTCGGTCAGCAAAGTATTTTGGCTCACACCCTGGATGTATTATTGTCGCACGAACGCATTGATCAGGTTATTGTCGCTTTGCATCCACAAGATCAATATTTCAAGCAACTTCCCCAAGCTAAACACCCTAAGCTTATAAAAGTGATTGGCGGTGGTGAGCGAGCTGACTCAGTTCTTGCTGCGCTGGAACATGCCATGTCGATTAATCCTACAGCATGGGCGTTAGTTCACGATGCTGCCAGACCTTGTTTACGCCATGAAGATATTAACAAGTTGATTGCATCGCTAAAACAATACCCTCAAGGTGCAATTTTGGCGGCGCCAGTGCGCGATACCATGAAGCGCAGCGATGCCAGTGGTTTAATCACCAATACCGTTGAGCGAGCGTTACTTTGGCACGCATTAACCCCACAGTTTTTCCCCATCACTGCTCTGAAAAATAATTTATCTCAGGCACTTGCTGCAACGGTCAATATTACTGATGAGGCGAGTGCAATGGAATGGGCCGGAGTGATGCCAGGGCTAGTGAGTGGTCGTGTGGATAATATTAAAGTGACTCACCCTGATGACTTACAACTTGCAGCATTATTTATGCAACAAGCACAATAAAATTTATGCAATAAACACAATAAAAATATGCAACAAGGACAAAAAATTTATGCAATAAACACACTAAAATTTATGCAATAAACATAATAGCCTTATTGTAATGATAACCTCATCACAAGGATTAACATGAATATACGTATTGGCCATGGTTTTGATGTACACAAGTTTGGTGGCGACAAACCGCTTATTTTAGGGGGCGTGGTCGTGCCTTATGAGACAGGCTTAATTGCTCACTCTGACGGTGATGTAATTTTACATGCTGTCAGTGATGCGATATTGGGTGCGATGGCATTAGGCGATATTGGTAAACACTTTCCCGATACCGATGCTAACTTTGCCGGAGCGGATAGTCGTGAGCTGTTGAAGCATTGCTATGAGCTCGCTCGTCAAAAGCAGTTTGTGATAGGTAACCTTGATGTCACGGTGATTGCCCAGGCCCCTAAAATGGCGCCGCATATTGAAGCAATCCGTGAGTGTTTAAGTGCTGATTTGCAAACGGACATCGATAACATCAATGTAAAAGCAACGACCACTGAAAAATTAGGTTTTACCGGACGTAAAGAAGGTATTGCTGTAGAAGCTGTCGTACTGATGGTTAATCAATCGCGTTAATAATATAGAGAATGTTTGCCAGATGAACGAATTACATTACCTGCTAGATAAACCGTTAAGCCAAGCTGATTTACGCACACACAATAGTGATTTTATTGTGAAAGAAATTTTGCCATTTACCCCAACAGGTGAAGGCGAGCATCATATGTTGCATATTCAAAAAAATGGCTTGAACACAGTTTATGTTGCTGAGATGCTGGCGAAGTTTGCTAAAGTCCACCCTAAAGAAGTGACTTATGCTGGCCAAAAAGACAAAAACGCCGTCACAGAGCAGTGGTTTGGCATTCGTATTCCTGGCAAAGAAACCCCAGAGTGGGCACAGCTTAATAGCGATAAACTCACTATTTTATCAAGTAGTCGTCACAGTAAAAAACTGCGCATTGGTGCGCTATTAGGCAACCGTTTTGTGCTCACTTTACGCAATATTACCGATGTAGTTGATGTTGAATCTCGCTTACAACGTATTGCTTCAGTCGGCGTGCCTAACTATTTTGGTGAACAACGTTTTGGTCACGATGGTAAAAATTTAGTCATGGGTCGTCAGATGTTAAGCGGTGGCCGTAATATAAAAGATCGCAATAAACGCAGCATGTACTTGTCTGCAGTGCGATCAAACATATTTAACTTAGTGGTGTCACATCGCTTAGCCACACAACAAATCAATACCATCGCAGGTGATTGTGTGATGTTAGCGGGCAGCAAGAGTTATTTTACTGTTGATGCGTGGGATGATGTGCTTAATTCCCGCCTAGCTGAAAAAGACATTCAATTATCTGCTCCTCTTTGGGGGCGTGGAATTCCCTTGGCAAAAGATGATGCGCTGGCACTTGAAATGGCGCCGTTAAGCGATTATTTCGATGATTTATCTGGCCTTGAAAATGCAGGACTCTCCCAAGAAAGACGACCTCTTTTACTTGAGCCGCAAGGGATGAAATGGCAGTTTAACGACAATGTATTAACGCTTGAGTTTATGCTGCCTGCAGGCAGTTATGCGACATCTGTGTTGCGTGAGCTTGCTGATTATCAAGATGTCCAAGAACAACAAAGACAAATCATGGTGGCAGAACAACAAGCGCAGCGTTTATTGCAAGATGAACAGCAACCTAATAAAGAGTCCTAAGCAATGATTAATATTTTAGTCAGTAATGATGATGGTGTTAATGCCCCAGGTATTATCGCATTAACCCAGGCACTGAGTGAGTTTGCACAAGTGCTTACCGTTGCGCCCGATCGAAATTGTTCAGGCGCGAGCAATTCATTAACCTTGACTAATCCATTAAGAATTAATAACTTAGATAACGGTTATATTTCAGTCAATGGCACACCTACTGATTGCGTGCATTTAGCCATTAGGCAGTTGTGCCAAGATGAGCCCGATATTGTGGTTTCAGGCATTAATGCGGGTGCCAATATGGGTGATGATACCCTTTATTCAGGGACCGTTGCGGCTGCGATGGAAGGGCGCTTTTTAGGTTTACCGGCGATAGCAATTTCGTTAGTGGGTAAATCGTTAACTCACTATGATAGTGCTGCTGTCTATGCTGCAAAAATTGTAAAAGGGTTATTAGCACACCCTGTAAATAGCGATCAAATTTTAAATGTGAATGTGCCAGACTTGCCTGTTGAACAAATTAAAGGGATTAAAGTCACTCGTTTAGGTGCCAGGCACAAAGCGGAAGGTATGATAAAAACCCAAGACCCTGCTGGTAAAGATATCTATTGGTTGGGTCCAGTTGGCAGTGAACAAGACGCTGGCGAAGGCACTGATTTTGGTGCTGTTGCAGCCGGGTACGTGTCGATTACACCGTTAACTGTCGATTTAACTGCATACAATCAACTAAACGGATTAGCTGAGTGGATAACAAAAATATGACTAGGGTTGCTTCAACATCAGCAATGAATTTGGCAAAAAAGTTGTCTGATGCTGGGATCCGCCACCCTGCGGTATTACACGCAGTCGCCACCACCCCGCGTGAGTTATTTCTCGACGACGCCTTAGCGCACAAAGCCTATGAAAATACCGCGTTACCCATTGGCCAAGGTCAAACAATATCTCAGCCGTACATTGTGGCGCGCATGACAGAGCTTTTGCTGCAGCATAACCCACAAAAAGTACTCGAAATTGGTACTGGTTCGGGTTATCAAGCGGCAGTGCTTGCTTCGCTCATTCCAGAGCTTTGTACAATAGAAAGAATAAAAGCCCTGCAAATTCAAGCCAGACAAAGGCTTAAGCGCCTAGACTTGCACAATGTGTCATTTAAATACGGTGATGGTTGGCAAGGTTGGCCTAATCGTGGTCCATTTGATGGCATTATGGTGACCGCGGCGGCGGCTTCTGTCCCACAAGCATTACTTGAACAGCTTGCTGATAACGGGGTATTAATTATTCCCGTGGGCGAAGATACACAACAATTGCTTAAAATTACTCGCACTGGCGCAACGTTCCATTCTGAAATAATCGAAGCGGTTAAATTTGTGCCATTAATCAATGGTGATTTAGCCTAAAACATGAGTTCTGCTTCATGTTTTGATCTGAGTGATGCTTTATCATGTAAAATGCGCCTATTCGCTGTGCGCCTATGTATTTTCCTTAAGGACATTGTTTGATGAATACCGGTTGGCCAAATGGTTTGGTCTTAGCAATCATGCTGACAGGATGTAGCTTTCAAGCTGAACGTCCCGCGCCGGTTGATAGTTTATCATCAAAAAATCATGGTCCTCGTTATCACAAAGGCTCGCTTAAAACCCATAAGTACACCGTAAAAAAAGGTGATACTTTGTATTCTATTGCATGGGGCGCTGGGAGACACTTTGCTGCGCTTGCCAGAGAGAATAATCTGCACGCGCCTTATACCATTTATCCAGGGCAAACACTTAATTTAGCAAGCGCTAATGGTTCAGTGTCTACTGGTGCTAGCGCACCACAAGCTTATGCTTCAGCGGTGCAAACTAAAGCCATTACTCAGCCATACTCATCGGTTCCCCGTCGTACTGAATCGCAAACAATCCAACCTGTTGCAGTCGCAAAGCCACAGCCAGTGGTCGTATCAGACAGAACGAAAAAAGATCTTGATCACAAAGTAAAGCCTGCGTATTCTGTAACAACTACCCAACAAATAGTTAACCAAAATGCAAACGGTCCTGTCGCAAACTTGCCACAACAAGTTCAGCAATGGCACTGGCCAGTTAGAGGTCGAATAATCGGGTATTTTTCGGCGTCAGAACAAGGCAATCAAGGTATTAAGATTGCTGGTAATCGCGGAGACATTATTAAGGCCGCAGCAGATGGTAGAGTCGTATACGCAGGCAATGCGCTTCGAGGATATGGCAACTTAGTGATTATCAAACATAACGATGATTTTTTAAGTGCTTATGCTCATGCAGACACGATTATGGTTAAAGAAAAGCAATATGTTAGCGCAGGCCAAACAGTTGCAAAAATGGGCAGTACAGGGACAAGCCAAGTGATGCTTCATTTTGAAGTGCGTTATCACGGCAAGTCAGTTAACCCATTACGATATCTACCTAAACAGTAATTGTTTAGCAACATAAATAACGGAGGATAGGCAAGTGAAGTAGATTACATATCACAAATTAGGTTTGGGAGAGCAATTATGAGCCGCAAAAACAGTACTGCAATAGCAGAACCACTTGTCGATCTAGCTAAACAACCACAAGAGGTTGCAGCCAAAAAAGGCGATTTGGTGCAGCAACTCGAAATAGAAGACAAAGTCCAAGAAGACTTACAAAAAAACCTCGATGCCACTCAATTATATTTAGGTGAAATTGGTTTTTCTCCTTTGCTTACAGCTGAAGAAGAAGTCTATTTTTCACGTAAAGCCCTCAAAGGCTGCGAAAAATCTCGCAACCGCATGATAGAAAGTAACTTACGTCTTGTCGTTAAAATTTCCAGAAGATACAACAATCGTGGTTTAGCGTTGCTCGATCTCATTGAAGAAGGCAATTTAGGCCTGATCAGAGCGGTAGAAAAGTTTGACCCTGAACGTGGTTTCCGCTTTTCGACTTATGCGACCTGGTGGATTAGACAAACCATTGAACGTGCCATTATGAATCAAACTCGCACGATCAGGCTTCCTATCCATGTTGTAAAAGAATTAAATGTCTATCTTCGCACTGCAAGGCAGCTCGCACAAAAACTTGACCATGAACCCACCGCGGAAGAAATCGCTGAAAAACTCGATGTTTCAACGGGCGATGTGAGTCGCATGCTTAAACTGAATGAAAGAATTACCTCCGTTGATTCACCGTTAGGTGGCGATAATGAAAAAGCATTATTAGATGTGATTGCTGACGACGATTCCGTTGGGCCAGATCATCGAGTACAAAGCGAAGATTTATCTAACTCAATTGTAGGTTGGTTAAATGAGCTTAATACGAAACAACGTGAAGTGCTTGCAAGACGATTTGGTTTGTTAGGCTATGAACCATCAACACTTGAAAACGTGGGTGCTGAAATAGGGCTAACGCGCGAGCGAGTTCGTCAAATTCAGGTTGAAGCGTTAAAGCGTCTAAAAGATTTACTCGGCTCGCAAGGGTTGTCAGTAGAAGCGCTTTTTAGGGACTAATATTTAGCATATTAAGAGTAATGTTAACTTGCCCACAATAAAAAAGGACACATTTTAGTGTCCTTTTTATGGCCTGCTTTTTGTGGTCCTAGCGTGCTAAACGTTTTAATTCATACAATAAATCAAGAGCTTGCTTAGGCGTAAAATCATCAGGATTTATTTGCGTTAGCTTAACTAAAGCGGGTGAAGGCTCCGGCATCGGCGCAAGTAAATTCATGCTCACTTGTGATGGTGCATGTTCTGATACTGCACTATCACGGTTTTCGAGTTGATGCAGTTTATGTTTAGCCGCGTTGATCACTTGATTTGGCACACCGGCTAATGCGGCAACTTGCAAACCATAACTTTTACTGGCTGCACCCTCTTGAACGGCATGCATAAAGGCAATGGTATCGTCATGTTCAATCGCATCTAAGTGCACATTGACGACAGCTGGTAATAATTCTGGCAATTGAGTTAGCTCAAAATAATGTGTTGCAAACAAGGTCAGCGCACTGACTTGTTTAGCGAGATATTCAGCAGCAGACCACGCTAGCGACAAACCATCATAGGTTGAGGTTCCTCGGCCTATTTCATCCATTAATACCAAACTATTGGCTGTCGCATTATGCAAAATATTGGCTGTTTCGGTCATCTCTACCATGAAGGTTGAACGACCCGATGCTAAATCGTCTGATGCACCAATACGTGTAAATATTCGATCAATTTCACCTATTTGAGCAGAATCTGCGGGCACAAAACACCCAATGTGAGCCATTAAAGTGATAAGTGCTACCTGACGCATATAAGTTGACTTACCGCCCATATTGGGGCCGGTTACGATCAACATTTTGCGCTGAGGCGTCAGGCTAACTGGGTTGGCAATAAAGGCAGATTGACTCACCTGCTCAACCACAGGGTGGCGACCTGCATCAATATGAATCCCAATACCGTCAGTCATTTGTGGACACTGATAATTGAGGGTTTCTGCTCGTTCGGCAAAGTTACTTAATACATCTAACTGTGCGGCTGCAGTGGCGAAGATTTGCAGTTCTTGTAATTTAGGTAACAGTAAGTCAAACAGTTGTTCCCATAGCTGTTTTTCTATTGCCAACGCTTTACCTTGGCTTGAAAGTACTTTTTCTTCGTATTCTTTAAGCTCTGGGGTGATATAGCGTTCAGTTCCTTTTAGTGTCTGGCGGCGCTGATAACTTAATGGGACTTTATCTGCTTGTAAGCGACTGACTTCAATGTAATAGCCATGCACGCGGTTATAGCCCACTTTGAGGGTACTGATCCCAGTTTGCAGTTTTTCGCGAGCTTCCATTTCGACCAAGTAATCATTGGCGCCTTCACTCAGCTTACGCCATTCGTCTAACTCAGCATGGTAACCGCTTTTAATCACGCCGCCATCACGAATTAACATCGGTGGGTTATCGACAATAGCGCGTTCGAGCAAGTCGTGCTGCTCAGGAAACTCACCCAACTGCGCCGCTAACGTAGACATTTGCTGTTGCTGGCAAGTTGATAGCGTTTGTTGAATGGTCGGCAGTAATGCTAAAGCTTGCTTTAAACGCGAAAAATCTCGTGGTCTGGCGCTGCGCAAAGCAAGGCGGGCCATAATACGTTCAATATCACCTAAGCTTTTCAGTTGCTCATGCAGAGTGTGGTAAAGGTCTTGTTCAATTAATTCATTTACAGCCCCGTGGCGTAATTGAACGGCTTTACGGTCGCGAAGTGGTTCATGGATCCAACGTTGCAACATGCGGCTGCCCATAGGCGTCGCTGTATTGTCGAGTACCCATGCCAGGGTGTTATCACGGCCGCCAGATAAATTTTGGGTTAGCTCTAAGTTGCGACGAGTCGCAGCATCTAAAATGATTGATTCAGATTGATTAAAGCGCACAATCGAATTGATGTGCGGTAAGGCCATTTTTTGGGTGTCTTTGACATACTGCATTAGGCAGCCTGCAGCTTGTAATGCTAAGCGCGCATCGCTAATACCAAAGCCATGCAAATCTTTAGTGCCAAATTGATTGAGCAATAAATTGACACTGGTATCGTAATCAAATTCCCATTCAGGGCGGCGTCGGATCCCTTTCATGTTATTGATTAACAGCATGTCAGTAAAATCTTCGCTGTAAAGTAATTCAGCTGGATGAGTACGCTGTAACTCTGCTTCTAATGCTTCACGAGTCGGTAGTTCCGCAACAACAAAACGTCCTGATGAAATGTCGAGCGTGGCATAACCAAAACCCGTTTTACCTTGATAAAGCGCCGCGAGTAAGTTGTCTTGTTTCTCTTGTAATAGCGCTTCATCAGTTAATGTGCCAGGAGTCACAATACGTACCACTTGACGTTCAACTGGGCCTTTTGATGTTGCAGGATCGCCAATTTGCTCACAAATGGCCACCGACTGTCCAATCTGTACCAACTTAGCTAAGTAGCCTTCAACAGCATGATAAGGAATACCCGCCATTGGGATTGGGTCGCCACCGCTTTTACCGCGAGCGGTCAATGAAATGCCCAACAGTTCAGATGCTTTTTTAGCATCATCATAAAATAACTCGTAAAAATCGCCCATTCGATAGAACAGCAACATGTCGGCATGAGCGGCTTTTAAGCTCAAATATTGTCGCATCATCGGGGTATGTTTTTCTAAATCGCTGGTATCAATTACAGTCATTATGGACTCTTCACTCTATCAATCTTGGGGCATGAAACTTTATGGCGCTAATCTTAACAATTTTTATCTTCGGGGTATAAATCAATTCACAATAAAAATGCTTGGTGGGTAAAATATTGATGTAAAAAGGCAATTCGGCTAGGAATAAAAAAAATTACGATCAACACTTGATACTGTATGACTATACAGTATACTGATGAACATATTGAGATGAGTTATAACATCTCACCTAAATAAAAATCGCATTTTACTAAACGTATTGAATGCCTTAAGAGGGTTTTACAATGAAGGTTGATCCAAACAAAGAGAAAGCACTTGCCGCCGTATTAAGCCAAATTGAAAAGCAATTTGGTAAAGGCTCAATTATGAAATTGGGCGAAGACCGCACAATGGATGTTGAAACTATCTCTACCGGTTCACTTTCATTGGACGTCGCCCTAGGTGCTGGTGGTTTACCTCTAGGCCGTATCGTTGAAATTTACGGACCAGAGTCATCAGGTAAAACAACATTAACACTCGAAGTGATTGCAGCAGCTCAACGTCAAGGTAAAACCTGTGCGTTTATTGATGCAGAGCATGCGTTAGACCCTATTTATGCTAAAAAGCTTGGCGTAGATATTGATAACTTATTGTGTTCTCAGCCAGATACTGGTGAGCAAGCCCTTGAGATTTGTGATGCCTTAACTCGCTCTGGCGCTGTTGATGTCATCATTGTTGACTCGGTAGCTGCACTAACACCTAAAGCGGAAATCGAAGGCGAAATCGGTGACTCACACATGGGCCTAGCCGCACGTATGATGAGCCAGGCAATGCGTAAGCTTGCGGGTAACCTTAAGCAATCTAATACTTTGCTTATTTTCATTAACCAAATCCGCATGAAGATTGGTGTGATGTTTGGTAACCCAGAAACCACTACAGGTGGTAATGCACTTAAGTTTTATGCTTCTGTACGTTTAGATATTCGTCGTACCGGTGCTGTAAAAGACGGTGATGAAGTGGTGGGTAACGAAACACGCGTTAAAGTCGTTAAAAACAAAATTGCAGCGCCTTTTAAACAAGCTGAATTCCAAATTCTTTATGGTCAAGGTATTAACCGTACGGGCGAATTAGTTGATTTAGGTGTACTTCACAAAATCGTCGATAAAGCCGGTGCATGGTATAGCTACAAAGGTGAGAAAATTGGTCAAGGTCGTGCAAATGCTGGTAAATTCTTAACTGAAAACCCAGCCATTGCGACAGAAATTGATACTACCTTACGTTCAATGTTACTTGCTAGTGGTACAGGCAGTTCATCAAGTGCTGACGACGGTGATGAAAACATTGATTTAGAAACGGGCGAAGTTTTTTAATTAAGCCTTAGTCATCTGACTCATTGACTGATAAGTAAAATGAATAAAGTGTCGCGGTGCGCATATAGTGCACCGCGATTTTTTTATAGAAAACGCGGTAAATATTAAAACGACTCAGTTATCTCTATCTAAAGTGTATTTATTTAATACGTCAGTGTCTTAAATTCCCTCGCTACACACTTCTAACTCAAATTCTGTACCTGCTTTATATGTGAGATGCCTAAGCACTGTTTCCGCGTTATATTTAATCTGATCTAATCTTAGGTCCTATTGATCTTTCAAGGTTGTTTTTGCAGCGAATTGTTGGCCACTACTTACATATATTACTGCGCTGCAGAAACTGTGAGGTATAGTTATTCTACATAAAAAGTCGATTACGCCGTAAAAGTGGTCAACAAACGCTGCCCGAAGGGTTCGGCTAAAAACGTTTTACTCTTTGTTGAATGACTCTTTGTAAATAAAGAGTTGCTTAGATGACTAGGCATCAATCCATTCGTCTCGATTAAAACGTTTTTAACTCGAACAAAATTCAACCATCAAAGAACAACAGACCCTAGATATCAGTAAAAAATCTAATAAGACACCTAATGAGCAAACACGTTTCATCTGCTGAGAATGGTTGTGAAATGTATCGTTCATTCATCGATTTTTGCTCAGATGATAATCGGCTCGCTCGTCTCGCTTCTTGCGTTAAATTCAGTATATAATGCCTACATTTACTGGCTTGCATGTCAAGCTAGTTACCTTTGTATTCTTCTATTTCAGGGCCATTTCATGTTTCAGACTACAGCAGAGTTAAGAAGTGCTTTTTTAAAGTATTTTGAAGATAACGGACATCAGGTTGTTGATAGCAGCTCACTCGTTCCCACAAACGATCCAACACTGTTATTTACCAATGCGGGTATGAACCAGTTTAAAGATGTGTTCCTCGGCATGGATAAGCGAAATTATACACGTGCGACATCTTCACAACGCTGCGTTCGTGCGGGTGGTAAACACAACGATTTAGACAACGTAGGCTATACCGCACGTCATCATACTTTTTTTGAAATGCTCGGTAACTTCAGTTTCGGTGATTACTTTAAAGAAGAAGCGATTCGTTTTGCTTGGACATTTTTAACTGAAACCTTAAAACTTCCTAAAGAACGTTTATGCGTCACTATTTATGAAACCGATGATGAAGCTTATGACATCTGGACCCGAAAAATTGGCGTACCTGCTGAAAGCATGATCCGTATCGGTGACAACAAAGGTGCTGCGTTCGCTTCAGATAACTTCTGGCAAATGGGTGATACCGGTCCTTGTGGTCCATGCAGTGAAATTTTCTATGATCATGGCGATCACATTTGGGGTGGTCGTCCAGGCACTCCAGAAGAAGATGGCGATCGTTTTATTGAAATTTGGAATATTGTATTTATGCAATATAACCGTCAAGCAGACGGTGAAATGTTGCCATTACCTAAACCTTCAGTTGATACCGGTATGGGTATTGAGCGTATTGCAGCCATCATGCAAGGTGTTCATTCAAACTACGAAATCGATATCTTTAAGCAATTAATCGCTAAAGCTGCTGACATTATTGGATTCTCCGATTTAGAAAATAAATCGCTACGTGTTATTGCTGACCATATCCGTTCATGTGCTTTTTTAATCGCTGACGGTGTTATGCCATCAAACGAAGGGCGTGGTTATGTGCTGCGCCGTATTATTCGCCGCGCAGTGCGTCATGGTAATAAGTTAGGCGCAACTGATGCTTTTTTCTACAAATTAGTGCCGACCCTAATCAGCGTGATGGGCGATGCAGCAAACGGCTTAAACGCCATGCAGGCGATTGTTGAAAAAGCATTAAAAGCAGAAGAAGAGCAGTTTGCCCGAACCCTAGAGCGCGGCTTAGTCATTTTAGACGGCGCATTAAATACCCTTAAAGGCGACACGTTAGATGGTGAAACGGTCTTTAAACTGTATGACACTTATGGCTTCCCTGTCGATTTGACTGCTGACGTATGTCGCGAACGTGATATTCATGTTGACGAAGCGGGTTTTGAAGTCGCAATGGCAGAGCAAAGGCGTCGTGCTCAAGCTGCAGGTAACTTTGGTGCAGACTACAACAGTAATTTAATCATTGATGCTGAAACCGCGTTCTGTGGCTATACGGAGCTTACGGGTGAGTCAACGGTAACGGGTTTATATGTTGATGGAAAAGCTGTTGAGCAAGTTGTTGCCGGTCAAGATGCTATTGTCGTTTTAGCCAATACCCCATTTTATGCTGAATCAGGCGGGCAGGTTGGTGATAAAGGCTTGTTAACGGCTCAAGGTATTGAATTTACAGTGAGTGATACTCAAAAGTTTGGTCAAGCGACAGGTCATCAAGGCCAATTAGCGCAAGGTCAATTAGTCGTAGGGCAAACGTTATCTGCACAAGTGGATAAAAAATTACGTCACCGTACTCAGTTAAATCACTCTGTGACTCACTTGTTGCATGCTGCATTACGTCAAGTATTAGGTTCACATGTTACACAGAAAGGGTCGTTAGTGAATCCTGAGCGTCTGCGTTTCGATTTTTCACATTTTGAAGCGGTTAAACCGTCAGAATTAAAAGCGGTAGAAGAATTAGTTAACACCCAGATCCGTCGTAATCATCAATTAAAAACTGCCGAAATGGCCATTGATGAAGCCAAAGAAAAAGGCGCTATGGCGCTATTTGGTGAAAAGTACGATGACCAAGTACGTGTTGTGACTATGGGTGACTTTTCTATTGAATTGTGTGGCGGTACTCACGTTGGCCGCACGGGTGATATCGGTTTATTCAAAATCACTTCCGAAGGTGGTATCGCTGCGGGTGTACGTCGTATTGAAGCCGTAACGGGTTCAGCGGCTATGAGCTATGTTGCAGAGCAACAGGCAATGCTAGATGAAGCTGCGCAGTTGCTCAAATCAGACAATGCATCTGTTGTGACTAAATTAAAAGCCCAATTAGATAAAGTGAAGCAGCTTGAAAAAGAGTTATCGCAACTTAAAGATAAATTAGCGGCTGCAGCCAGTGCTGATATGGCCGGTGATGCTAAAGACATTCATGGCGTTAAAGTGCTGGTTAAATTGATGGAGGGCGTTGACCCTGGCTCATTGCGTGGTTTGCAAGATGAATTAAAGCAGAAGCTTAAATCAGCCATTATTGTGCTTGGCACTGCAAAAGATGGCAAAGTTAACCTGATTGCGGGTGTTAGCAACGACTTAACTAAACAAGTTAAAGCAGGTGAACTGGTTGCTATGGTCGCTCAGCAAGTAGGCGGTAAAGGCGGTGGACGCCCTGATATGGCTCAAGCTGGTGGCACACAACCTGAGAACTTAGCGGCTGCATTAGCATCTGTTGAACCTTGGATTACTGAGCGTTTGAGCTAACATTTAGCCAAAATAGCGCTTTAATTGGCACTTAGGGCATAAAGTCTAAGATATTCAACTTTATAACTTGAGTGCCAACAGTAGATTTGGCATAGTGAAGTAACTCGCTAACAGTAAAAAGCGTTTAAAGGGATTACTAGGGTAATAAGTTGTGATTGCAACTGTGTGCGTACACAGGTCATTAATGGTTTTATCTCTGTCGTTTTGTTATTGGTTTTGCTGTTTAGATTTATTTAACACCGTGGTGAGTGCAAATATGATGAATTTGGACTTATTACGTATTGATAGTTGATATTTTCGTCAGACTTTAAAATTTCCGAATAGATAATGCTTTATAAACTGACGTATTTAGAAATAGATACTATGATTTTATGTAAAGCGAACCTTATAATAAACGCATATTACGGACAAAGCGTGTTATGCAGATTGAACTAAAGGAGCAATCGAATGCTAATTTTGACTCGTCGTGTAGGCGAAACATTAATGATTGGTGATGAAGTCACCGTTACTGTGTTAGGTGTTAAAGGTAATCAGGTACGTATTGGTGTTAATGCACCTAAAGAAGTATCGGTTCACCGTGAAGAGATCTACCAACGTATTCAATCTGAGAAATCAGGTACGCCTCCAGAAGGTGGCAATTACTAATTTCGGCTATTTTGTCCGATAAAAATAAAGTCAGCAGTTTGCTGACTTTTTTGTTTTCTGAGTAAATGATCATTTTTGAGCGGTATAAAAAAAGTCTTTGAAAATCATTTTTTAAAGTAATATTCGTAAAAATGAATACAGTTTTCACGACTATTTGAAGCTATTATCCCCAATGTGATTAAAAACAGTCCAAATGAAGATAGGATCCCTAAAAAGGGTTTGACTTATTTTCGTCAAACAGTAATATGTGCGCCAAGAAAACGGAGAGGTGGCCGAGTGGCCGAAGGCGCTCCCCTGCTAAGGGAGTATGGGCTTTAAATCCCATCGAGGGTTCGAATCCCTCCTTCTCCGCCATTTCTTAAAATAGTAAAATCGATGCGGATGTAGCTCAGCTGGATAGAGTACCTGGCTACGAACCAGGCGGTCGGAGGTTCGAATCCTCCCATCCGCACCATTTACTATTAATGTGTAAACCATGAATGCGCGTGTAGCTCAGCTGGATAGAGTACCTGGCTACGAACCAGGCGGTCGGAGGTTCGAATCCTCCCACGCGCACCATTCATGTTTCACCAAAACCCAAATTTCGCGCGTGTAGCTCAGCTGGATAGAGTACCTGGCTACGAACCAGGCGGTCGGAGGTTCGAATCCTCCCACGCGCACCATTTTTGCGGAGAGGTGGCCGAGTGGCCGAAGGCGCTCCCCTGCTAAGGGAGTATGGGCTTTAAATCCCATCGAGGGTTCGAATCCCTCCTTCTCCGCCATTTATTGTTTTAGCAGCTATAATGGTTGTGTTACTAATAAATGGCATGTTGTACCGATTTTGCGCGTGTAGCTCAGCTGGATAGAGTACCTGGCTACGAACCAGGCGGTCGGAGGTTCGAATCCTCCCACGCGCACCATATTAAAAACGCCCTGTATTTATACAGGGCGTTTTTTTATGTCTGTTTGCCAGTCTCATTCACATTGCTAATCCTCTTTCATATCCTTTCAGCTATTCGTTGGGCTCATCAACGTGATGATTTAGGCTCAATCAAGTACATATTTCTTAACCAATCTGAACTGGGAATAAAAAAGGTTTTCAAAAAGCCTTTTGTCTCGCTGAATGCGTTGAATGAACTTGCAATCGGCTAGCTATTGACGCGTTAATTCACCTTATTAGCAAAAAATCACAAGTTTGAAACATTTGAACCTTAATGATTTGATATTAAACATTTTGTTTCCATCTCTTATCTCGAGTTTAGGTTGGCTAATTACATTTTTATTCATTTTTATTGCTTAATGTCAGTTATTTTATTCGTTTGCTTAAGTATGATGCACTATTTCGGCATGTTGCTTGACCGTTAATGTTATCGATTTTGTGATTTGTAGATTGAAATCGCGTAAATAATTATAGAATCTTTATTTATTGGGGGTTTATTTTGAATATTCCTTTGCTGCACTGTCATTGAACATTTGTTTTGGTAAGACCAATTTACAAAAGGATAGCAATGTTGACGTATATTGTTTATATTTTGTGACAGGATTTTGAGTTTATGTCGCGTTAATCGTGACGTTGACTCAATGGAACACAGTATTAAATCGATATTAAATTGAATATTTATGCTTTCTGAATTAGCAATTGTTAATCCGTGGCTCAAAATTACGGCTGCAAATCGACTTGTCACCATCGCGCACAGTGATGGTGCATCGACAGCCTCAACAATTTACGACATAAGATTTAATGGTTAGAAAAATAAGCGAGGAAGCATGACATCGATATCTGAGCAGTTATCCGATGCGCTGGGCATCATGATAATGGGCATGGGCCTAGTGTTTATATTTTTAAGTCTATTGATCGTGGGTATAGGGATTGTTGCAAAGCTTTTTCCTGCGCCAGTGGCTACACCAACACCTGCGCCGATAGCACCAAGAGCATCGGCTCAGTCAACATTAGATCCTAAGCTGGTAAGCGCAATTACCTCTGCGATACATCAATACCGCGCGAAATAAATTTGGAGTCAATATGAGCAAGCCATTAGCACTAACCGATGTTGTCCTACGTGACGCCCACCAATCAATACTGGCCACGCGGTTACGTATCGACGATATGCTGCCCATTGCACCGCTATTAGACAAAGTTGGATTTTGGTCACTTGAGTCATGGGGTGGAGCCACATTCGACTCTTGTATTCGTTATCTTGGCGAAGATCCGTGGGACCGTATTCGTGAATTAAAGAAAGCCATGCCTAATACGCCGCAGCAAATGTTATTGCGTGGGCAAAATTTACTAGGCTACCGTCATTATGCCGACGATGTCGTGACTCGCTTTGTCGAGCGTGCTCATACCAACGGTGTCGATGTGTTCCGTATTTTCGATGCTATGAATGATGTACGTAACCTTGAAACGGCAGTTAAGGCAGTTAAAAACGTTGGCGGACATGCACAAGGTACAATTTCATTTACCACAAGCCCAGTGCATACCATCGATACCTGGGTGGATATGGCTAAGCGTTTAGAAGACATGGGCGCAGATTCTTTATGTATTAAAGATATGGCTGGTTTACTTAAGCCAATGCAGGCCTATGAGCTTATTAGCCGTTTAAAGTCGCAAACAGACTTAATGGTTTCGATGCATTGTCATGCCACCACAGGGTTAAGCACCGCAACCTATCAAAAGGCGATTGAAGCCGGGGTTGATGTACTGGATACCGCGATCTCTTCAATGAGCCAAACTTATGGTCACAGTGCCACTGAAACACTTGTTGCTATGGTCGAAGATACTGACAGAGCCACGGGCTATGACATGGTGCTGTTAGAAGAAATCGCCGCATACTTCCGTGAAGTGCGTAAAAAATACGTGCGCTTTGAAGGTGCGTTAAAAGGGATTGATTCACGTATCTTACGTGCACAAGTGCCTGGCGGCATGCTAACTAACATGGAAAACCAATTAAAAGAGCAGGGCGCTGCTGACAAAATGGATGCCGTGCTTGAGGAGATTCCACGGGTACGTGAAGATCTTGGCTTTTTACCATTAGTGACACCTACCTCGCAAATTGTTGGCTCACAATCCGTGATTAACGTATTGATGGGCGAGCGCTACAAATCCATGACTAAAGAGACCGAAGGCGTACTAAAAGGCGAATACGGTGCCACGCCTGCGCCCGTTAATGCCGAGCTACAAGCACGTGTGTTAAAAGGCGAGTCACCGATTACGTGCCGTCCGGCAGATTTGATTGCACCAGAACTGGATAAATTACGTGTTGAGCTTGAACAAGCTGCAAAAGAACAAGGTTTTAGCTTAGCGGCTGAGTTAGATGACGATGTCATGACTTACGCGTTGTTTAATCAAATTGGTCTTAAGTTTCTTAAAAATCGTGGCAATCCGGATGCATTTGAACCCGTACCTAGCGCAGATGATTTGCAGGTTACTGATGATAAAGGCCCGCAAACCTATACCGTTAATGTTGATGGTCAAAGCTTTGTGGTTGAAGTCAGCGAAGGCGGTGACATTAGCAATATTGCGCCAACATCAGCAACATCAGCAACATCAGTGGCCAGTGCACCAGCTCAAGCTGCTCCAGCCTCTGCTGGTGAGGTTAAATGTACTATGTCTGCGCCTCTATCGGGAAATATCTTTAAAGTGCTTGTAAGCAACGGCCAAGCGGTTAAAACCGGTGAGGTGGTCATTATTTTAGAAGCTATGAAAATGGAAACCGAAATTCGTGCACCACAAGACGGTATCATCGCTAACCTTGCAGTTAAGCAAGGTGACAGCGTGACAGTCGGTTCAGCATTACTTGCATTAGCATAAGAGGTCAAAATGGAAGGATTAATGGCCTTTTGGTCCGAAACGGGTATTGCCAATTTTTCTGGCGGCCAAGTATTGATGATGGCAGTAGGGTGTTTGTTATTATTTTTAGCCATTGTGAAAGGTTTTGAGCCACTTTTACTGCTACCTATCGGTTTTGGCGCTATTTTGGCCAATATCCCTAATGCAGGCTTTACTGAAGAAGGCGGCTTACTTTACTTTGCTTATCATGTCGGGATTGAGACAGGCGTGTTTCCGCTACTGATTTTTATGGGCGTAGGGGCATTAACCGATTTTGGTGCGCTAATTGCTAACCCGAAAACCTTGTTATTAGGTGCTGCTGCTCAGTTTGGTATTTTTGCGACCTTATTAGGGGCGATTGCACTTAATGCCGTGCCTGGGTTTTCATTTACGATGCAAGATGCTGCTGCCATAGCCATTATTGGTGGAGCAGACGGTCCAACGGCTATTTTCTTGGCTTCTAAGCTTGCACCGGATTTGTTAGGTGCTATTGCTGTTGCGGCCTACTCTTATATGGCATTAGTACCGTTAATTCAGCCTCCAATTATGAGATTACTAACGACCAAAGCAGAACGCTCAATTAAAATGGAGCAGCTGCGTGAAGTCAGCAAAAAAGAAAAAATCATCTTCCCTTTGATGGTATTGGGAATGACCATTCTGTTTTTGCCTGCAGCAACACCACTTGTTGGCATGTTCTGTCTTGGTAATTTGATGCGTGAATCTGGCGTGGTTGACCGTTTGTCTAAAACGGCACAAAACGAGTTGATCAACATCGTGACCATTTTTTTAGGGCTAGCTGTGGGATCAAAGTTATCAGCCGATCAGTTTTTACGCATAGAAACCTTAGGGATTTTAATCCTTGGCGCGGTAGCCTTTAGTATTGGCACTGCAACGGGTGTATTAATGGCTAAATTAATGTGTAAGCTGTCTGGCGGTAAAGTTAATCCGTTGATTGGCGCGGCTGGTGTATCTGCTGTACCTATGGCGGCGCGAGTGGTTAACAAGGTGGGTTTAGAGTCTAACGACCAAAACTTCTTGCTCATGCACGCGATGGGGCCAAATGTTGCAGGTGTGCTCGGTAGCGCTGTAGCTGCTGGGGTATTATTGGCTGTGTTAGGGTAATATTATCTGAATCACAGATTGGCTTATTTTTCAGATTGAGTTTCAAGGTTGAGATTCAAGATTAGCCTTAACATCCTGATTTAGATATTGGCATATCAAATTATTAACCGCCCAAATCTTAACCGGTTTGGGCGGTTTTATATTATGTATCTAGAGTTGAGATTATTTACTTAAGCGTGCTATGACTAACAGCGTTATCGCTATCGTGGGGTTAAAGCTGTCGAGTCCGAGATAGGGTATTGAAACCGTCAGACAATCATTAATCTATATCGTTAATATCATTAAGCCAGCACGTTAGTGCTGGCTTAATGATTTATATGTTCACATCGATAACGTTATGCGGTTTGTTCAACCGGCTTTTCATCAGCATAAAACTGCTCTACATCCAACTGACCTTCGCTTTTACCAATGACAACGGCCGTCATCATATCGCCTGTGACGTTAGTGGCAGTGCGGATCATATCGATAATACGGTCAATGGCCGCAATAAAGGCAATACCTTCAAGCGGTAAACCAATCACACCTAATGTCACCGTTAACATCACCATCGCACTACCAGGCACGCCCGCAGTACCCACCGAAGCTACCGTTGCGGTCACCGCAATCAGCATGTAATCGGTCATATCCAGTGGAATACCATAAATTTGCGCAATAAATATTGCAGCAATGGCAGGGTAAATTCCGCCGCAACCGTCCATGTTCATGGTTGCGCCTAGTGGCAGTACAAACGCGCTATAGCGTTTTGACACGCCCATGGCTTCAGTGCAGCGGGTGCTAGCCGGTAAAGTACCAAAACTTGATGCAGTACTAAATGCCACAACTTGTGCTGGCAATGCTTTGCGGAAAAACTGTATTGGGCTTAACCCCGCAGCAAACTTAACGAGGCCACCGTAAACAACAATAATGTGGATAAGCGCAGCAATATAAATCGCCATAATAAACTTACCTAACGGCAAAAGCGTACTTAAGCCATACTCGCCCACAACCCAAGCCATCAGTCCAAATACGCCGATAGGGGTTAATTTAAGTACCATGCGAGTTAACTGGAACATCACTTCAGCACCTGCTTCCATGATATTTTTAAGCGGAACGGCTTTTTCGCCCACGGCATTAATTGCAATGCCCACCAACGCAGCAAATACAATAATTTGCAACACGTTACCTTCAGCTAGCGAAGCAAATGGATTCACCGGGATCATGTTTAATAATACTTGCGCAAACCCAGGGATATCGCGTTCGCGCACTTCTGTGGTGGCCAGCGTCAGGCTACCGCCCATGTCGATAAGGCTACCAATGGTGAGACCGATAAACGAGGCAATGGTGCCAGTAAACATAAACATCGCTAAGGTTTTAAAACTTAAGCGCTTTAAATTACCTTGCGATCCTAGCGAGGTAATACTGACCACGATGGCACAAAATACCAGCGGCGCGACCAACATTTTGATGGCACTGATAAATAAATCGCCAAGGGGTTTTAGGATGACCGCCGATTCACCTAAACCAACACCGGTGAGGGTACCCAATACAAAACCAGCAATAACTTTTTGCCAAAACGGAATACGATTGAGCGTTTGCAGTATCATGTCAATTCCAAGTGTAAACCCACGGTGTTATGCCAAAGTCGATAGCATGTTAATGGGTTAAATAGCAGGCCATGGCGTTTAAAACGTCCAGAGGTCCCGCATAAGGTTAATAATTATTAATTGCATTGTATGAACTGAACTCATAGCCGACAACGTTATTTTGTTATAACTTATAAGAATAAGTGGGTTTGTTATTATAACTTTAAATTTTTTACGCTTTTTTAACCTATTTCAATAACAAAACCGATTTTTGTTGGTCGAAAGTATAGCCCGTTCACTCATAACCTTTTTACGAGATAATAAAACAAGTCATGACCAGTTTATGGATGATGTTCTCTGGCGCTTTTTTAGCGGCCACCTTATTACCGGGCGGCTCCGAAGTATTGCTGGTGGCGTTACTCAATGATACGTCGACAATGTGGCCTGAGTTGTTACTTATGGCGACGTTAGGCAATACGTTGGGCGCGCTGACTAGTTACGGCTTAGGCCGCGCTGGTCGGATGGCTAAAAATCCGCAAGACATTCAAAGTAAATCTCATCAAACCGCCTTGGTGTGGGTTGAACGTTACGGCATTTGGTCGTTGTTATTATCTTGGTTGCCACTCGTGGGTGATGTGCTATGTCTACTTGCTGGCTGGTTAAAGTGGCCTCTAGTGGCATCAACATTATTGATGTTTGTCGGAAAAATATTACGTTACAGTGTGATTGTTTTCATCTTTCTGTCGGTATGACAATATGAAATGAATCTCGAATTAATAGGCTAGCGCAACAAGTTCCTTGTGCGTTAGACGCTTTGCTAAAAGGATGGACTCGATTTTGAAACTACATTTAAAAAAATGGTTATTGGCCAGTGCCATCAGTGCAGCTCTTGCAGGCTGTGCATATGATGGGCAACAAGCATCATCATTGCCTCAAGGCGTCAGCTTAATTGAAGCCGTTACCCAGGCAGAAAACCAAGTGAGTATTCCCTATAAAAAGTACCAACTTGCAAATGGCCTGACGGTGATTTTACATCAAGACAAGTCAGATCCATTAGTGCATGTTGACGTGACTTATCACGTAGGCTCAGCTCGTGAGCTTGCAGGTCGCAGTGGTTTTGCGCATTTATTTGAACACATGATGTTTCAAGGCTCTGAGCATGTCGCAGACGAGCAGCATTTTAAAGTGGTGACCGAGTCTGGTGGCACACTTAACGGTACCACTAATACCGACCGCACTAACTATTTTGAAACCGTACCGAGCAATCAACTCGAAAAAATGCTCTGGCTAGAGTCAGACCGCATGGGCTTTTTATTGCCAGCATTAACCGACAAAAAATTTGAAGTACAACGCGAAACCGTTAAAAACGAACGTGCCCAACGCATCGACAATCGCCCTTATGGGCGCTTAAATGAACGCTTCAATCAAGCTCTTTATCCCGCGGGTCATCCCTATTCTTGGCCGGTTATTGGTTGGCCAGAAGATTTAGACCGTGCTACTGCAAACGATGTTAAGCACTTTTTCCAACGCTGGTACGGCCCCAACAATGCCACATTAACGATTGGCGGCGACTTTGATGAAGCGCAAACTTTAGCCTGGATTAACCAATACTTTGGTGAAATTCCGCGTGGGCCAGAAGTCAAACCAGACGAAAAAACGTCAGTGACATTAGATAAAACTCGCTATATTTCGATGCAAGACAAAGTCCATTTGCCGTTACTTTATATTGGTTTTCCAACCGTGTATGCCCAGCATCCAGATGAAGCCGCACTCGACTTATTGGCCAATATATTAGGTGGCGGTAAAACCTCACTGATTTATAAAAACCTCGTTAAAGAAGGTTTTGCCGTACAAGCCGGTGTCAGCCATCCTTGCCAGGAACTAGCATGTCAGTTGTCTTTGTATGCGGTTGCAAACCCCGCTAAAGGCGGTAATCTCGCTGACATTGAAACCAAGGTTAACCAGACTATTGCTGAGTTTGAGCAACGTGGCGTGACCGATGATGACTTACAAAAAGTCAAAGTGCAGTTTGAAGCCGATACCATATTTGGCATGCAAAGTGTGCAAGGTAAAGTGTCTACATTAGCGGCTAACCAAACTTTCTTTGGTCAGCCAGATATGGTGGCCTCTGATTTAGCCCGATATGCCAATGTGACTAAAGCAGATGTCATGCGAGTGTTTAATACTTACATCAAAAACAAACCTATGGTGGTCATGAGCATAGTGCCAGAAGGGCAAACGCAATTAATTGCCCATGCTGATAACTTTGAGCCGACAGTGCTACCAATAGCGCAAGATGCGGTAACGGGGTTAACAAACATCGCATTTGCTAAATCATCTTTTGACCGCAATAACATGCCAGCATCTTCAGCCGCGCCGTCACTGACAGTGCCGCAGCTTTGGCAAGCTAAGCTTGAGAACGGCATTAACGTGATGGGCACAGAAAGTAACGAAACGCCGACCGTAGAGTTATTAATTTACCTAAACGGCGGTCATCGCCTCGCAACGCTTGATAAAGCCGGCGTGGCCGATTTAACTGCTTCAATGTTAAATGAGTCAAGTCTTAAGCGCAGCAGCGAAGAGCTTGCTGGTGCATTAGACATGCTAGGCTCAACCATTAGCTTTGGCGCGAGTAGTGAGCAAAGCTACATTAAAGTATCGAGCTTAACTGAAAATCTAGATGCTACCTTAGCATTGGTTGAAGAGCGTTTATTTAGCCCAGGTTTTTTACAAGCTGATTTTGACCGTGTTAAGCAACAGGCAATACAAGGTTTACAGCATCAATTGTCAGATCCTAACTACATTGCCAGCAGCGGATTTAATGAGCTACTTTACGGGCGTCAAAGCCCAATGGGCATTAGCAGCAACGGTACTGTAGCATCGTTATCGGCTATGACCTTAGATGATGTAAAGCAATATTATCAGCAGCAATATCGTGCCGGTAACGCGCAGATGGTCGTGGTGTCAGATTTAAACCAACAACAAATATTGCCTAAATTATCAGTGTTTTCACAATGGCAAGGTGATGCAACTCAAGTCGCTAAGTTACCTGATGTACCTGTGCACCCCAAAAACACCATTTATTTAATCGATAAACCAGGTGCTGCACAATCGGTGATTACCATTGGCAAAACATCGTTAATTTACGATGCCACAGGCGATTACTTTAAAGCTTACCTGATGAACTACCCATTAGGTGGTGCTTTTAATAGCCGTATTAACTTGAACCTACGTGAAGACAAAGGCTACACCTATGGCGCAAGAACCATGTTTGTCGGTGCCGAAGATTCGGGTGAGTTTATGGCTTACGCCAGTGTGCGTAGTGATGTGACAGCAAATGCTTTAGTCGAGTTTGTAAATGAGATTAACGCTTATCAAGCAAGCGGCATGAGCGACGATGAGCTAAACTTTATGCGCAGCTCGATTGCACAAAGCCAAGCACTTGAGTACGAAACGCCGTATCAAAAAGCAGGATTTTTGCGAATGATTCAACGTTATCAACTCGATAAAAACTTTACCCAAAAGCAAGATGAAATCGTTAACAATATCACGACAAAAGAGTTAAACCAGCTTGCGAGTAAGTTATTGAATCTCGACGATATGGTAATGCTCGTTGTCGGCGACAAAGCCAGCATTGAACCGAGTTTACGCGCACTGGGTTATCAGGTTGAAACAGTAACACTTGCCCAGTAGTTGAACACTTGATACGCTCCGAGTTAACACTGGCACTTGAAACAAGCCAGTGTTAACCTCATATTGTTATGCCAGAGGCGATGCTTACTGGCTTTTTTTAATGTCATTGACCAAACTAATCGCCATCGTTCGTATTAGCTCATCAACGTCGGTCATTAAAGTATTTGAACGGCTTAGGCCTTATAAACGGTAACCGTAGCGTGTTGCCGTTTTTATTTTATTCAGCGTAGCTAGCAAGATGACTAGTTCACGTAGAGAAACATTTTTTGCGAATTTAGTAACAATATCCTTTATTATCAGGTCTAGCTGTTTACTCGCAATGCGAATCCATAAAAGAGAGTAATAAATTGAAGTCTTTCAATGAAAAAGTCGAACACTTAAGCGACACTCAAGGCCGAGAGGCATTATTGGGCATGTTACGTGGTATTGAACGTGAAGCATTGCGTATTGATGAAAAAGGTCATTTAGCTCAAGACGAGCATCCAAAAGCGCTTGGTTCAGCATTAACCAACTCGCGGATCACCACAGATTACAGTGAAGCATTACTCGAATTTATTACTCCTGTAAGTAAAAGTATTGATGATTTACTTGAAGGCTTAACTCAAACTCATGCTTACAGCGTTCGCAATCTTAATGGTCAAAAATTGTGGCCAGTCAGCATGCCTTGTTTTGTCGGTGACGTCGCTAGCATCCCCGTTGCGCGTTATGGCACTTCCAATACCGGTAAGATGAAAACGTTATACCGTAAAGGCTTAACTCACCGATATGGTGCCCTCATGCAAATTATTGCGGGTGTGCATTTTAACTTTTCGGTATCCAATGATTTATGGCAACGTTTGTATGACGACAAAATTGCTAACGGCAATGGCACCGCGTGTTGCAGCAAAAGTATCACTTTTGATGATTTTGTTTCAGAGTCTTATTTTGGCATGATCCGTAACTACCGCCGCCTAGTGTGGGTGTTACCGTATTTATTTGGTTCATCGCCTGCGTTATGTAGCTCGTTTATTAAAGATCAAGAAGTCGACTTTGAGTTTGAAAAAACCGGAAAGGGCACCTTATATTTGCCTTATGCAACCTCGTTGCGTATGAGTGATTTAGGCTACACCAATAAAGAGCAAGACACGTTAAATATCAGCTACAACTCATTGCCAGAATATCTCGAAGGTGTGGGCGCCGCGATTAAGATGCCATCGAAAAAGTTTGCTCAAATTGGGGTTAATGTTGATGGTGAGTTCCGTCAACTTAACAGCAATATTTTACAAATTGAAAACGAGTTTTATGCACCAATTCGTGCCAAACGAGTGACAAAGAAAGGCGAAAAGCCTTCGCAAGCATTGGCGCGGGCAGGGGTTGAATACATCGAAGTGCGCGCATTAGATGTGAACCCGTTTAGCCCAGTCGGTATTGATGCAACACAAGTGCGCTTCCTCGACTTATTTTTATTACATTGTTTACTGTCACCTTCAGAAGACACTGATGCTGTTGGCGAAGCTGAAATCGCTGCTAACTTAAAAGCGGTGGTGCTAGAAGGGCGAAAACCAGGATTAATGTTGCAACGTAATGGCCAAGCCATAGGCTTAAATCCATGGATGCATGAGTTGTTTACCGAGTTATCTACCCTTGCGGTATTACTGGACGGCGATGATAGCCATGCTTATCAAACGGCGTTGAGCTCATGGAAAGAAGCGATTGACGATCCAGATAAAACCTTATCGGGCCGTGTGATGAATGAAGTGGTTGTAAAAGGCACCGATCATAGTGTGTGGGTAAAGCAACTTGCCGGAGACTATCACGAGTTTTTAAGCCATTATCCGTTAAGTGAAGCGACTGAAAAGGGCTATGCCGACGAAGCCAAAGCTTCGTTAGTTGAACTGCAACACATTGAAGATCAGCCTCAAGATACGTTTAGTGAGTTTTTAAAGCAGTATTTTAAAGATGTCGTGCCAGCAGGCACGTTTGAGGTTAAATAAACATGCAAAGCAAGTTATCTTGGCGCCGCTTAGCATCACCTGTTGCAATGTGTTTATCGATAACTATATTGCAAGGGTGTGCTTCGTCGCCAGATGACATCGCCGCCTGTGGCACTGTGTCGAGCTACTTAGCGCCCGATAACAGTGCCCAGCTGTACCGCGTTGTGGTGACCCATCTTGATGGTGTACCAGTAATTTCCAGACCCAACTACCCACTTTCTGTCGGTAAACACGAGTTTACTGTCGCTGAGCTCATTAACGCGCCAGAGCTCAAAGTGTCATTAGCGGCTCGTAAAGTTAAAGTGCTTAGCGTTGATGTGAGCGCCGACCAACGCTACCACATTGCCGCTCAATTCAATATCGACCGAATTTATATTGGTTCAAATCAAGGTTATTGGCAGCCAATTGTTTGGCAAACAGAATCACATGAGTGTGAAATGAAACGCAAACCTGAATTGCATTAATGGTTTATTGATGTAAAACTCACCAGCATCATCATAGGCTTAGGTTGTTAACTTGAGTGTCATTTTGGCTAGCGTGAGTTGTTCATTAAGTGCAAATAGAGGTGTTATGAAGCTTTTTTTAGCTATTATTAGCTCAGTCGTATTACTGCAACTATCAGGTTGTGCCACCTCTCCGCCAAAAGAACCAGACAACATTTGTTCCATCTTTAAAGAACACAGCTCCTGGTACGATGCTGCGGTTGATACCCGAGAAAAGTGGGGTGTGCCAGTGCATATTCCATTAGCGATGATGTATCAAGAAAGTGGCTTTAGACATAATGCAGCGCCGCCAATGGAATACTTTTTAGGATTCATTCCAACGGGTCGCGCGAGTGATGCCTATGGTTATGCTCAGGCTAAAAACATGACCTGGGACGACTACGTAAGAGAAACCGGTAACAGTTGGTCAAGTCGCAGCGACTTTGACGATGCGATGGATTTTATGGGCTGGTATATCTATAAAACCAATAAAGTGAATGGCGTGTCTAAATGGGATGCTAAGAATCAATATTTAAATTATCACGAAGGTTGGAGCGGTTATAAACGCGGCTCTTATAAAGCGAAGAAATGGTTAATCCCTGTTGCCAACAAAGTTGACCAACGCGCCAGACGTTACGCGGCCCAATACGGTCAATGCAAAGACGATTTAGATTCATCCTGGTGGTGATGAACCACCCTAATTAATTGAATTTATTTAAAGTTGTCAGTCATAAAAAAAGGAGCCTAGGCTCCTTTTTTCGTCGTTAATCAGATTTCGTCGTTAATCAGATTTCGTCGTTAATAAGATATTAAGCAAATTCAGCCAAAATCCAATCTAATGGTGCCTGGTATTGCTGTGGCATCCAGTTTTTTAGTTGGCTTATGCTGTCATCTAACATGGCTTTATTGTGCACCGACAAGTTTAAGTGACCCACTTTTCGGCCAACTCTGACGTCTTTGTTGTACCAAAATAACTCAGCATTAGGCAGGCTTAACCAGCGGTCGTCTTTATCAACGCCAATTAAGTTAACCATCACACATTGAAAATTAACCTGTGGTTGATGCATAGGTAAATTGCACAGCGCGCGTAAATGCAGTTCAAACTGGTTAATGTGACAGCCAGCCTGAGTCCAATGGCCTGAGTTATGCACTCTTGGTGCAAGCTCGTTAACCATTAAATGTTCACCAACTCTAAAACACTCCATCGCCATTACGCCCACATATTCAAGGCCGTTCATCACCTTGCTTAACATGGTTTCCGCTTCCGCTTGTAGCGGTGCTAAACGGCTTAGTGGCGCTATCGATGCCATTAAAATACCGTCTTGATGCAGATTGAGTGTTAAAGGGTAAAACAAACAACGGCCATCCTGGGTGCGCACACCCACTAATGACACTTCTTCGTCAAAATTAATCGCTTGCTCGGCAATGGCTTCATTGCGCCAATCATCAGGAATCGTGGTTGCTTCGACCTGTTTTAACCAATGTTGACCTTTACCGTCATAACCGCCTGTGCGACGTTTTAACAATACCCGTTCACCATAAGCACTGTGTAGTGTTTCGGTGCTGGTATTGCCATCGACTAATTGCCACGGTGAGGTTGCCACCGACAATTCATCTAACAGGCTTTTTTGCGTAAAACGATCCGCTAAACGACCAAATACAGGGCCGTTGATAAAATGTGGGTGCTGGCTTAATTGCAAACTGAGTTGCGATTCTGGCCATTGTTCACGTTCAGCAGTAATAATGTCGTCGGCCAGTAGCGGTAATTGCACATCAGATGGGGTCATAATATCAACTGGACGCACATTAATGCCCAGTGGCTGCCCTGCATGGCTGAGCATTGCGCCTAATTGACCATCGCCTAATACCCAAAGATTTTTTGGCAATGTCATTAGTCTTCTCTCGGATCGGGATTATCTAGAATAGAGCGAGTTTGCTCATCGCGAAACGCCTCTAAGCGCGCAGCTAAATCAGCGTCAGTAAGGGCTAAAATTTGGCTAGCCAGTAGGCCTGCGTTAAATGCGCCGGCAGTACCAATGGCTAAAGTGCCAACCGCAATCCCTTTAGGCATTTGAACAATAGACAATAAGCTGTCCATGCCTGATAACGCCTTACTTTGCACTGGCACACCTAATACAGGTAAACGAGTTTTAGAGGCGATCATACCTGGTAAATGGGCTGCTCCGCCTGCGCCACCAATAATGACTTTATAGCCTTTATCTGCAGCAGAACTTGCAAATTCCATTAGCTTGTCTGGTGTTCGGTGAGCTGAAACAACTTCAACATGATAAGGCACTTGGAGCTTATCCATTATTTCAGCGGCGGCTTCCATTGTCGGCCAATCACTTTTCGAACCCATTACAACAGCAACTAGGGCTTGCATGTTAACTCCTTAATGTACTTATTCTATTAGTATATTTTGTTAATTCACTGGGTAAATAACCCGAGCGATCAACCTCAATATTAAGGCGATAAAAAAGGGGCTAGATAATAGCATAAGCCGTGCGCTATTGGCTGCACTTCAGTGTTTCTTGAGGCTAACACTCAGTTTCTAAATACGAAAACTGTTTTGTGATGTTTAAGTAACTAAAAAATACCATTCAAATAACCCTTTTTGAATTTGCACTCGTTAATAGTCAGTAACGACACAACAGACGCTTAATCAAAAGGGCACCATTATGATGGATTATCAGCACGTATTTAACCGAAGTATGTTGGCACTATTAATCAGTGGCATTGTTATGGGCGGCTGCGCAAAAGAGTCAAGCGATTCCGCTCAGCACCAGCAAGGTCAGAGTCATTCCACTATGAGTGCCCCTGAACCCATAGCCGCGAAAAAAGATCTACCAGTGAGCGATTATCAGCTAAAACCACAACAAGCTGAAATAATGATTTCTGCAAAGGAACAAGCTCATCGACTTGTTAAACAGCGCCAACAATTGAGTGAAGCGAATGTGATGGCCAGTGTCATGCCAATGCACAGCGAGAATCGCCACCTAAGCTCTGCGCCTATCAATAATGATAAATTTGCCGCAGTGGTGCAAAACGGCAATATGGTGGCGGCTGAAACGCCAGTTTCAACGTTTTCAATCGATGTTGATACCGGAAGTTACAGCACCACTCGCAGTATGATTAATCAAGGCCAATTACCGGCTAAAGACAGCGTGCGAGTCGAGGAGTTGATTAACTACTTTAGCTACGATTATCCAGCGCCAAGTGATGCCGATGCGCCCTTTAATGTCACCACAGAATTAGCGCCATCGCCCTACAATCAAGACTCGCAATTATTACGCATCGGTATTAAAGGCTATGATATTGCCGCTGAGCAACTCGGTGCCAGTAATCTGGTGTTGTTGTTAGATGTGTCTGGGTCAATGTCATCACACGATAAACTGCCATTATTAAAACAAGCACTATTAATGCTCAGCCAGCAATTGTCGGCACAAGATAAAGTCTCGATTGTGGTTTACGCGGGTGCCAGTGGGATAGTGTTAGATGGTGTTGCCGGTAATGACTTTACGGCAATCAGCCATGCGCTGAATCAGTTAACTGCTCAAGGTGGCACCAATGGCAGCCAAGGGATACAACTCGCGTATCAAATGGCACAGAAGCATTTTATTGAAAACGGCACTAATCGCGTTATTTTAGCCACCGATGGCGACTTTAACCTCGGCATGACTGACCATCAGCAGCTGGTGGATTATGTGGCAAAACACAGTAAAAGCGGGATTGGGTTATCGACGCTAGGTTTTGGTTTAGGGTCTGGTAATGGTGGTTATAACGACCATTTGTTGGAGCAATTGTCGAATAAAGCCAATGGCCAATATGCCTACATTGATACCTTAAATGAAGCGCGTAAAGTGTTGGTTGATCAGCTCAGTGCCACCTTGTTAACTATTGCGCATGACGTCAAAGTGCAAGTAGAGTTTAACCCTGCAGTGGTATCAGAATACCGCTTAATCGGTTACGAAAACCGTTTATTAAATCGCAGCGACTTTAACAATGACGCCGTTGATGCTGGCGAGATTGGTGCAGGCCACAGTGTCACCGCACTATACGAGTTACGCTATAATGACAGCCACAATAAGCTAGTTGATCCGCTGCGTTACTCTGCATCAACGGTTGCTGATGCTGATGTTGCGATAAATACCGATGAAGTGGCTTTTCTCAAACTGCGTTATAAAGCCATTGGCGGCCAAGCAAGTCAGTTATTAACTTATCCAATTAGTCGGCAGCAACAATTAAACCACTTACAACAAGCCAGTGAAGACTTGCGCTTTGCCGCTGCGGTAGCCGGATTTGGCCAATTGCTCAACCATAATAATTATGTCCACGATACTGATTATGCTAAGTTAATTGCACTTGCCGAATCGGCAATGGGCCAAGACAGTTTTGGTTATCGCCATGAGTTTGTACAGTTATTGAAAACGGCCAAAGTATTGTCTGAGCAAACTGCATTGACCGTTAACCCTACTAACCCATACTAAGGATAAAATGGTGCCAACACTCATACAGTCAAAAGATGCACAGCCAAAAGATGCGCTGCCCAAAGATGACATTTTAGTGCCTCAAGCCGGTAGTGACGAGCAACTTATGCTCGACTACCAGGCTGGAAACATCAGTGCATTTGACGCGCTATATCGTAAACACAAAGGCCCTTTATATCGTTATTTTGTTCGTCAATTACGTGACCAACAATTAGCTGAGGATTTGTATCAAGACACCTGGGGCAAAGTCATCAATGCCTCGTCGCAATATCAAGTCAGCGCTAAATTTACGACTTGGCTGTATAAAATTGCCCACAATTTACTGATTGACCATGTGCGGGCGGTTAAGCCCCTCGATAAGGTAACCGCACTTGGCGAAGATAAAACCATGGACAGCCTGCAAGCTGATGATCAAACTTCGCCCGAGCCACAAGTTGAGCAACAGCAACAGGCCAACATGATAAAAGGGTGCATAGCCAAGTTACCCGCTGTGCAAAAAGAAGCATTTTTACTCAATATCGAAATGGGCATGACTGCAGCCATGATCAGCGACATTGCTAACGTCACCCTAGAAGCAACCAAAAGCCGCATTCGTTATGCTTATCAAAGTATTAAACAATGTATTGCGAATCAATTGCAGGAGATAACATGATGAATAAGCCACAAGATCATGATGCAGAGTTCACAGCATTACAAACCGAAATTAAAGATGCTTACCATCAACAACCATTAGAGCAACCCTCAGCAGAACTAGATGAAGCCATATTAGCCAAAGCGCGTTCAGGTGCTAATGTAACTAAAGCTACCCGTTCAGTAAAAAAATCAATCTGGCAACGCAATGCATGGGTGTTTTCAAGCGCAGCCTCGGTATTGCTGGTGGCGGGACTATTTATCTTAAACCCAAGTTTACAAAAGCAGTTTGGCACAGACTTAGATCAACATTTACCTGAACCGTCGGCATCATTTAAGCCGCTTAAATCGAAAGTAGATGCTCCTCAAGTCTCTGAGTCACCTATTGAAGATGCCACAGCTGCAGAATCGATTGCCGTACAGGGATTATCGATGAGTGCTACACCAATGGATACCCAAAGTGTTAATCGTCAATCGATCAGTGAAGAAAGCCGTAATGAGAGCACTGAAGCAGCTAATATTACTGGATCTGTTGGTTCTCAAATGGCAGACAAATCGTCTGCGGTAATGAGTGCTGCGCCAGCTAACGTCAATCCACAAGCACAAAAGAAAGCCCTGCAACTGCAATCTAGTCGCCATGCCAAAGAGGTACAACAAGTGAAACAATCATTTAATGGTTCACTAAAAGGGGACATTGAGTTAGATACTGCCGATGTTGCCTTGGAACGTTTAACCGTATTGATGGCCGACAATAAACTTATCCAGGCAGAGCGTTATATGATCACCATCGATCAACGCTTCCCTGAGCTATCAGACCCGTCGCATCCACTTTATGAGCAATACCATAAAATCGTACTGCAATTGACTTCGCAATAAGCAAAATATCAGAATCTGAAGGTTAGAAAATACCCACGGCTAAGCAATGATTGCTTAGCCGTTTTTGGTTACATTTTTGTGCTGCAAAAAATGGCATAAGTCTGATAATGTGAAAACATCGTTAAAAAGGCCTTAAACAGAATAAAGGAAACACTTCGTCATGAAACTTCGCCGCTCTGTAACACATTGCATGTTGGCTTTAGGCACATTAGCCTGCTCATCAATGATCTTCGCCAATGCATCAAATCAAGGCTATTACCGTGCGCCAGCGCTGCATGACCAAACGGTAGTCTTTACCGCAGAAGGCGACTTGTGGACCACACAACTCAATCAAGGCAACGCTAACATCAAAGCCAGTCGCTTAACCAGTTTGGCGGCAGAAGAGCTCGATGCCACTATTTCTAAAGATGGCAAATGGGTGGCTTATACCGCCAATTACGAAGGTGCTACCGAAGTGTATGTCATGCCAATTACAGGCGGCGTGGCTAAACGCGTGAGCTTTGAAAACAGCCGAGTGCGCCTACAAGGTTGGACCGCCGCTGGTGAGGTGTTGTATTCCACCGACAATGCCTTTGGCCCTGCTAACTTTTGGGTACTTAAAACCGTTAATCCACAAACCCTAACGTTAACCGACTTGCCATTAGCCGATGCTTTTGAAGGCACTATCGATGATAAAGGCGAGTATGTGTATTTTACTCAGTTTGGCCTGCAAGTGAGTGGCGACAATGCCAAAGTGTATCGCGGTGGCGCCAAAGGCGAAATTTGGCGTTATAAGATTGGCAGTAAGCAAGAGGCACAACAATTAACCGCCGCTCATGAAGGCTCTGTCAAACAGCCGATGGTATGGCAGCAACGGCTGTATTTTGTCAGCGACCAATCGGGTAACGACAATATTTGGTCAATGAGTGTGGATGGCAAAGACATCAAACAACATACCCAATATACCCAATGGCAAGTGCGTGACGCCCAACTCGATAATGGCCGGATTGTGTTTCAGCAAGGCGCAGATATTAAGTTGCTCAATTTAGCCGACATGGCCGAAAACACGCTTGATATCGAACTCACTAGTGACTTTGCTCACCGCCGTGAACAATGGGTTAACGACCCAATGGATTACGCTACCTCGACCGTGTTTGCACATCAAGGCGACAATGTGGTGATTACCGCTCGCAGCCATGTCGCCATTGCCAGTAACGACGGTCGCCGTTTAGTGCAAATCGACTCGCCAGCAAACAGTCGCGTGCGCGATGCATTATTAAGTGATGACGGCAAATGGGTATATGGCATTAGTGATGCCTCTGGCGAACAAGAAATTTGGCAATATCCAGCAGACGGCTCAGCTGGGGCAAAACAACTGACTAAAGACGGCAACACCCTGCGCACTAGCTTATCGTTATCACCTAATGGCCGCTATTTAGTGCACGACGATTACATGGGCAATGTGTGGTTACTGGATTTAACTCGCAACAACAATCAAAAAATAATCGAAAATGGTGAAGGTTTAGGCCCTTATCAAGACATAAAATGGTCTGGCGACAGCCAATTTATTGCGTTAACGAAATCAGAAATCGGCAAACAGCGTCCGCAAATTGTGTTGTATTCCATTAACGAATCAAAATCACAAACCTTAACCACAGACAAATACGAGTCGTTTTCGCCTAGTTTTAGTGATGACGGTAAATGGCTTTATTTCTTGTCTAACCGCGAGTTTAAAGCCAATCCTGGCTCGCCCTGGGGCGACCGTAATATGGGGCCTATTTTTGACAAACGTACTCAAATATTCGCCTTAGCGTTAGATGCTAAAGCGTCGTTTCCGTTTGCTAAACCCACTGAGCTAACCGTTAACAACGGTGCGAAAAAAGCCGATAAAACAGATCAAGACAGTCCAGCGAAAACCAAAGTCGACTGGGACGGATTAAATCAGCGTTTATGGCAAGTGCCAGTCGATGCCGGCAACTACAGCAGTTTAACGGCAACTAAAGATAAGCTGTATTTATTGGACGTTAGCCAGGATAAAAGCGAGCTAAAGCTGGTTAAGTTTGATGCACAACAACCAAAAGTAGAGACCTTTAGCGACGATGTTGGCCAATATGCATTGGCAAAAGACGGCAGTAAACTCATGCTGCGCAAACAATCTGATCCTAAAAACATCATAATTGTTGATGCAGGCGACAAATTACCGACTGACGTGTCAAAGGCTAAAGTCAGTACCGATCAATGGCAGTTAAGCATTTCGCCACAACAAGAGTGGCAACAGATTTTTGAAGATGCCTGGCTTATGCATCGCGACTCATTTTTTGACCCTAAAATGCGCGGAGTAGACTGGCAAGCTGCCAAAGCCAAGTACCAGCCATTAGTAGACAGACTCACCGACCGTAACGAGCTTAATGACATTTTCATGCAAATGATGGGTGAACTTAACTCATTACACTCGCAAGTGCGTGGTGGCGACATTGCGCAAGATAAAGACGTTGCTAAAGCCGCGGCGTTAGGTGCCAGGTTAACGCAAACCGATAACGGGGTGGTGATTAGTCATATTTATCAAACCGACAATGAGCTGCCATTATCAACATCACCGCTTGCCCGTATTGAAGTTGATGCCCAAGAGGGCGACGTGATCCGTGCGATTAATGGTAAAAATATCGCTTCAATTGCCGATGTCACCCAGTTGCTGCGTAATCAAGGCAATAAACAGGTTTTATTAGGGCTACAACGTGGTAAAAATTCGATTAATACCGTAGTCACCCCACACGATAGCGCGACAGATGCCAAATTACGTTATCTAGATTGGGTAGAGCACAACGGCGCCAAAGTCGCTAAAGCCTCTAAAGGCAATATTGGTTACTTACATCTGTATGCGATGGGCTCGGGTGATGTTGAAAGCTTTGCCCGCGAGTTTTATACCAACTACGACAAAGATGGGTTAATCATTGATGTTCGCCGTAATCGTGGCGGCAATATCGACAGTTGGATTATTGAAAAACTGCTTCGCAGAGCATGGGCATTTTGGCAACCAACCCATGGCAGCACCAATGCCAACATGCAACAAACGTTTAGAGGCCATTTAGTGGTATTGGCCGATCAGATGACTTATTCAGACGGCGAAACCTTCTCTGCCGGTATTCGCGCGCTTAATATTGCGCCCATTATTGGTAAGCAAACGGCTGGTGCTGGAGTGTGGTTGTCGGGGCGAAATTCTGTCACCGACAATGGCATGGCACGTGTTGCTGAATACCCACAGTATGCAATAGATGGTCGCTGGATTGTTGAAGGCCACGGCGTTGAGCCAGACATTGAAGTCGATAACCTACCTTATGCGACGTTTAGTGGTAACGATGCGCAGCTTGAGGCGGCTATCAGTTACTTAAAAGATGAGTTGGTACAACAACCTATTGCGCCATTACAAGGTTTACCTATGTCAAAAACAGGTAAAGCGGGCGACATAAAAACCCAATAGGTTTAGTGTTTCCATGCTTGCAAGCAAAGGCAGTAAGCACGTTTGTTAGCACAGTATTTAAGCACTGTATGTCAGTAAAAAAATGCCCCTGCCAAATTCAATTTGGTAGGGGCATTTTTATTAATGATGAAACATGAGCTTGGCATTAAACCTAACGAGGGTTAATGCGTTGCTTAATTGGTTTTAATCTCTACTTCACAGGCAACTGAGTTAGCAATAAAGCAGTTGGCATGGGCTTTTTCATGTATTTTATCTAAGGTTTCCTGGTCCACTTCAATGCCTTCAGCAAAGGTCACTGTTGGTTCAAGGGTCATTTTTACTACCGCCACTTTACCCGCTTCATTTTTACCTAAATCGGCAGTCGCATGGTCAACATAGCTCAACACGGGCAGTCGCTTTAAATGGGCAATCGCTAAAAAAGTCAGCATGTGGCACGACGACAACGCAGCTAATAAGCTTTCCTCTGGGTTCACTTTTTCTGCATTGCCTTTGTATTCTGGTGCTGATGACGCCTGAATCGTTTGCCCAGTACCAAACTTAACCTCATGATCGCGATTAAACTCACCTTCTTCGCTGGGTGACGATTGCCAATTTATTGTTGTTTTAAAGCCCATTTCGTACTCCAAAGCCACTGTTATATTTAGTGATATTTATGACGACTCAATGTACCGTTTACTGTCAGAGCGAAGGTGAGTAAAACGATAACCTATTATGCTAGATTCAACACCAAGCGCGTGCAAAAGTCTATGAGGCAGATCGAAAAAAAAGCTTTCAATCTGCCACTTCTCATTAGGTTTAAGTCATCTTAGGGGAATTACGCCGCGTCAGTAGTCAACTTCGTGATTAACTCTGCGATTGTCGCGGGCTCTTGTGCGCCAGACACTAAATATTGCTGATTAAATACAATGGCGGGTACGGCCTGAATGCCGCGACTAATCCACAATTGTTCTTCCTCTTTGACAGCTGCTTCAAAGCGTTTATCTGTGAGTACGGCACGTGCTTCAACTGCATCCAAGCCAACCTTTGTCGCAGCTTCAATGAGCACTTCAATATCATCTGGGTTTTTCTGCTCGGTAAAGTAGCTGGTGAACAACGCCAGCTTCAGCTCAGTTTGTTTACCAGACTCAGCAGCCCAATACAGCAGCTGGTGGGCAAGTAGGGTGTTATAAATACGCGATGAGTCTGAAAAGTTAAATTCAAAACCTAAATCGGCACCCATTTGAGTGAGTCGCTGTCTATTTTGTGCACTCTGTTCTGGTGTTGAACCGTACTTTTCGGCAATGTGCTCGCCTAAATGTTGACCATCTGGTCCCATTGCAGGATTGAGTTCAAAAGGGTGCCATTGCAGTGTGACATCGATATCGTCAAATTGGCTCAATGCTTGTTCAAGACGGCGATAACCTACAATGCACCATGGGCACATTACGTCTGAAACGATGTCAATTTGGAGTGATTTTGTTGCCATGGTCGTTCCTATTAATGATTAATTCGGCTTAATTTAGCTAAACCTAAAAAATAAAAATTGCTATATTTGCTTATAAATTAACTGCTTTTAGCGGTTAATTGATGGGTTTATCACCATTTGTATAAACAACACAAAAGTTGCACCCAATGGAGATAAAAATGTGTCTATACTTAAACAGTAATCTGATGTTTAATCAATGTAGGGGTTAGGTCTATTTGATATAGCCCATGCGAGTTGGTTTTAACAATATTGATTTTGATGCACATGTCACATGATTAAATTAACCACTTGTGATTTAACCGACATGCCCCATGTCTAATAATGTAAGCATGCATTTGTACAACGAAGTTATTTATGTCAGCATGCATCTGTACCACGCGATATATTTGGCAAGTAAAATTCTGTTAAGGACAATCTATGAAAATAAATCTTTCTGGTCACCATGTTGATGTTACTGATACTGTCAAACAACACGTAGAAGAAAAATTCGCTAAAATAGCTAGCCATTTCCCAACGCTTATTTCGCTAGATATCATCATCGCTAAAGAGCATGGTGAATATGATGTTGAAATTCGAACCAACTACGAAGGAACTCGAATTGCTGCAAAAGGTAACAACGCAGTAATGTATCCAGCCATTACTAGCGCTGCTAAAAAATTAGATGCTGCACTGAAACACCGTAAAGGCCAACTTAAAGCAGATTTACATGAAAAGCCGGACGTTACGGCGCCTGAAATCGCTTATGAAAAAGTACAAGAGATGGACCTACGTTAATCGTTGATTAACTCGGTTTATTCCCCAAAAAACGCAGCTTACTGGCTGCGTTTTTTATTGTCTAACGTTTATGAAGTGGGTAAAAGAAGACGCTCATTCATGTCGGTGTTATACCAATCTGCATTAATAAGTAACCATTCAGAATGCGTCCAGCGGTTTTTGATTAAGACGTCACTATGGCGTCATCGTTATTCCCAAATAACGAGACCCAGAGCAAAAGCTGCTGGGGCATTCCTTTCTGGCGAATTTTAAAAGGGCTGACACTGCGTTGTATGACGTCGAAAGAGAACCGCTAGTCATTCAGTCATGCGCCTTGTTTAAGCTCTTTACACTCCCGCAGAGTCATCACTTATTAATGCGAAATGGGATTAACCTTGGATCACAATGTAGAGACGCATGCCGATAACAGTCCGCCTATTTCAAACGTACTGTAGCGGCTAAGATTTCATTGCATCTGACGGAATCGATAATTAAGATTTATATTAAAAAGGTAATGGCTTTGAAGGTATATGGTGAGTCTTTAGCGCGTAAATTGTGAGGGGGAGGGGTGTAGCATTAAGCTGTAAAGTGCCCCAAACAGGGCACTTAAACAGCCAATCGAATTATGCTTCGTCGCTAAACTCGACATTGTGGTAAACGTTTTGTACGTCATCACAATCATCAAGAGCCGCTAAAAACTTTTCAAAACTTTCAACATCGTCGCCAGTCAATTCAGTCATTGTTTGCGGTACAAATGCTAAGTTTTCTACCTTAAAGTCAATCTCAGGAAAGGCTTCTGTCAAGGCTGTACGTACATTGTTAAACTCTGATACTGGTGCAAAAACGCTGACGATGCCATCTTCTAGTTCAACGTCGGTCACATCTACGTCAGCCATCATCAATAATTCTAGAATGGCTTCATCGTCTTCGCCTTCAAACACAAATACGGCTTGATGCTCGAACATATGGCCAACAGTACCAGGGCTACCTAATTTGGCGTCGTTTTTAACAAAAGCCTGACGAACCTGAGTAAAGGTGCGGTTACCGTTGTCGGTTAAGCAGTCCACTATCACCATACAGCCGCCTGGGCCAAAACCTTCATAACGGGCAGTATCATAATCTTCACCACCACCACCACGAGCTTTTTCAATGGCACGTTCAATTACGTGTGCGGGTACTTGGTCTTTCTTTGCGCGGGTAATCAAGCTACGTAGTGCGAGGTTACCATCAGGGTCAACACCGCCTTTAGCACAAATATAAATCTCTTTGCCGTAACGTGAGTAAATTCGTGTCTTTTGGCCAGCGGTTTTCGCCATGGATTCTTTTTTATTTTGATATGCTCTGCCCATCTTAATCTCGTTTTAATAAATGTTTAAGGCTAAAAATTGTCATCGATTCTAGCAGGAATATGTGGTGCTGTTTAGGTGCTGGTTCTAAATTTTGTATTAATATAGGTATATAGGCTTGATAACACGATAAATATCCTTATTAGGGCCGTTGCGAGGAGTGTGAGTTTGCTCGAAATACCATGATTTACACATCAGATGTGTTAAGTTTATGTATCAAGTGAGGCCAATCAATAATACAATTTAGCTATATGGTATCGATTACCTACTATAATTAAATAATAAGAGAAAGGACTTCTCTGTGACAATGTTCATGGAATCATGTCTGAGTTTATTGTCATTTATTCTGAGTTGATGTTGATATTTTACAAGTATCAATATCATTTATGCACCGTTCATACATGCTAGAAATGAGAGTCCTATTATGAAATCCGAATCTGCAGATGCAGGTCAAGTATCAAGCGCAACAGTCACCGTGCTGTTTTATGAAGCACCCGCCGGCCTTGAAATGTATAACGCTGTGTTAACTGATCTTGACGTTAGCAAAACGGGTCGTGTGATGATCCCTGAATCTTTTCGACGCGGTAAATCAATTATTGCAGTACTCGAAGGGGAATGCACAATACTGAACTCATTAGGCGAGCGTGTGTATTCTCAGCGTACCGTTGGCTAATCTATCTCAGTTACTTACCAACATAAAAAGACACTCACGTGTCTTTTTTATTGTCTGATTAAATCCGCTAGCAGTTTGTCTGCCAAGGGCTGTAATACTTCTAGGTAAGGTTGAGTATTGGCAACTGTGCGTAAACCGTAAATCCCCATCACCAAATATTGTGCTAAAAACTCACTGTCGCTGTGCTGCGAAATCAGTTGCTGTTGTTTAGCTGTATCAAAAATATGTGCTAAAGCCTGATGCCAAGATTGTAAAAAATTACAGGTTATTTGCTTAATCTGTTCATCTTGCTCACCCATTTCGCTTAACGACTTGGTTAATAAGCACGATTGGGTCGCATCGCAACTTAAGCCCTCTTTCACAATTAATGCTAGGTAATCGCCGAGGTTGTCTAAGGCTGAACGCTCATTAACAAACAGTTGTTGAAACTGTTCGTTGCGGTCTTGTTGATATTGCTCAATAGCGGCAATAAATAAGCCTTTTTTATTATCAAATGCACAATAAATTGACCCAGGATGTAATCCTGTCGCTTTGGTGAGATCCTGCATGCTTGTTTTCGCGTATCCATTCACCATAAAGGTACACATCGCAGCGCGTAACACTTTTTCTTTATCAAATTCAGCATGTCTCATGTTCGGCCACTTTTGGTCAATAACAAAGCGTGATAACTCATATGTCTTGAGTCTAACTAAATTTGATCGACTATTCAAAAAATACTTGAATGTATGTTCAATTAAGAATATTCTTGAATACATATTCAAGAAAGGAGATCGTCACATGACGGCCAGTTTATTTACACCTTACAAACTCAATGAAACCCTAACATTATCAAACAAGATTTTAATGGCACCATTAACGCGTTGTATGGCGGATGATGACTTAGTGCCGACACAGCAGATTGCTGATTATTATGCGCGCCGTGCAGAGGCGGGATTGATCATCAGCGAAGCGACGATTATTCGTCCTGATGGCCAAGGTTATCCAAATACTCCAGGTTTATTTACGCCAGCTCAAATAGAGGGTTGGCGTGTCGTGACCGATGCAGTGCATAAAAATGGTGGCAAAATATTTGCTCAGTTATGGCATACCGGTCGTGTTGCTCATCCACACTTTTTTGGTGGTGGAGACGTATTGTCTGCTTCAGCTCAAGCAGTTGAAGGCACAGTGCCAAGAATGCGCGAATTAGTGTACCAAACCCCAAAAGCAGCAACGTTAGAAGATATCAAACAACTCGTCATCGATTATGCCCAAGCAGCAGCTAATGCGATTGATGCCGGTTTTGACGGTGTAGAAATTCATGGCGCAAATGGTTATTTAATTGACCAGTTTTTACATCACGACAATAACCGCCGCGAAGATGAATACGGTCAAACACCTGAAAACATGTCACGCTTTGCCTTAGAAGTCGTTGATGCTGTTATCGCTCGCATTGGTGCAGACCGCACTGCGCTGCGTGTATCGCCTGGTGCCTATTTCAATATGGCCAGCGATCCACGTGACCGTGATGTGTTTGACTATTTATTACCTGAGTTGGCCAAGCGTAACTTAGCATTTTTACACGGTGGTATTTTTGACGACTCAATGGAGTTTGATTACTTAGGTGGCCGCATTTCAACCTACTTACGCAGTGTTTATCGCGGTACGTTAGTCGGTGTTGGTAGCTACACAGCCGAAACGGGTAGTGTTGCAATTGAAGCGAATAAGTTTGATTTGTTAGCTATTGGTCGCCCGTTTATTGCTAACCCAGATTACGTCGCAAAAGTGCGTGATGGCGTCGAACTTGTGCCTTATGCAGACACCATGTTAGCTGAATTGATTTAAGTTTTTGTTGTTTGCGTGGTTAATCCTTACGGATTATATAAGCGTATTTTTGTAGGAACCCACTTGTTGTCATGCTAATGCCAATGAGTGGTGCTAAATAATCAGCCCCAATTTGTGTATTTTAGCATCCGTCTTGACCACAGCCTTTGCTGTGGTCTTTTTTTTGCCTTAAATTTGTCTCTGCTGGCACTGTCTATTACTATGTCGACAATTTTGGTAAAGAGTCACGTCATGCAAACATTACAACAACTAAACGATGGCCTGCTATTGGGTGCTAAGCAAGTTAAAATAGCACAAGGGTTAACAGTATTTCCCGGCAAACTATTTGAATTAGCAGACTCGCTTGAAGTGCTCGATTTAACTGACAATCAATTGTCATCGTTACCTGATAATTTTGCCGATTTACATCAGTTAAAAATCCTGTTTTTGTCGAATAATCTCTTCGAACATTTACCCGATGTGCTTGGCCAGTGTCCAAAATTAGAAATGATTGGCTTTAAAGCCAACCAAATTCGAACGGTTTCAGAAGCATCTATTCCCAAGCAAACCCGCTGGTTAATTTTAACCGACAACAAGATTGAACAACTGCCAGACAGTTTGGGTCAATGTCATCGTCTTGAGAAACTGGCATTAGCGGGCAATCGCTTAACTTCGCTTCCGAGCAGCATGGTAAATTGCCATCAGTTAGCGTTAATCCGTTTGTCTGCTAACCAGCTTACCGAGTTACCTGATTGGTTATTTAGTTTACCTAGGCTGGCGTGGTTAGCATTTTCTGGTAATCGTTTTAGCCATGTTGAACATTGTGATAACACGCGTGTGCCCACTATTGAGTTAGGCCAATCTAGCTTAGGTAAATTATTAGGGCAGGGAGCATCTGGGTTAATCTATCAAGCTAGATTACATACCGAACCTAAGGCGTTACCGACGTCTTTAGCCGCTATTGCCCAAGATGATGTCGCAATAAAGCTGTTTAAGGGCATGATAACCAGCGACGGTTACCCTGCAGATGAACTAGATTGTTGCTTAACTGCTGGCGATCACCCTAATTTAATCAATGTATTGGCACAGATTAACCAGGCTGATCAATTAGGCTTAGTGATGCAGCTTATTCCGCCAAGCTACGCAAATTTAGGTTTACCGCCATCCTTAAAAACCTGTAGTCGAGATACCTTTGAAGCCCACACCCGTTTTACCTGGCAACGGATTGTTAAGATAGGTTCTCAAATGGCAGATACCTTGGCTCACTTACATCAAAATGGCATTAGCCATGGCGATATTTATGCGCACAACATCATGATAAACCCTCAAGATAATGTGTTATTTGGCGATTTTGGTGCAGCGTCTAACCTCAATAAATTTACCCCCGAGTACCAGCAGTTAATGCAAGCTATAGAGGTCAGGGCATTTGGTAACCTGATTGAAGACATGCTAAATCTGGTTGAACATCCTCATAGCCCCAAGGCGCAAGTTCTACATCAATTGGTGCAAGATTGTTTGCGGCCTAACTTAAGCGCCAGACCGAGTTTTAATGACCTTAAACAACAGCTAGCCAGCATGGCTTAAGTTGCCACTATGATGGTGCTTAGCAATGTAACTTGTATTACTAGGCGGCATTGCTGAGCACCATTATTTAGTAAAATTGAATATCCACTGTGAAATATGGTCTTTAACCTATCACTGCATTATAATCAAATTATCATGTTGCAATTAAAGGTCATCACCAGTGGAAAACAAAACTGCCCGTTTTACTGTATTAATGGACCCGCTAAAAAAGCAGGCATTTGAGAAATTGTGTGCGGCACAAGATCTCACTCCATCACAAGTTACCCGCCAGCTTATTCGTGAATATCTCGAAAAACACGATGTCAGTTTTGGTGACAATCAAAGCCGACCGAACCCTCAAGTTAAAAGCTAATCTATCGCATTTTATGGTGGAGTGTTAACTGGGCTTAACCGCTTAGGCTAGTTAAATTGTGATAATAGCATTATAATGTTATTACAATTTAAGGTGAGGTGGTTTTAGTGGCTATCTCATGCCAATCGATAATGCTTTTCGAACAGTGCCTTAGCTCCTTTATCTGGTTCGACTTAAGCTAAAAATAGAGAGTGAAGTATATGAGTGATGTCATCCCGCCATGCCCAAAGTGTGAATCTCCTTACGCTTATTCAGACGGTACATTATTAATTTGCCCAGAATGCGCCAATGAGTGGAACCCAAATGAAGAAGTGGTTGATCCAGACGCAATCATTTTAAAAGACGCCGTGGGTAACCTATTGGCAGAAGGCGACAAAGTCACCTTAATCAAAGATCTTAAAGTAAAAGGTTCATCACTTGTGCTTAAAGTCGGTACTAAAGCAGTGATCAACCGCTTTTCAACAGGCGACCACGACATCGATTGTAAAGTCGACGGTAACGGCCAAATGATGCTGAAATCGCAGTTTGTAAAAAAACAAAACTAATTGATTGAGCCAGCCACTTTAGGTTACCCACGAGTGAGCTCAACCCTGATGTATAAAAATCCCTGCTGATAGCAATATCAACGGGGATTTTTTATGGACGCCAGTTCAAGTCCCGCCGCCAAACGTCGTGGCGCTTCGCCCACACCAGAGCAAAGGGGTAAAGCGCTTGTACCCCTTTGCAAACCCTCAGCGTTCCGGCAACATTTTCGCTTTTTAACCAAACAACGGCAGCGAAAAAATTGCGACGGAAAATTATCGAGCTTTTGACTTCGTTTGAGTGTTCTTCGGCCTTATTCGAAAATGCTAACGCTTCAGATGGGGCGTCCCTTCCCCTCCAAAGCTAGCTGGCCGTCCATGGCCAGCTCACGTCATTTTCTTCAACGGCCTCAATTTCTGAGTTGAATTTAGGCATTTGAAAGCCATTGTTAACTCGTTTTTGGGCTGAGATACGTTTAAGGAATAAGTTTGAACTGTTTTTATAAAAGTTTAACCTGACCACTAAATTAAGTAGTTAGATGATTGTGATAAAAGCGCTATTAAAACATGAGTTAATTACTTTGTGTGACCAAGGGGTAGAGATTTGAACCCTCCCCCTAATTCTAAGACGCCTGTATTCGCGGGTTGTACGAGTATTGGATTAGTTAATTGTTACACCAAACTGTTACTTTTATCATCAGAAGAATGTTCAGCCTCAAATGTTAAAGCTTAATCATAGTTATTGAGCCATAGTCTCTTGTTCGCTGTTATTTCTGCACCAACGAAAGTACATTTTCAAAAACACTAGGGATAAAACGTCCATTTGTGAGGTTTACCATTGATTTACTTACTATGGAATACTTTAGCTCACCTTCTTTTCCTGTTTTTGAAAATTCATTCAGAGCGCCATATTTTTCTTTGATTAGCTTTTCCAATGGATGCCCTTTCATTTTCAAATATCGAGAATCAGTAAGTAACGTTTTCCCTGATACATAAGAAAGCTCCTCCTCTTTATTGTTGTCTTCACCCAGCACCTTATAAATAAAACGATTTACAGACTCTTGTAGTAGTTTGTCATTATTTAGCCAATCTGACCAATGAACTTCAACACCACAAATTTGGGCCATAGTAAAAACATCAGGTTTATTAGTATGAAGCAATAGAAGTATGCATATAGGATCAAGGGTAATATTTTCAATAGAGTACGAAAAATTTTGAGCTAAAACCGAAACGTGCTTGGAAGGTTTATTTTTCAAATCCCAGTCTATTATTCCTCTTACTGTTTTATTATCCCCCTGTTCTAATGCCTTTACTTGACCAACGACTTGTACACAATTTCCAACACCGTTTATTGATTTTATGAATTCATTCAGTAGATTTTCATCATGAATTTTTAAAATCTGTTTAACCTTATCCTTCAACTGCTGTTCTGGCATTTTAGGGCCTGAACTTACAAAGTTAAGTGAAATTTTAGGATCTAAGCATTTTGAACTATGTAATAGTTTTGCATAGATAGATTGATATACATCAGCATCATATTGGCTTTCGACAAAAACCTGCCTTCGGTTCTCTGGATTAATTGATATTTGAGTGACACCGTCTAATAGCTCCGCAACTCCCTCATCTTTAGTAACTGGAGAAATTGAGTTTTCACTAACAATATATGTACTATTTTCTGGTGACAAGGCGACAGTTGTTGGGGAGTGTGTAGTAATAAATATTCGTGATTTAAAACTTTCAGAAAATTCAGTTAGAACTCTGTACATTTTAACTACCATCTGAGGGTGTAAAAATGCATCTGGCTCATCTAGCAGTAGCAATTTAGGGGCTTGCACGGCAGTGTGATCATAATATTGGCTGTTAAATAATGTTAGAGCCAACCAAAGTAAGGTTTTTTCACCTGATGATAAAGCATCGACCGCGACAGGAAGGCCGCTACCTTGTTGTATTAGAGTGGCGTTATACGAATAACTTTGTGACAGAGTATCGGGTTCAGAGAATTTAAACTTATTATCAAAAGTTGACTCGATAATTTTATTTATGATTTTCCATGGCTCATCGCCGAATCTGTTTAAAAATGATTCTTCGCTAAGATATGAAACATCCTCTCCCTCTTGTTCGGCACAATATTTATTAAATTTATTAAGTTTTTTCCGTTGAATGTATCGATTACATATACTCGATATATTTTGAGAGCCTAGAACACTATGAATATGGTCTTCGAAATGCACTTTAATTTCATCATGTGTTAATTCACTTGGTCGCTTATTTAAATATTGACTAATTGAACTACATAATCTAAAAAGTGATTCATAAGGTAATGAATCTTCTTGCATCCTTCCATAATTTCTAGCATTTTCATGAGATAAAGGTGAGTCGAATTGATTCTTAATTCGATCAAACATTTGGAGTGATGACGTTATTTTCGTCTGAAACTGGCCGTCATTATATGCACCACCAAAATTAGGAGTTAGTTGGGCTTGACCTACAAGCATAATTTCTTGATTTGTAATCCTAACGCCTGCTAAATCAACTACTGACATTTGATTTTTGATGCTTTCTAGAAGGCGTGTCTTACCACATCCGTTTCGACCTGTGAGTACTACCATGTTACCGTTATGAATAAATGGTTCAGACAATATGAATCCATTATGTATTGTTTGACCCGATACATTAATAGGCACGCTAATCTCCCTGAGATTCAAAGCTTATTGAACGGCTCACCCGATAAAGTCGGCTGTTCAAGTTATTGATTTATATCATCCTACATTCTCTATGTCTTTGATGTAAAGTGATAAAACACTCTCAACATACCAAAATAAATCGAGGTTGCACGATAATGTCGTTTAAAAAACAAGCGATGATGTTTATTTACAATATTATCAATCAATTATACTTTTCGACATAAATCTACATTGCAACTTTAGACCTACCTAATGAGTTGTTTGATTTTAATTAAGCTAAATCTATTTATACCTGCATATAAAATCAGTTCATTCGGTCAAGCACAATCTAGTCATTAAATAATGGTTTATATAGAAAAGCACATCAATACTTCTAGTAAATATTTCTCAATAAATAAAGTCAGCATGTATGTTTCTGAGAGTACAGTTTTAGTAACGTAGTTTTGCTGTTTTTAGCAGTAAATGAATACATCTAGATCGTAATAATGAAATAGCACACGCTGAATACACTGGAGATTACTTGGCAATGGACAGCTTACTCATTAAAGAGTATCAAGTTTTGGGGCAAAAACGAGTTTCATGCTTTGCTTGTAATTGGTTGATTCAACTCTGGACTTGAGGACGTTGAAGAAAATGACGTAAGCTGGCCATGGACGGCCAGCTAGCTTTAGAGGGGAAGGGACGCCCCATCTGAAGCGTTAGCATTTTCATTCTTTACTATAAAGAGGTGGCCGAAGCAGTTTACAAACGCCGCCAAAAGCTGGATTCAACCACGTCGCGAAATTATCGCTTTTCAGATAATTTTGATGTGGCGGCTGGGAGTTCCAAGAGGGAACAGCCGTTGGTTTCCTTTTGGTCTGGTGTGGGCGAAGCGCCACGACGTTAGTGGCCGCAGGCCATGAGTACAAAAGTACAAAAGTACAAAAGTACAAAAGTACAAAGCAAACACCTGGATCCCGGCTCAAAAGCATCACCGGGAAGACGAGTAAAATTACAGGTGCAAGCGCGGCTGTGCCCTTCGAAAACATGGATGTTTTCGCAGAGCGCCCATGGATGGGTTTACAGCTTGTCACAGAAGCGATTGCACTAAGGTCACTCTTTCACATCCATGTGATTGTGACATTTGTATTTCCTATACATCACCTGCGGCAGGCTATAAGTACCAATGAAGTGTTGGTACCGAATATACTCATTTGATTCAAATACCCATCTAGCCACAATAATAAAGCAGAAATCTGGGCTAGCAGACAAACAAAAAGGGCTTAGCATTGCTGCTAAGCCCTTCTATAAATTGGTGGGGCGGCGTCATCTGAATTGTTTTCGCAATTCATTGTTTATAATTGATTATATTTAAGCTGGCTGTTGTCAGTGTTACTTATGGTGTTACTAAAAGTAATTTTCACGCCTATAGCGCAAGTTATCTCTAGTTGAATTATTTATAAAATAAGCTCCGACCATATCCGCGCTAATCCAGCGTAAACCAGCACTGTTTTTTTGTGAATCGAGTTCATCACAATTTTAAGCTTGCTCGAAGCTTATCGTAAACCAAAAATTCAGTTAACTAACTCTGGGTGTCATAAACAATGACTGCTCACTGAGCTTTCACTGAGCATTCACTGAGCATTCACTGAGCATTCACTGAGCATTCACTGAATCATCAGTGAGCAATCAATGTATGCTCATTACTACATCGACCGGTTAGTCTTGAGTGCTCAGTGATAAAATTATCTTGTCATTAATAGAGCTTGGTTTTTACTTACTAGGCTTCAAAGGAGCTTCAAAGGAGCTTCAAAGGAGCTTCAAAGGGGCTTCAAAGGGGCTTCAAAGGGGCTTCAAAGGGGCTTCAAAGGGGCTTCAAAGGGGCTTCAACCTTACATTCAAATGAATTTATCTAAACACTAACTCATCTGTATAAATCATATGGATAATTTTTTACTCTAATTCTATGTAATAACAACTCTTTATGGCACAATCTTAGCGCGACTAGTAAGTCCAAAGCTGTTTGTTATCTTCTAAGAAGGACCTTGATGAGCAATGAGCATTAACAAAACAAAGCTTACCGAAACCGATATCATTACTAAATTTATCATGCCAGCCATTAAAGACGCTGGATGGGATGATATGTCGCAAATTCGCCAGGAAGTAAAATTGCGCGACGGTAAAGTTATTGTGCGTGGTCAAATGGGCGTGCGTAAAACGGTTAAGTCTGCTGACATCGTGCTTTACCATAAACCTAGTATGCCGCTTGCGGTGATCGAAGCTAAAGCCAATAAACACGAAGTGGGTAAAGGCATGCAGCAGGGGCTAGATTATGCCCGTTTACTTGAAGTTCCTTTTATTTTTGCCTCCAATGGCGATGGCTTTATCTTCCATGATAAAACCAAGCTCGGGACTAGCGAAGCGCACCAACTCGAAACAGAAATCCGCTTAGTAGACTTTCCATCACCACAAGAATTATGGGCTAAGTACTGCGTGTGGAAAGGTTATACCCAAACCCAGTTACCGATTATCAATCAAGAATATCATGATGATGGCACGGGTAAGCACCCTCGTTATTATCAACTGCAAGCCATTAATAAAACCATTGAAGCTATTTCATCCGGTAAAGACCGCGTGTTACTTGTCATGGCGACCGGTACGGGTAAAACTTACACTGCATTCCAAATCATCTGGCGTTTATGGAAGTCTCGCGCTAAAAAACGCATCTTATTTTTAGCTGACCGCAATATTTTAGTAGACCAAACACGCATCAATGACTTTCAGCCCTTTGGCACTTCAATGACCAAAATCACTGGGCGCACGGTTGATCCAGCATTTGAAATTCATTTAGCCTTATACCAAGCATTAACCGGCCCTGAAGAAAGCCAAAAAGCCTTTAAGCAAGTCGACCCAGACTTCTTTGACTTAATCATTATTGACGAATGTCACCGTGGTAGTGCCGCAGATGACAGCGCCTGGCGAGAAATTTTAGAATATTTCAGCAGCGCTGCTCAAGTTGGTTTAACCGCCACCCCAAAAGAAACCGATGAAGTATCAAACTCCGACTACTTTGGCGATCCTGTTTATACCTACTCACTTAAAGAAGGCATTGAAGACGGCTTTTTAGCACCTTACAAAGTGGTGCGGGTAGATATTGATGTCGATTTACAAGGCTGGCGCCCCACAAAAGGCCAAATCGATAACAATGGTGAAGTGATAGAAGATAGGATTTACAACCAAAAAGATTTTGACCGTACCATGGTGATTGACGAGCGCACCCAATTAGTGGCCGAAACCATTACCAACTACCTAAAACGCACCGATCCAATGGCAAAGACGATTGTGTTTTGTAACGACATCGACCACGCCGAACGTATGCGCCGCGCCCTTGCCAATCTCAGCCCAGAGCAAATGGCCAAAAATGAAAAATACGTGATGAAAATCACCGGCGATGATGAGCTTGGTAAAGCGCAGCTGGACAACTTTATTAACCCTAAAAAAGCCTATCCCGTGATTGCCACCACCTCAGAGCTTATGACCACAGGCGTTGATGCTAAAACTTGTAAGTTAGTGGTGCTGGACCAAAACATTCAGTCCATGACCAAATTTAAACAGATTATTGGTCGTGGCACCCGCATTGACGACCGGTACGGCAAGCTGTGGTTCACCATTCTCGACTTTAAAAAGGCCACCGAGTTATTTGCCGACGAACGCTTTGACGGTACACCAGAAAAAATCATTAAAGTGACGCCTGAAGATATCGTAGATGAAAACGTTGATATCGACTCTGTTGACGAGGATCTAACTGGTAATAACGGTGCTGCAGACAATCAAGGTGACTACCAAGATGATGAATCTGATGCAACTCAAAATGACACCATAAATGAACCTCAAGGCGATGGTAGCTTTGAAGAAGGCGAATGGGACGAAGGCGAAACCCGTAAAATCAACAAGTACCGCGTGTCGGGTGTTACTGTTAGCAAAGTGGCTGAACGAGTGCAGTATTACGACAGCGACGGTAAATTAGTTACCGAATCTTTTAAAGATTACACCCGTAAAACCATGGCGAAACAGTTTAGCTCACTCGATGAATTTGTTAAGCGCTGGAATGAGTCTGACCGCAAACAAGCGGTGATTGATGAACTGGCATTAGAAGGCATTATTTGGTCGGCGTTAGAGGAAGAAGTGGGTAAAGAAATGGACCCTTTCGATATGATTTGTCATGTGGTGTACGACCAACCGCCATTAACCCGCAAAGATCGCGCAAACAATGTGCAAAAGCGCAATTACTTCACCAAATATTCCGACACTGCACAAGCCGTACTGCAAAATTTACTGGTAAAATATGCTGATGTCGGCGTGCAAGAAATTGAAAACATGCAAGTGCTTAAAGTCGCGCCATTTACCGAATACGGCAATTTGAGTGAAATCGTTAAAAAAGGCTTTGGCGGCAAACAAGAATACGAACAAGCAATTAAAGAGCTTGAAGATCAAATTTACCAAATTAACCAGCAAAGCGCTTAGTTACCAAGGCGCTTATCGCTTATCAATACAATAGGTTACAGCCAAGGCTTTCATATTATTATCGCTGTAAAAAATAAAAGAGAATACTATGTCTATCAGTTCAGCCATTAAATCAATCCAAGATATTATGCGTAAAGATGCCGGTGTCGACGGCGACGCCCAGCGATTAGGGCAAATGTCTTGGTTACTGTTTTTAAAAGTGTTTGATGCCCAAGAACAAGAGTTAGAGCTTGAACTAGACGATTACCGTGAGCCAATCCCTGAAGAATTTTTATGGCGCAATTGGGCGACAGACAATCAAGGCATTACTGGCGACGAACTACTTGAGTTTGTTAACGACGAGCTATTCCCTAAGCTTAAAAACCACACCGCACCTATTGATAAAAACCCCCGCGGCTATGTGGTAAAAGAAGCCTTTTCTGATGCCTTTAACTACATGAAAAACGGCACGCTATTGCGTCAGGTGATCAACAAGCTCAACGAAATTGATTTTACCGACTCTAACGAGCGCCACTTGTTTGGTGATTTATACGAGCAAATATTAAAAGACTTACAAAGTGCCGGTAACGCTGGCGAGTTTTATACCCCTCGCGCCATTACAAAATTTATCGTGGCGGTAACTAACCCACAGCTTGGTGAATCCATTATGGATCCCGCCTGCGGCACCGGCGGCTTTTTAGCTTGCGCTTTTGACCACGTTAAAACTAACTATGTGAAAACCAGCGACGACCACCAAACCCTGCAACAGCAAATTTTTGGGGTGGAAAAAAAGCAGCTGCCGCATTTACTCTGTACCACTAACATGATGCTCCATGGCATTGAAGTGCCCGTGCAAATTAAACACGGCAACACCCTAAACAAACCGCTTTCAAGTTGGGACGAGCAAGTTGACGTTATCATTACCAATCCGCCATTTGGCGGCACTGAAGAAGACGGTATCGAAAAAAACTTCCCGAGCGAATTCCAAACCCGCGAAACCGCCGACTTATTTTTACAGCTCATTATTGAAGTATTGGCAAAGAATGGTAGAGCAGCGGTAGTGTTGCCAGACGGCACCTTGTTTGGTGAAGGTGTTAAAACAAAAATCAAAAAAATGTTAATGGACGAATGTAATCTACACACCATAGTGCGTTTACCTAATGGCGTGTTTAATCCGTACACCGGCATTAAAACCAATATTTTGTTCTTCACCAAAGGCACGCCAACTAAAGATGTGTGGTTTTACGAGCATCCATACCCAGCAGGGGTAAAAAACTACAATAAAACCAAACCAATGAAGTTTGAAGAGTTCGAGACAGAACTTGCATGGTGGGGCAATGATGCCGACGGTTTTGCATCGCGTGTTGAAAACGAGCAAGCCTGGAAAGTGTCGATTGAAGATATTATTGCACGTAACTATAACCTCGACATTAAAAACCCCCATGTGGGCGAAGTCATTAGCCATGACCCACAAACGTTACTAAGCGATTACGCCAAACAACAAGCGGATATTCAAGCACTACGCGACCAACTAAAAGGTATTTTGTCAGCCGCGTTAGCGTCACCTTCAACATCAGACGGTGAGGGCAAATAATGGCTGATTTATCAACACCTACAAACGACGGTCAATCTGAGCAAACAGCAGAAAGCTTAATCACCCAGCACATTGATATTTGGACGACCGCCATTGAGCAAAAGTCCTCAGCAGGGCGCGGCACATCGAACAAGTTTTCGCTCTATGGCATTAAAAAACTGCGTGAACTGATTTTAGAACTTGCCGTGCGCGGTAAATTAGTGCCACAAGATGCGAATGATGAGCCAGCTTCTGTATTACTTGAGCGTATTGCCGCTGAAAAAGCCCAATTGGTCAAAGACAAGAAGATTAAAAAGCCGAAAGCCTTGCCTGAGATTGGCGAGGATGAAAAGCCGTTTGAATTGACGCTTGGATGGCAATGTGTTCGGTTAGGTAGTATTGGTAATATTTTTAATGGAAACAGTGTTAATGCTCGATTGAAGGAAGATAAGTATACTGGTTTAAGTGAAGGATTACCTTTTATTGCAACTAAAGATGTTGGTTATGGATTTGAAACACTGGACTACAAAAATGGAGTGTTAATTCCATTTGATGAACCTAAATTTAAAGTAGCTCAGAAAAACTCAGTATTAATATGTGCCGAAGGTGGTAGTGCAGGCAAAAAATGTGGTATTGCACTTCAAGATATTTGTTTTGGAAATAAATTATTTGCTATTGAGCTCTATGGGGATATTGAACCAAAATTTGTTTTATCAACCTACTTAACACCTTCATTCTTCCAGCAATTTAGCGAGTCAATGACCGGTATTATTGGAGGTATATCTGCAGCGAAATTCAGTGAAATGCTTATAGCTTTACCTCCACTCGAAGAACAACACCGTATCGTCGCTAAAGTAGAAGAGTTGATGAGCTTGTGTGATGCCCTAGAAACACAAACCGAAGCAAGTATTTCGGCCCACCAAACCTTAGTTGAAACACTACTGAATGCATTGTTACTGCCTAACACTTCTCAGGCAGCAGATAGCCAATCAGCCAGCCTTGAGCCTTCTTTTGCTGACAGCCTTGAGCATTCACTTAATGAGAGTTTTATAGAAAGCTGGCAACGTGTCGCCGAACACTTCGACACGCTATTCACCACAGAAGCCAGCATCGACACCCTAAAACAAACCATCCTCCAACTCGCCGTTATGGGTAAGCTGGTGCCACAAGATGAAAACGACGAACCCGCCGCCAAGCTACTAGAGCGCATCGCTGCCGAAAAAACTCAGCTGATTAAAGACGGTAAAATCAAAAAACAGAAACCACTGCCCGCCATCACAGACGAAGAAAAGCCGTTTGAACTGCCGGAAGGGTGGGAATGGGAAAAATGCCAAGATATCTGTCACAAAATTACCGATGGTGAACATGCTACACCCGAACGAACGGATTCTGGACATTATTTATTATCTGCAAGAAATGTCACGAATGAAGGTATTGTTTTGAATGATGTTGATTTTGTGCCCACTCATGAATTTAATAGGATAAGAAATAGATGCGATCCAAATATTGGTGACATTTTAATATCATGCTCAGGAAGTGTCGGTCGTGTTGCATTAGTTGATAGAGATGATGCTTACTCAATGGTCAGAAGTGCAGCAATGATTCGCCCTTGTAATAATAACTTAAGCCCTTTATTTCTGGCACTCATGTTAAGAAGTCCTTATTTGCAGAGGCAAATGAAAGCTCGTTCTAAACAGTCTGCACAGGCTAACCTCTTTCTTGGAGCTATTGCCAACCTTGTTGCGATAATCCCTCCACTCGAAGAGCAACACCGCATTGTCGCTAAAGTCGATGAACTAATGGCACTCTGCGACCACCTAAAAGCTCGTTTAAGTGCCGCACAAACAACTCAACTACACCTGACCGACGCCATCGTCGAACAGGCTATTTAACATTAAACCTTAACTTATAAAGAAAGAAGTATATGGACATATTAGAAAGTTTATTGCGCAGTTTAGATACACAATCAGTAAGTAGTGCCATTTTAGTATTGATGGTTATAGTGTGTGCATTAGGGTTATTTTTTACCAAACAAGCAAAGCAAGTTGAATTCGTCAATTATGTGCCGACCTTATTAACGACTATGGGGATTTTTGGTACGTTTTTAGGCATTGTTTTAGGCTTGTTAGATTTTAATCAGCTTGATATTGAAGCCAGTATTCCGCCTCTACTTGAAGGATTAAAAACCGCATTTATTACCAGTTTGGCGGGTATTTTACTCTCGTTGGTATTCAAAACATTATCGACATTTTCTTTCTTAAAACCGAAACAGGTTGAAGAGAGTGTTTCGCTGGCAACACCTGAAGCAATTCTTGGAGCTATGCAAGCTCAAGTTGCAGAGACGCGTATTTTAAAGGATGCGATTGTTGGCAACGAAGAGTCTACTTTGTTTGGCCAGTTAAAAATTCTTCGTGGTGACATTAATGATAATGCCAAAATCTCAGTAAAAAATGCCCAAGAGCAAGTAACCAAGCAACAAGAGGATTTTGATGCATTCTCTGAAAAACTGTGGCTAAAACTGCAAGACTTTGCCGATACGTTATCTAAATCTGCCACAGAGCAAGTTATAGAAGCCCTAAAGCAAGTGATTACGGACTTTAATAATAATTTAACTGAGCAGTTTGGCGATAACTTTAAGCAACTAAATGAAGCAGTAATTAAGCTTGTTGAATGGCAAGAAAACTACAAATTACAACTTGAGCAAATGCAGCAGCAATATGCCCAGGGTGTTGAGTCCATTTCTGCAACAGAGTCATCGGTTGCGCACATTAGTGAGCAAAGCAAAATCATTCCGGAATCTATGCATGAGTTAAAAGGCGTCATGGAAGTGAATCAACATCAGCTTGCTGAGCTTGAACGTCATTTAGAAGCCTTTAAATTAATGCGTGATGAAGCGGTTAAAGCAGTACCAGAAATTAGAGCCCAGGTGCAAAGCACCGTAGAAGATATATCTGCAGCAGTGACTACGGCCAGTGATCATTACAAGTCACTTCTATCTGAGTCAGATGATTATATTAAAGCGCATGTTAAAACATCAAATGAGCTTCTAGAAAAATTTGCTAGCGAAACGGAAAAAGGCATTAACAGTGTTGGTGAACGCCTAATTGAAAGTTCAACTAAGATAGGAAAGGACATTGAATTAGCGGGTAATGAATTTACAGACAAAACCGCACTTTCCAATGAGAGCTTAAAAACAAGTGCTGATTACCTGAAATCACAGACGGAAATTATCAAGGAACATTTGCAAGATACTGTGACAGATTTAAATAACAACATGCGTGACATGATTGAGAAGTTAGTCGCTGATGCTAAAGACATGAACTCAACAATGAAAGAAGCCAATAAAAACTTGGTTACAGACACTGAGAATGTCCGTGACACAGTAGTTAAATCCGCAGAAAAATTACAGCAAAGACTTAATGAAGTAATTGATGACGCTGCAACACAACAGATTAACCAAGCTAAACGCACATTCGATGCCATGGAGGAGCAGGTTAAACAACAAGTTGGTTTGGCAGGTGAGGCCGTTGATTCACAACTTAAACTGATTGATACCGCTATGCAGCAAGAAATCAATCGTGTGATGAATGAGATGGGTCAAGCTTTAGCTCAAGTCAGCGGCAAATTTGTTGAAGATTATGTGAAATTGACTCAAGCAATGAATGAAGTTGTTAATCAGCGAGTAGCCTAATGGATAAGATATTTGGCACTAACCACAGTGCACAGGACAGTGGCGAACATTGGTTGACTGTGTCCGATTTAATGGCTGGTTTGATGATGGTTTTCTTGTTCATTGCTATCGTTTTTATGATGATAACGCAAAAAGAAAACGACAAAATCAAAGATGTGGCTGTTGCTTATCAAGAAAACCAAGTGGCAATTTATCAAGCCTTGGAAGATGAGTTTAAAAACGATCTTGATAAGTGGGGAGCGACTATAGACAAGGAAACATTAGCCTTCAATTTTCAATCACCAGATGTATTGTTTGCTAATAATGAAACGCGTTTAAGTGATGCATATAAAGAGATCTTGAATGATTTTTTCCCTCGTTATATTAGGGTACTTGCACCATATAGAGATTCATTAGATGAAATTCGAATTGAAGGGCATACGTCAAGTTTAGGGATACGTGGTTCATCAGATGCAGAAGCTTATTTCTATAATATGCAATTATCGCAAGGCCGCACTCGTTCAGTATTAGAGTATGGCTATTCGTTGATGCCAGATGATGCCGAATGGATTAAAGCGAACATTGCGGCAGTTGGTTTTTCATCATCACGGTTAATTTTAATCGATGGTGTTGAAGATGAAGCAATGTCTCGCAGAGTCTCGTTTAGGGCGATTACCAACGCTGATATTCAAATTAAACGGATATTAGAGGCTCAATAATGAAACTAACCGTTGATTTAAGTGCATTGCATCGAGCGGTTGCCCCACTAGGAAATGTTGTCACTCATTTTAATATTAGTAGCCGTTCAACTGAACTTGAGAGTATTGGAAGCCATTTAACGAAAGGATTAATTCTCGGTAAAGATATCCAACTAGACCAAATTGATGGCTCCGATGGGATTCTGAATTATGACGGTCATCAGGTCATGCTTTATATTCCAGATCAGGGTAATAATATTCAAAATGTTTTGAGTAATGGCAAAGAGAAGTGGGCCAAAAGAGTTCACGTTGCAGAATGCAAAACAATTATTGGTATGAGAGAGAGGGGAAGGTTTAATGACCGTTACGATGTGATAAATCGTATCGATGGATTTTTCCCTGTATTTGGTATCGAATATCATAGTCAACAAGAAATAAATGGTGACGCAGAGTTAGCGGTCTGCCAAAACTGTTTAACTCTTATCAATCATAATAATTTTCCTTCGTTATCTTGGGGAGATAAGACTGTATTTATACAAAACTTTTCATATTCTAAGTTTTTTGAATCATATAGCTCTTATTTTAAGGCATTGCCAAAATCTACAGCGGGTTTTCAATCAGCAGGTTATACAGCTGATTGGCCATCAATTTCATCTAAAATTAGGCTTGAACTTGATTATACCTGCGAACAATGCGGCGTTAATTTAATTAACGAATCTAAGCTTTTACATGTACATCATATTAACGGAAACAAGGCTAATAATAATCGTGATAACTTACGAGGTCTTTGTGCTGATTGTCATAAAAAACAACCTCATCATGGGCATTTATACGTAAGTAATGAAGATATTTTAAAAATAAATCAATTACGCCGTGAACAGCATAAATTTGATGTATTTGATTACAACAATCTACTTAAGTGTGCAGATACAGCATTAGATGGTTTACTGCAAAAGTGTCAGTCAATGAGATTACCTGGGGCAGAGTTAGGTGTCGTTATCAATGATAAAAGTAATATGATTGCTATCGATTTATGCTGGCCTAGACGTAAGGTTGCGGTGTTAATCAACATGTCTAATGCTAAAGCTTTGAGATCACATGGTTGGAATGTGTTTACTGCATTTGAAGCATTAAACGATTTTGAAGTATTTCAGGCGCAAGTTCGATAAGAAATTTAGTGTATTTTTACAAGGTCTGTAAATGTTAAATTCAGAACAAATTCATAAGCTTTTAATTAAGTTAACAGGTTCTCATGATGAAAGTAGCCACCCTTCATATGCATATGAACACTATAATGATCAAGTTTTTCTGGAGAAGTTTTAAGCCGCTTTTTTAACTCATTATATTTTTGATGTGGCGTCTTATAACCTTTTATTTTTTGGTATAAGTACAATGTGATAAGTTTTACCCGGTAATCCACCAATTCAACACGGACGTCTTGGATCAATAAGACTAAGGATAGTTATGGAAAGTAACAAAACCCAATCATTGCTGTTTGATACCAATGTATTGCTGATCAACCCGGATTTACTCAATCAATTTTCTCGACGGGTTATTTTGCCGCAGAAGATCCTCGATGAGCTCGATTATCGCAAGACCAAGGCCGAGCATCAGGAAAAAGCCCAGCTGTGCCTGCATCATATTGAGAAGCATCGCCTGAAGGCTGTCAGCACACAGCAAAGATCGGGTTCAAGCCGGGGAAATAATGATGACATCATTCTGACCCAAGCCTTGTCCCACACCAAAGCCGGCAATATCCAATTAATCAGCAACGACGTCGGCATGCGCAATCGCGCTCAGGCCAAAGATATTGCCGCACTATCGCTAGATAGGTTTTTGCAGCAAAGTGGCGAAGCCGACAGCGCAGTAACGCCCGCACGCCAGGCCTTGTTTGAGTTGTTGCTACGGGGAGATTTTGTCAGCCTCCACCAGCAGCTAGCATCTCAATCGGAGGCTCACTTTAATTTCTATCTCAGCACTGGCCTGACTCCCTTGATGACCTGCATCCAACAGAAGAAGCTTGATGCGATTGATTTTTTGCTGTCGCTGCCCTCGACGGAGCTTGACTTGATTGATAAGGCGAAGTTAAAAATTACCGCCTTCTGTCATGCAGCCCAGCGCCGTCAGCTCAATACCATGGACAAGCTGCTACACGCGGGGGCCAACCCCTATATCACTTCTAAGGGCAATAACCGAGGGAACTCAGCCATTCTCATTGCCGCCTGGGATGGTGCCTTGAATGTGATCCAGTTTATTCACGGCCACACCGATATCCGCTTTAGCCTGAATCAGGCTGACAACAATGGTTTCACCCCACTGATCAAGGCTAGTATCAAGGGCAATGACTCCATTGTCAGCTACCTGCTTGAACAGGGGGTCGATATCGATATCCGCGACAGAAACGATAAATCGGCGCTGGATTACGCCAAAGAAAAAGGACATCAAAAGACAGTGACGTTATTACAAGGAAAGATACATGGTTGAGTTGTACCCACCAAAAGCCGCGCCGGTCCAAATTCCGGTAAGGCAATATTTACTTCCCGTAGAGCAAGTCGAGAGAATTTGTATCTCAGTCAATACCATATGCAACCTAGGCTGTGATTACTGCTATTTTTTCCACCCCGAAAATCGAGTCGAGAAAGAAAAGCCATTAAGCGCCGATGAGATTTTTGTCATCCTGAAAAATGCGTTGGAATACCACAGGCATTATAGATTCGACAAAAAGGTTAAGATTAACTTCGTCGGCAGTGGCGAGCCGTTAATTCATTGGCGTAACATACGCGATGGCGTACAGCTGCTTGTAGAAGCCTATCCCAACCAGGAGTCGCTCAAGTTCTACACAGTGACTAACGCTACCCTAGTAACCGAACAGATTGCCGAGGATATGCTGGCATTAAACATAGTGCCTAGCGTGTCCATCGATGGCCCTAGAGCCATCCATGACAAGCACAGACTGGATCACAATGGTAAGGGGTCATTCGATGCCGCTATGCTGGGTATTGAAATACTCAAGCGCAGAGGCTTTGATGTCGCGATTAATACCACGCTGACCATGGACTTACTCAACCAGTTGGATGAGTATGTAGAATTTATCAAGCTACAAGAATTTACCAAGGTTATCTTCGACCGCCTGGTTGATACCCCTGAACACGTAGAAGCCCTGAGCTATGCCCAGTACTATCAATTTTTGCAGGATATTAAGGCAAAGTTTGACCTTGCAGGGTTAACTCGAGTTGAAATCGGTAACTTGGAGGCTTACCGCCGCAATTTTGCCGGTAAGCCAGATAAAGTCTGCACCATGTTCGGCGGCAGTTGTGGGGCTGGTAGCAACTTTGTCATCTATATGGGCCGCGAAGTCTATCCTTGTGGCCGCATGTTTGGTCAATCCAAATGGCTATTGGGGTCAATCAATGATCCCATTGATAGCTTCCCCAAGAAAATGGCAAAGCACTGGCCAGAGCGGCAAGACTGCAAGACCTGCCAAGTCGCCTCAGATTGCGTCAGAGACTGCCTGCTCGAATACCACACCAAAGACTACTCCTGTGATCCAAGGAAGGATTTCCTCACCACTATGAAAGGTGTCTTATAGTGATCAGTAAAACACTAAGAATAGGCATCTATGGTGTGTCAGGTGTGGGTAAAACCACCCTTGCCCAGGCATTGAGCCGATATGAAAACGTGGTCAGTTGTTACGATGGCTCAAGCATCATAGCTCAAGTTGCCGCTGGTGGACTGGACGAGTTCAAACAGGCTAACAGCAAGCAGAAGCAAGCATATAGAGAAGCAGCGATCACCGAGTTACAAGGGCTGCATTCTCAACATAGAAAACATACCGTGGTGAGTGGCCATTACAGTTTCATTCAAGCGGGTGGCTATAACATTGCCTGGACTCAGGCCGATGCCAAATTTTACGATGTAATATTTTTCTTGCATAAGCCTAGTGATGATATCAAGGCTCAACTCCAAAACGATGCGCATCGACACGCAAGGTTCACTGAGGCAGAACTAGCTCAATGGCAGGACGTGGAACGCCAAGGTTTAGCCGAGTGTTGTTCGGCTGGCAATATCAGATTTGTCGAACTCGATGGTCGCCTGCCACAAGCGGTATTGACCAAGACGATGATCCAACACATTTCAGAGCAGGTGTTACAGCGCTTTGCAGCGGAAATCGTTGCGCATCAAAAATCTGTGGCCTTGTTTGACTGTGATGGCACCCTGAATCACTGCGACATTTATGATTTCTCGCCGGAGGAGTCTTTATCTGCCCGTGTAACTGAGCTATTCAAGCGATATGAGAGCTACTGCTTCGATGCATTTTTTGATGTGTCTCAGTATCTGGATAGCCATCAACGCAGTCAGTTGATGCAGACTACTTTCAACGCTGCACGACAAGACTTATCCATACATCCAAAAGCCATTGATGTCATTAAAGCCCTGAAAGCTCAGGGCACCTTGATAGTGTTTGTCTCTTGTGGCTTCCCCGCTTTGTGGCAGGCTCAGTGTCAATTAGCCGACTATGTGATCGGCGGTGCTAGTTTCGGCTTATGTGGATGCATAGTGACCAATGAGAGCAAGACCCAACTAGCCGACATCATCAAGCAACACAGTCTCCCTCTTAGTGCCTTTGGTAATGGCCGAGTGGATTTGGGCATGTTGCTGCACAGCGATCAGGCCACCTACATTTTTAAAGACCAAGCAAACCCCAAGCATTTATCTATTTTAGCGGGTCATGAAGACCTAAATGTTGTCAAATTGGAGGACTTCTAAATGCTAAAAATACTGTCTGAGAATAATCATTACTTGCAAGAACTAAATACCCAGTCGCGTTCAATCGAGGTGAGGGGGAATCGACTCGCCAGTATTCATCAGCAAATTGGCCAGATACTCGGGGTCGAGTTTATTAACTCGCTACCTAGGACGACCAAGGAGGTGACCAACGCGCAAGGCAAATTAGGTACTTCCGAAGTAACTGATTTTTCAGGCATCACCATCATCTGTTTGCTCAGAGCCGGACTCTATGTCAGCCAAGGTGTGCGCTCACTGTTGGGTGACAATCCACATCAATACATCTTATCCAATAGTGCCGATGACATAGCTATAAATGCCATTGAGGATCAGCATGTCGTTATTGTCGATTCCGTCATAAACTCTGGAAAAACATTAGCTAAGTACCTTGAAAAGGTTAGTGAAGCCAAAAGCTCCATGGTAATTTCATTGGTGATGCAAGAGGGTTTTGTGCCTCAGATTGAGCGCCATTACCCCAAAACTCAATTCGTAGTCAGCAGAGTGTCACAAAACTACTACGTTGGTCGTGGCACCAATGACACCGGAAACAGGCTATTCGGCACATTTTAAATAGATCATGTAATGAATATTGCGGAAAAACAACAGGGGCAATTTTGCCTCGTCTGGTTTAAATATTTGGATTATGACATTGCGCCAGAAGGCCTAGCACCAGAGCTGGATGATTATATTAGAGTCATTTTACATGAGTGCTTTGTGCGCTAAGTTGCGCAATCTGGCGCGCCTTGCATTGCGCAAATGGAAATACCCACCAGACAGAGCTGATGAGGCCATTGAGTTATGCCTAAAGCAAGCAGAAGCACTAAGCCAAAGCTTGAGTAGCTAATGACATAGATGAAGGTGATGGCATATTGTTATTAAGTCTTAAGCTTCTATTAAAAGTGGTTTTCAAGGAGGGAATAATGAAATCTGAACAATATCGATCTTGGCTAAAGTTACAAGGGTATGCCGATAATACTATTACAGCTCAAATGCATCGTGCTGGGCGCGTTGAAAGTCATTACGGGGATCTTGATGACCTACATGCAAAAGATGGCTTAAACCCTCTAATTGGTGAACTGACATACACGCAAGCGGATAGACAAAACAATAGACCTAACCCGACAAGGATCCCTTTTGATGGTGTGCCTTACAATAATTTAGCCTCATATCGTGATGCCATAAGGCGGTATAAAAGGTTCAAAGAAGAAGGCTTTGTTGAGGTAGACCAATCCTTTGAGTTTGAACCGGTTGACGATGCTATTGTTGAAGATTTAAAGCCTCTTCATAGCATTAGTCTTGAAAAAGATATGCAAGCCGCTTTGCGACTGAATATCGAACAACTTGAACCTGGGCTTTGTATTATTGATGATGGCAAAGAACGTTCTGTTGACTCTGGTTTTATTGATATTACGGCTCGGGATGCCCAAAATAGAACCGTTGTGATTGAACTTAAAACTGGCGTTGCTGGGCAAAGGGCTATTGCTCAAATCCTAAGTTATATGGGGGATGTGTTGATTGCTGAAGATAGCGTTGATACCCGAGGTATATTGGTTGCTGGTGACTTTGATGATAAAGCCATCGCCGCATCAAGAGTGGTACCTAACCTGACACTTAAAAAGTATAAAGTTGAATTTAGTTTTGAAACAGCAGAATAGACATTTTTAATATTCTGCGTTGTTCATTCGATAAGGCATTGAGATTAAATTACCCATTTTGAACATTGATAAATCTTCACTAAGATGAGTAATTATTTATTGAGATTTAAAAGTTTATTTAATGAAATAAAGTTGTAATTAAAGCATTTTAGTGAATAATTTTAAGATTTTATAAGTAAGCTATAGCTTAAATTTAATGGAAGAGGCCAAGTAATATGGAAATGATGCAGGAAGTTGTCTTTGATACTATCCCAACGTTTGATGAAGTTAACTCTATTGTTGAAGGCAACCCCAATGCTTTCATTAACTTAGCGAATGTTTCTCCTGGTTTTTATTTATGCGAAATAGAATACCTAAGTGTATTTAGTCATAATATCAATGGGTTAAATATACTTTTTGATTGTGATGACGAATCTGAGCTTGAACTTATTTGGACATTTCACAATCTCGCTTATTTGCGAATTGAATTTCAACATCAATCTGTGCAATTTGAGAATTATTTTTTATCTTGGCTCATTAACGAGAATGAACTTCAAGCGTTATCTCTTGAAACAAATCCAGACATATACGGTGATGGAATATCTTTACTTGCCACTTACTTGGGTAACTCGAATAAAAAACGTCCAGTTTCTCTCTTCATAAACAATGAGCATGATAATCATTTGATAGATTTTAATTGTTATCCGATGTTGCGTGTTTTTGAGGCAAAAAATTCTCGCAAAGCTAAAGGTCGACGTTTAGGCAACAGAAATTATAAAGTTGAACTTAGTGCTAAAGGTTTGCAGCAACAGTTGATGAAAGGAAAAACACTCAAAAAAATTGATCCTTTAGAGCTTCAGTTTGTTGGTTTTTTTGATATAAAAGATGATGATTGGGAGCTTAAGGCACAGAGCTTTAGTTTCAATGCATATAAAGAAATTATCTTCATGTTACAAGGTGTGGATGAGTCTGGTGAGTTTTCATGTGAAGGCCGTTGTAATTGGAATGATGCTGAAAATGGATTCTACTTTGCTTCAAAAATACCAATTAAATATAATGACTATACTCATGATGATAACTTCTGCAGTATAAAGTTAACAAGTGTTTTTATTAGCTCAAATGGTGAATGCTTAGTAACCGGTGAATGGTTGCAAAATGGCTATAGCTGGAAAATTAGTGCGGCATTAGAAAATAAAAAGAAGGTAGCAAGAGGATTAGAATTGGAAAAAGAAATAAGTCTCCAATTATGACCAGCCTAATAAAAGGCTAGAAACCAAGCAGTGTGCAGCTTGTATTTAGATTAATGTATGTTGCCATTGCTTTTTAAAAGTGAATTAATACTGTAAAGCCTTAGTTAAAGCCTTAGTTAAAGCCTTAGTTAAAGCCTTAGTTAAAGCCTTAGTTAAAGCCTTAGTTAAAGCCTTAGTTAAAGCCTTAGTTAAAGCCTTAGTTAAAGCCTTAGTTAAAGCCTTAGTTAAAGCATATCTATAAAACAGGAAGTTTACAGGGGCTCGTTAGTCCCTAATAGTTGCCTATTAAATAAAGGCTTGAAGAAAATATGATTAGATTTTTACTTGTTTTGATTCCTACTTTTGTTGTCGTGATGTTTTTTAATCAACTTGGTTACGGCTCTTGTTTCAAGGCATATTGCATATCTGCGGCATTCCCAAAAGTTACTATTCTAAGTTTATGCATATCAGGCTTTATATATTGGATTACTAAAAATGAGAATACTTAAAACACTTCCAGCTATCTTACTGATAGGGCTGTCTGGTTGTGGTTGCTACGAGACTGAGCAAATGGCCTGGGATGCCTGTAATTCAAAATATTATGGGAAATGTCGATTCTTAGGGCCTGACTATAAGGTTTGCAAAAATACCGATATAGAAAAAGGTCATTTAAATAATTGCGATGAAAATTCGGGTGAGTGTGATCCTGATTATGATTTGTGATCAACTAGCTCTCAATCTCTAAACCTGGATGCTCATCGTATTAAACTCTTTGGGTTTGGCGAAATTCGACTTGAACCATAGCTCTTTGTTTGTGGTGGCTTATCTGCTTTCGTTCTCGTTTTAGCTAAATAGCTTATTCGCCAGATGACTTTTTGCTGTACTGCCTCATCATCACGATGGCTCAGATAGAAACAGTTTTCAGGGCGCCAATATGCTCCACTCATATCGGTCCAAATAGCTTCACATAATGACGATATATTGGTGGAGTAATTAACCATCCTACCATCAACAAATAGCACGCAGTGGTAATGTTGTGCCTGAGATCTATCTTTTTCTCGAACCCAAAAGTAAGCCAATCTTTTAAGTTTATATTTTGCTTTTAATTGTTTAGATAACCTTCTGAAAAACTGTGTCATTCGCTGATTCGAATCTGTATATGAAGCTTGTCTTAAATCGAATCTGAGGACAAATGCTCGAGCATAATAAGTATGAAGGTTAAAGAATTGGTCAAGCATGGTTTTTAACATAGGCGTATAACAGCCAGATGTAGTGCTGTTGATTCTCCAGAAGCTTTCTTGATGCTGATAGTATTTTGATTTAGTGACGTACATATGCTGTACCGACTAAAAAAGTAAAGCAGGTAAGAAAGGTAGAGAATAAGATATTATCAATATCCCCCATAAACACCATTTGCTTTGCTGCACGAAGTAAGCGCCGCGTAAGGCTTTTAACAATATGTGTTTTAAAAAAGTAGGGGTAAAAAACCTATAGCTGTTGTACGAAATCATCTGAAATATTCCATTAACTTGTACCACGATACGGTAATGTCACGCAGATACAGTGCATAACATCGATATAATTGCTATGGAAAGCCGGCACCATGATTATGGTGCCGATATTGATTTAGGCGTCACGAGCGGCGATGCGTTCGCTTATCCAATCTTGAATTTCGTGGTCGAGCCAGCCAACTGCTCTCTGCCCTAAAATGATAGGTTTTGGGAATTGTTTTTTAGCTATGTAGTCGTAAACGGTTGATCTAGCTAAACCTGTTAAACGCATTACTTCTTTCAATCTTAGTACTTTCATGGTGTTCCCCGTACATGTTAAGTTTTGTTTGGACGGGGCTTAGATTAAAAGTTAAATTCTTAATAAAATAGCTAGCACTACCCATATAAGATCTTTGATTTACAAATATTCTATTAATTACAAAAGCTTATATTTTTGTTGGAATTAAGTGTGCTTAAATGGTGATCCCTTTTTAGAAATGGATCACCTAATTATTTTCTATGCCATTGCCTTTTTTATTCCAGTTGCTTACCTTTGCTATCCTATCTAGTGTTGCTTTGCTTAATTTTGGCGATATTTTTTCAATTTGAGTCGAAATTAGTTTTAGGTAACTTTTACTTCCTTCGTTATTTCGGATAAGAAGTGAAGCTTGATACCATGCATTAATTGCAATTTTTAGCTCTTCTGCTTGATGCTGATGTTCACCTTTGAGTAACAATGCTAATTCAGACATTAAGTCATTATGAGGTTCAAATGACTGGAGTTCAGAAGTAGGGGTAGGGGAATCACTAAACAGAAATGAAGGCCTTAGATTATGCTTTAAACACCAATTTTTGATTTCATCTAGTCCAATTTTAGTATTTTTAGTATCTATAGGAAATGGTGGAAATTGCTCCAAAGGGTCGTCTGAAATTGTGTGTATGACACTTCGATTACTTACAAAGTTATCGATAGGTTCGAATAAAAAAACAGAATCATTCTTTGTCCTAAGTTGAAGATCTTCTACATGGTCACATAAAATTTCAAGATATTGTTTAGCTTCTTCCCATCCACTCCAATTCCCACTTTCTGCCCTGTGTACTGAACCTATATCGTAAAATGACATATCGGCTAAATTTAATGCTATTTCATCTAATGAAAAAAATAATTTGGTAAGCGCCACAATCTAAACTCCCTGTAGTAATATTGTTTATACAATTAATCAAAATTTTATCGCTATTCTCCTACGACTTTTAAGTGTTTTAAGTTATTAGCCAAACTAAAATTACCGCTTGATGCATTCATTATGTACTCACTCCACCAATTCATCATCACTCTACGGCGTTCTAAGTAGTCCGTTCTGTTGTAAGCGCTACGTATCTGATTTTTATCTATATGTGCTAACGCTGTTTCGATAAGGTCAGCATCAAACCCTTGCTCATTGAGTGTTGTACTTGCTAACGAACGAAGGCCATGTGCGGTGGTGCGGCCCTTTAACCCCATTCGATTTAATGCAGCGTTTGCTGTTTGTACATTGCAATGTGTTTTAGGGTTTCTCTCAGCAGGAAAAATATACTCTCTGTGACCGCTGAAATGCTTAATTGCTTCAAGTAGCGCAATAGTTTGGTCTGTAAGGGGGATAACATGATCACGGCGCATTTTCATTTTATCTGCCGGAATCAACCATAACCGGTCATCAAAATTAATTTCATCCCATCGTGCTGCTGCGGCTTCATTCGGCCGAGTCATGGTATGCAATTGCCATTCAATTAAAAAGCGGGTGACTTTTTTAATACTGGCGTTCGCAATAGTCAGCATTAACTCAGGTAATTCATTTGGTTTTAGTGCAGCAAGGTGTTCTTTGCGTGGTTTTTTAAATACTGATTTAATGCCTGATAAAGGGTTTGCATGAATAAGGCCCGTATTGACGGCGTATATCATGACTTCGTTTATGCGTTGGCTTAATCGCTTAACAGTTTCGAGATTACCTTTTGCTTCAACAGGCCTTAATACTTTAATAACCATCGGCGCAGTGATATGGCTGATCGGAGTTTTAGCTAAAGCAGGGAGTAAGTGTAGCTTGAAAGAGCGCCATGTTGAATCAGCATGGTCCAGAGTTATGGATTCTTTCTTAGCTTCAAACCATTGCAGAGCGACTATCTCAAAAGTATGTTCAGTGAGTGCCGCTTTTGCAGCTAGCTCATCAGCTTTATGTTGTTTGGGGTCAGCATCTAACGCGATGAGCGTTCTAGCTTCTTGTGCAAGTTTACGTGCATCAGCAAGAGAAATATCAGGATATGAGCCAAAACTTAGGTTTTGTCTTTTCTTGGTAATTGGATTGACGTAATTGAGAAGCCAAAGCTTAGAACCGTTAGGCTTTACCCTTAACTGCAACCCCGCACCGTCTGCCAGGTTATATTCTTTGTCTTTTGCTTTAGCATTTTTGATTTCTGTATCAGAAAGGGGCTTTGCAAGTCTTGCCATAGTAACACCATCCTTAGTAACACTGACCTGAGTGATTAAAGCGATGTTACTAAGATATGTAAACCTATAAATTATTGACAGTTATAGGCCTAAATTATGGTTTTAGTAACATCGAAACGGCTATAAATGTGCCGATGTTACTTCTGATGTTACTAAAAGTTCTGGTTTTCAACAAACGTTATCGTACACAAATGGAACAGCTTTTTACGTAAGTCATTGATTTATGTATTTTACAGACAGAAAAAAAGACGTACTAAGACGTCTTCGTTCCTTTAATTGGTGGAGGCGGCGGGACTTGAACCCGCGTCCAGAAAGCCTACATCCTCGGCACTACATGTTTAGTCTCTCTTTTATTTAACCAAGCAGTCTCCGAAAGACAGGATGCTACTTGGTGAGTCCGGTACTGTTTCGCGGTTCACCCCCGGACGGAGTTCCCTCGCTAGCACACTGTAATATGACCATCAGAATCCACTGTCCACGTGCGAAACGTGTGGGTGATGGCTAGCTAGCCTAAGCTGCTAGAGAGTAGTTAGAGTCGTTTGCAACTATAACGGTGCGGCTTTTTACGAGGCCAACCGCCCCTCGACATGCTCCTTGGGTTTCGTGAATCCTGTCGAATCCAGAATCGCCCCCAATTGAGTTAATCATAACGTGTTGTTGGACGAATACCTAGTGTCCATTAACAAAATATAATCGTTTGTTCACTATCTGTTCGTTATAGGCCTATGTTCAATAACAACTTATCTGTTTTAGTTGTTTGTGCGGCCTACTGACGAGATTAAGCGTTTTCTTTGTCTTTTTTCATTACGCGTGCTTTTTCAATTTTCCACTCGCGTTCTTTGGTGTCTTCACGTTTGTCGTGATCTTTTTTACCCTTACCTAAGCCAATCTCAACTTTTACCCAAGCGCCTTTGCGCCAGTACATTGATAATGGCACTAAGGTGTAGCCTTGACGTTCAATTAAGCCGGCAAGTTTGTCAATTTCACTGCGCTTTAGTAGCAGTTTTTTGGTTCTGATTGGGTCACATATTACGTGGGTCGATGCCGTATTCAGTGGTTGAATTGTACAACCATGCATAAAGGCTTCGCCTTCTTTAATGTATACGTAACAGTCTGATAAGTTAACTTTACCCATACGGATAGATTTAACTTCCCAGCCCATCAGCTGCAATCCTGCTTCGACTTTGTCTTCGATGCGGTATTCAAAGGTCGCGCGCTTGTTGCGTGCGATGCTTGCTGAGGCATTTGCTGTTTTTTTCTTTACCATTGTATTTACCGTAGTGAATGTCGCTATCACTCTTTAACAGAGCGAGCTGACAGTCAGCAGTTAGCCCATTTAATAAACGCTATTATATTAATGTTTTAAATTAACACCATTGATATAAAAGATATGGGGGAGATTTTTGATATATCAACGATTATACCCAGTTTCTTAACGATTGTGTTATTTCCCACACGATTTAACATCAAGGCGGATGCCTTTTTTGTGTAACGTGATAAAATCCACACATTGTTTTTACTATAGTGATGTCAGATGCCCAAGATTGCCAAAAGTATGCTGGTTAGGTTTAGTGCTAAAGAAATGTATGATTTAGTCAATGATGTTGAGTCGTACCATGCTTTTTTACCCGGCTGTGTAGGGGGGAAGGTGCTAGAGTTTGACGGTAAAACCATGGTGGCATCTGTTGATGTGAGTAAGGCTGGGATCAGTAAAACCTTTACAACGCGCAACCAGATTGTAGAGGCAAAAACGATTTCTCTTGAGCTTGAAAACGGTCCTTTTAAGTATATGCATGGATTATGGCAGTTTACTGAATTAACTGACGAAGCCTGTAAAGTTGAGTTTGACTTAGACTTTGAATTTTCAAATAAGTTAGTTGATATGGCATTTGGTAAAGTTTTTAAAGAGTTAATGTCGTCGATGGTGATGGCATTTACCGAAAGAGCAAAGGTAATTTATCGTGACTAGTGAAACAGAACAATTTGCCGTGGATGTCATTTATGCCTTACCAAAGCAGCAAAAAATCATCACAACAATGGTTACCGCGGGCACAACGTTCATTGAAGCGGTGGTTCAAAGTCATATTGTGAAGTTTTTTCCTGAAATAAACCTTGATGACGTTAAGCTGGGGACCTTCAGCCGAGCAGCAAAACACGATGAAGTGCTCGTGCCTGGGCAACGTGTTGAAATATACCGCCCTTTGATTGCCGACCCTAAAGACGTGCGTCGTAAACGTGCCGAGAAAGCGAAAGATGAAGGCCGGATTAATAAAATTACCGGTGCTAAGGTCAGTTAATCGAAGTAGGTTCACTTTCGATTTTATTGCAGATATAAAAAAGCAGAATCAGTTGATTCTGCTTTTTTGTCGGCGCGGATTAAGAATTAATCTGGCTCGTTGGTTTTTTCTGGTTGATTGCTCAACGTAGGACGTTTTTCTTCAACGAGAGGTTTTGCGTCTGGACGCACTTCAGGCAATAACGGCTGTAAATCAGCCTCGTTTACCGACGGTAAAGTGCTCAACTCAAGTGGAGTACTGAACTCGTTACTTAAATCGTAATCGCCAGTCACGCTAGAGATTTTATCACCGGTAAAATGAACGATGAGTTCTTTATGAGTGATTTTTGCATTACGGCCACTTTTAAAGTGGTACACATAGTACCAAGTGTCGTCAGAAAAACTGTCGCGTAAAACAGGACGCCCTAAAATATATTCAGTTTGTTCTTTGGACATATCCACGCGCAGTTTTTCAACTTGTTGCGTTTCCATGTAGTTACCTTGCGGAATATCAGGCTTATAAATTAGCCAATCGAAAACGCTACATCCGCTCATAGATAGTGAAAGCGCTACTGCGCTTACAAGGGTAAGACTTTGTTTTTTGTTTATCATTGTCTGCGCTACTTCCTAAATTCTGTCGGTCATCATACCCAAGCTGTCCCTATGCTGACAAGGGCCGATTAGAAGATGTTGTGGCTTTGAGTGAATATCTGGGCGTAAGTTCCTTTTTTTGTCAATTAAATGACCAGAAAAGCTCATTTAAAACAATATTGCGATTAACACTCGCCTTAAAGGAATACCTTAGCTGCTTTCGCTCTGTGTTTTCGCTATTTGAATGGGAACAATCATTACATCATAGCGACGCTTTAATCAAAAACCGCTGGACGCATTATGAGTGATCACTTACTTAATGCGAAATGGCATTAGCTCAGCACCAGTTGCGTTTCAATCTTAATTTTTAAATGGTGCTATTTCAATCTTGTCGAGGAATACTTGACCATTACAGAAATATGGCGCGCGCAACATATCACACCGTCTCTAACTGGGTGTTGTCGTTATACTGACGATATTTACACCATAGTGTTGTAGTAATGTTGGTAAATAGTCATTAAAGTGTTTACTTTAAACAGTAGTGCTATTGCTGGCATTAATGCTAGTAGCGTTAAAATAGTGTTATTCATCAATAAAATAAGATGGCACAATGATAATAGAGCCACCAGACTCATCAAGCGAACCGGTAAAAAACGGTCAATTAATTTGTGTCGGCACAGGGATACAACTTGCAGGACAAATAGGCCGACTAAGCGTCAGTTACATTCAGCTTGCTGATGTGGTGTTTTCGTTGGTGCCAGATGGTTTTACCGACAGATGGTTGGCGACACTTAATGATGATGTTCGTTCGTTGCAACTTTATTACGCGCAAGCGGGTGAAATTAAAAATCGACGTGATAGTTATCAGCAAATGGTTGATGCTATGTTAGTTGAAGTACGCGCCAATAAAATAGTGGTATGCGCTTTGTATGGGCATCCTGGGGTGTTTTCCTGTGTGTCCCATATGGCCATTGCACAAACAAAAAAGCTAGGTTTTAGTGCAAAAATGCTCGCGGGTGTTTCAGCAGAAGCTTGTTTATGGGCAGACCTTGGGATAGATCCTGGCAGTAGTGGTCATCAAAGTTATGAAGCCACCCAATTTATGCTGTATCAACATGTACCCGATACCTGCGCGCATCTTGTGTTGTGGCAAATTGCGCTGGCTGGAGAACATACGTTAACGCAATTTGGTACAACGAAAGCAAGAATGCAGATATTGGTTGAACACTTAACGCAGTGGTATTCGCTTGATCATGGTGTGGTTATCTATGAAGCGGCAAATTTAGCGGTACAAGCACCTCGCATAGAAAGAATTAAGTTGGGTGAATTAGCGGGTGTTCAATTAACGACCATCAGTACGTTGCTCATTCCACCGAGCCAACCACTGAGGCTTAACCATGAAATGCTTGCGAAATTAGCAATAACTGAGACTGATCTCGGATGAAAAACATTTTAGTGTCACATAATAAATTTATAATTAAGGACATGATATGTCGAACTTAAGTCAATTTTTTACTCAATTAGGCACCGATGCCGTATTGTTAGAAGCTTATCAACAAGATCCGCGAGGCGTGATGAAAGCCAATGCCATTACCGATGAAGAAATCGCTGCTGTGATGTCTGGAGATAAAGCCCTTATTCGTCAATTAGCCGGAGACGATGAGATGCAGATGTTCCAGATAATCACAACACCATAGTAGGTAGGCACATTGCTGATTCGCTTTTGCATTAAATGGATTGTTACCGTGTTGCTGTTAAGTAGCGCGGTGATAACTCATGCAGACGAAATAGATACAGAGCTTGATACCGCTGAAAGTTTTATGCATACCGACACCCAAAGTGCGATAGTTAAACTTAATTCGGTATTAAGCCATGAAGCAACGTTGTCGAGTAGTCAAAAAAGTCGCCTCTATATGCTGATAAGCGTTAAGCACCTGTATTTAGCAGAGTATAACGACGCCGATATCGCATTAGAAAAAGCGCTATCTTTTAATCCGCCTGACGATATTTTAACGCGGATTTACTTATACAAAGTCACTGCCAGCATAGGGCTTAAAGATTACAAGCAAGCGTTTACCCAACTAGAGATTAATTTAGCCCGCATACATAACTACCAAGACAATAGCATTAAAATTGCTACTTACAATCGCCTACTAAATGTCTATTTAGAATTAGAAGCGTACGACGAAATGTTACGTATTTCGCGATTAGCGCTGGATCTGAATCAAGGCAAAAACCCTAAAAATCAATGTTATTCGATGTTGTATTATTCAGTGGCCCATTTGCGTTTAAAGCAGCTTGAACAAGCATCGAGCCTTTTTAGCGATACAGAGCAATATTGTGCCGAACAAGGTTTTCCGCTTATTGCCGTTATGTCGGTTAAAGGCCGAGGCATAGTGGCTTATGAAAAAGAAGATTATCTCCAGGCTGAATCGTTATTATTAACCTCACTAGAAGGTTATCAAAAGTTTAAGTTTGAAGTCGAAATTAATGAAATTCATTCATATCTAGGCATGACTTATTTTTATTTAGGCCGTTTTCAGCAAGCCAAATTCTTTGCCGACAAAGTCAATCAGCTGCCTATAGCGCCAAATAATTGGTTAGTGAAAAAGCGCGTGAATGAAGCGCTGTCATTAGTGGCTGGTAAGCAAGGTCAATTTGATAAAGCTTATCAATATCAAGTGGTGGCAAATGCATTGAGCCTGCAGATATTAAACGAACAAAAAGTAAAGGAAAACGCCTATCAAATGGCGCGTTTTGACAGTGTTGAGAAAAATCGCGAAAACAATAGTTTGATGCAAGATCATGAATTACTGGTACAGCAGAAAGATTTATTCATGAAAGATAAAAGTTCATCAATTATGTTTTCGACCTTATTAGTGGGTGTTTCTGTAGGGTTGCTATTGCTGCTGATCTCAGCGTGGCTGCAACGTAATCAATTTATGAAGCAAGCTCAGCGTGATGGGCTAACCGGGATTTACAACCGCCGAACTGGCCAGGAATTAGCTGAAAATGAGTTTGTCGAGGCGCAAACGATTAACGAACCGTTTTCTGTATTGCTGATGGATTTAGATTTATTTAAAAACATCAATGATCAATTTGGTCATGCAACAGGAGATTGGACCCTCAAAAAAGTCACTTCTGTGATTGAAGCGATGATACGGCCAAATGATATCTTTACTCGAATGGGAGGGGAGGAGTTTGCTATTTTTATGCCCAAGCAAGATCAAGCCGCAGCAGCAGAGTTTGCAGAACGTGTGCGTATTGAATTATTAGGCATTAATACCCGTTACTCAGGACACGACTTCACCATCACAGTGAGTAGTGGCGTTAGCACAGCGACTAAAGACGACCTAAGCCTTGATCCACTCATTCAACGTGCAGATGTCGCCCTTTATAGCGCAAAACATAATGGCCGTAACTGTGTTGTTTGCTACAACGAATCAATGGCAAAGCCGACTCGTTTATTTTCAAATTAATCCCGCTTGATCTATCCTGATGCTTAAGCATAAATGCGTTACTGCGCTGACACCTCTTTCGATAAATTCGGTGAGCTAAGGGCTAGCTCTTAATATCAACTTATCATCTGATTTATTATGCTTATTCTTCATCATGTTATTTCTGTCGTGCAAATCTGCTATAGCCAATCTTTTGAGCCAATCCTTTGAGCTAATCACTAAGCGTCGTTAAACGTCCCATTTTGTGCATGTGCTGTTCCCTTGTGCAGTATTATTAATCCGAATTATGCATCAATGACGTTGATTTATTATCGACAAAGAAAGCGTATTCGCATGCAACATCGTCGACAGAAAAGCAGATAAATACCCTGTATATTGATATATCAATCAATATTGCTATTAAGCGTTGATTGAGTCATTTGGCGTTTATCCAAACCCATGATGAAATTCATCTTGTCGAATTTACCTTTAGTCACCTCAATCACATGCACCATTTCTAAGCAAATTATCATCTTAAATGCACTATTAATGACGTTTTTATCATTTTTTTGCAAAATAAATGCATTTATTTTGCAAAAAACCAATCTATCAATTCTTGTTGATCGGGTGACGTAACTCGTCTTTTTAGTTGTTCTCAACCTTTCAACTTTCTCGTTTACGTAAACGTAATATTAAAACGATCGTTTAAATTCTGGTTTGTATGCTTAATTGTTAAGATTATGTTTAGTATGAAAAATTAATCCTTACCTATAGGTAAGCTCAAAACGTAATCAAATTGTTCTACTTTCTTATTTAGACTGAAGTTTAGTAATTAAATGTTTACAAGTAGTAAATTTATTACATTGATTTTTACCAAATGTATTTCTTGGTAAATTGGTAAGATGAATTAATAAAATATGATTTAGATTATTAACTCTAAACCTTTAAGCTCATATTTATCAATTGTTTGTATTTTATTTTTATGTTGATTTTAGCGGTTTTTTAGCGATATTTTCGAGAGGAGATAAAGGCTTTGGTTAAATTCAAACTGTTGCAATTACAAATGTTTTTGGTTAGTTTTTAGTTCGAAGCAGACATTTGAACGTTTTTGTTTGTCGCGGTAAATGATTGAGTAAAAGTAATAACTGAGTTTGAACATTAATCAGCACCGTTGGACCTTGGCTCAATTGGGTTAACAGGCAACATGTTGCGATTAAATACAAACACAGATGTTGTTACTGATGAGTCATCACAAACAAAACGATGCAGCACTTAGGGGGCCATATATGACGGCAGAACAGTTGGTAGCTCAATATAATAAGACCACATCAACAGATGACTCGGCAGCCACCGACATTACCTTTGTAGGCCCTGTAATAGAAGGTCAGCAAGATGTTTTCAACTCAGGTGCTGTGGCTTTTTTAAACTCGTTGTGTGCAACATTTGCTGCTGAAGTGCCAGAGTTATTAATGAAGCGTAAGCAAAAGCAAGCGCGCATTGATAATGGCGAACTGCCAGACTTTTTACCTGAGACCCGTGCTATTCGTGATGGCAATTGGACTATCCGCGGCATGCCTGAAGACTTAACTGACCGTCGTGTGGAAATCACCGGTCCAGTCGATCGCAAAATGATTATTAATGCCTTAAATGCTAACGCAAAAGTGTTTATGGCAGATTTTGAAGATTCATTAGCACCGAGCTGGCAAAAAGTAGTTGAAGGACAAATTAACCTTCGTGATGCGGTTAATGGCGATATTTCGTTTACAGCGCCAGAAACGGGTAAGCAGTATTCACTTAACCCAGATCCAGCCGTGTTAATAGCCCGTGTTCGTGGCCTGCATTTAATTGAAAAACATGTGCTTTATAAAGGCAGCCCTATCCCTGGCGGGCTTGTTGATTTTGCAATGTATTTTTATCACAACTATCGCCAATTATTAGCTAAAAACTCTGGACCGTACTTTTATATTCCTAAGTTAGAAAGCCATGTTGAAGCGCGTTGGTGGGCAAAGGTATTTGCCTTCGTAGAAGAACGTTTTTGCTTAAAGCCAGGCACGATTAAATGTACCTGTTTAATTGAAACGCTACCTGCCGTATTTGAGATGGAAGAGATTCTATATGAGCTTCGCTCAAACATCGTGGCGCTTAATTGCGGTCGCTGGGACTACATTTTTAGCTACATCAAAACATTAAAAAATTATCCAGACCGAGTATTGCCAGATCGTCAAGCCGTGACCATGGACACTAAGTTTTTAAGTGCATATTCCCGCTTACTGATCAAAACCTGCCATAAGCGTGGTGCATTAGCCATGGGAGGCATGGCGGCCTTTATTCCTGCTAAAGATGAAGAAACCAATGCCAAAGTATTGCAAAAAGTACGTGGTGACAAAGAATTAGAAGCGCGCAATGGTCATGACGGAACGTGGGTTGCACACCCGGGTTTAGCCGATACCGCAATGCAGATTTTTAACGACTACATCGGCGGCGATAAAACCAATCAATTGCACATTACCCGCGACGTAGACGCGCCAATTTTAGCCAGTGAGTTGTTAGAAACCTGCGCAGGTGAACGCACTGAAGAAGGCATGCGTTTAAACATTCGTATTGCACTTCAGTATATCGAAGCGTGGATCCAAGGTAATGGATGTGTACCGATTTATGGCCTGATGGAAGATGCCGCAACGGCTGAGATTTCAAGAACGTCTATCTGGCAATGGATAAAGCACCAAAAAACATTATCAAACGGTAAGTTGGTCACTAAAGATTTATTTAAAGACATGTTGAAACAAGAAACAGCTAACGTGAAAAAAGAGCTCGGCAGTGAACGATTTAATGCAGGTCAATTTACTCAAGCGGCTGCGTTATTTGAACAAATAACTACCTCGGATGAGCTAGTCGACTTTTTAACTTTACCTGGTTACGAACTGTTAACTGCGTAAAGACGGCTTATTGACCCATTTATTAGCAAAGAGCACATAGCGCAAGGTCGAAGATATTCACTTTGCCCACTTATTGAGTCAGGAAGGAGCGCCACTATGACGACACAATTAACTCGTCAGCAACAAATGCATTCGTATCGCATCTGCAAGAAGTGGGCACCGGTTACTTTGGCCAGGTTACTACCTGCATTCAGTGGAGGACGTCATCTGTCACCGCATTAACGGTTTCTACTGAAGAACAACAGAGTTAATCGTTAGCTCAACCGTTTTACAAGTTTAGCCACTTTGTGGCTATTGTAACCCCGTGCGGCTCACCTACAGGTCGCACGGGATTTTTATCCAATCTGTTAGATCATAAGCAATTGCTTAGTTGTTGATTTTAATTGTTTGGGTACTTCCTACCCGTAAGCTTTCCCAACCACGAATTTGTGATTGCGGCTCTGATGAGCCGTTTTTTTTGCGCTCATTTTATTAAAGTGTATATAAAATAAACTTTCAATGTTCAATTACGTGATTTTTTTAGAGATGAGTACAATAAAGCATAAACAGTACACGATAGTTGAACAAAATTGAGTATACTAAAATGTACAATTGTTATATTTAGGTTAATTATTTTAGGTTAATTATTTTAGGTTAATTATTGAAACCCACAACTCAGTCAAAAGGGGCCGATTACTGGACTAAACGTATCAGTGATCAAGAAATGCCCGCTTTATGCTCAACTGTGCGTGACTTAGAGAAACTTGCCAAAGATGATGTGTCTTCATTGGCGTTGCTCGGCCGCAGTGTAATGCATGATAACGCCTTAACCTCACGTATTTTACGGGTGGCCAACAGTGCTATTTATAATAAAGGCATTAATCAGGTTTCTACGGTTAGTCGTGCAGCCGTTGTGCTGGGTTTTGATACTATCCGCAATATTTGTATTACCGCAAAACTTCTCACTAGTCTTTTAGAAAATAAGCACCTGTCTGAAGGCGTATACCAGCGTTTGTTAAAGTTGATGGCCCAGTCATTTCAAGCTGCGATGTTGGCGCGGATGATGATGAGCGATCGCGGTGAATCTTTACGCGAAGAAGTGTTTATTGCCTCGTTGTTATACCGCATTGGCGAGAGCGCTTTTTGGAGTATGGGGGGCGATATTACTGAGAATCTTGACCGTAAGTTAGCCCATATTGATAACAAAGTAGATCAAAACGCAGCAATTAGGGCTGAGTTAGGCACGTCCTTTATCCAGCTTACTCAAGGGATAGCCCGAAGTTGGGGGTTAGGAGAGGTTTTGTTGAAATCCTTAGCCCAACCTGACGAACGTATGCCTGAAATACGTTGCATATTTTTGGCGGACAAGCTTTCGGAAGTATTATCGCAAGCTTATTCCGATCCCAAAGAATTACAAAAAAGATTAACTCAAGCCGCCGAAATGTTAGATGTGAGTGTCGAAGAAATCACTAAACGGATTATTCATTGTAATGAAATGACCCACAAACTGGCGGTTGAATATGGTGCGAAAGCGATTGTGTCATATTTACCTGAACCGAGCCGCGTAGCTGATTGTATCGAAACACCTGTCGAAGAAGTCATTGTTCGTCAAACGGATCAAGGATATCAACTCAGCAAGTTACGACAGTTGACTCAGTATGCTGTGGTGAAAACTGATTTTAATCAAATTATGCAAACAACACTGGAAGGCATTTTAACGGGAGTGGGAGTCGATCGATGTGGGGTGTTGTTGTTATCGCCAAGCCGTAAATTATTGCAACCTCGGGTCATGATGGGGGACGATGCTGAGATGCTTAAACAAGCTTTTGTGATTGAACTCAATGATCCTCAATCTGTATTTAGTCAATGTATTGAACAAAAACGCAGTATTTGGATTAACGCGCCTTCTTCGCAAGATTGCAAAGTGCAAGTTGATGATGCGCTTGTAGAAAAATTATCCTCGTTTGGTTTTTTGATTGCACCGTTAGCCATTGGTAATAAAGTGCTTGGGTTATTTTATGCTGACAGGCATGGCACCGCTCGCCATTTTGAGCCACAAGACAATGACAGCTTTACCCATTTTTGCCAGTTAGCTAATGTCTGTTTTGCTGTGTCGATGAGTTAATGTGGTTAGCTTTATACCCAATCAACCTGAAGCTGTGAAACACGTATCTTCAAGTTGATTGGGTATATATAAAAAAAGAGATGACCAATGGCCATCTCTTTTTTTTCGATTCAATATTTTAGATCATTACTGCATAATCAAGCTGGTGATACGTTTAGCTTTCTCATTAGGAATAGGAAAACTTAAATGGTATTGAGCGATTTTCCAGCCTTGTTCCGTGTGGACTAAAGCGCCAGTGCCTCGGCTTACGCCATAAGCTGGGCTAAACAGTTGCTCGTCAAATAAAATCGTATCGTCTATTTGGAGTAAATGACGAGATTGAAGTTCATAGTGCCAGCCTTTTGTTGGCTTTGCGTAGCGTTCAAATTCGACCATATTCCAACGCTCTGAATCATCAGTGCCAATAAATACTGCTTGTGGGTGATACAAGCTGAAATAACTAGTCCAATCGGCTGCCGCTGCACTTTCATGCAGTTTGTTTAACAGCGCGCTAACTTCTTGACGGTCTTCTTCTGACAAGCCTTGGCTATCTTCAATATCTGCTACATTGTTGAGATCTTTTATAACGGCTTGGCTTTCAGAGCTCACTTGCTGACTCACTGCCGCATTTTTAGGTTCTGTTTGAGTATGATCCGTTGTTAAGTCATTCGCTTCTGTTGCGTGTAAGTCGAAAGCTGCAGCTGTGGTGACTAACATGGCGATAAAGCCAAGTCGGTGAATAATTGATTGCATAATGTTCCTTACGTTGTTAATGCCATTTTCGCTGTGATTTATTGTGGGTTTGCGTTAATGCCAATGGATTGGATCTAAGTGATAAAACTGACTGAGTTCTTTATATAGTTTTTGGTGTTGTTGGTAAAACTCCGCAGGACGTTCAAAAAAGGTTTCGCTAATAACCGCAAAAAACTCTGCTGGATTGGTTGCGCCATAATAGTTAAATAATGACGGTTTCTGATGCACTGCGCAATGCTGAAGTTGTTTAAATTCTTCGCCTAGTGTTTGTGACCAAGAACGGTAAGCGGTAATGTCTGTTAATGGTGGCGCCCCATTGGCAGTGCCGTCTTCCTGGTCGAGTTGATGTGCAAACTCGTGAATAACCACATTACTACCATCAAACGGATCGGCTGCCCCTTCAACAGTGCTGTTCCACGATAATACGACCTTGCCATACTCCCAAGATTCTCCTAACAATACATTACGTTGGCTTGACTGAACCCCTGCAATGTCTGTGCGGTTTTGTTCAACAATAAAGGCCGCTGGGTACACCAAAATCTGTTTTAATTTGGGGTAGTAATCTGTTTGACGATTGAGCAGCAGTAAGCAGGCTTGGGCGGCAATGGTGACCTTAACTTCGTCATTGATGATAAAGCCACTGCAACCGACAAATTGTTTTTCAGCGATAAACACTTGAATGTGCTTTTTGAGTTGTAGCTGTAAATCTGTTGGCATGGCTTTAAAGTATGGAAAGCGAGCTTTAAGTATTGCGCGCCATGCATTCGGGAATGGCTGAGCCGTAATTTGCTGACGTTGACGTTGTTTACGCCAACGGCTACTGCCAATCCAGGCGATGGCCAATACTGCTATAAACACGACAAAGACAATCGCAACCATAAAGTTAACCTAAAAATAAATCTACATAGTCTATGTATGGGGGAGGTTAGCGTTAAATTCAAGTTTGCCAATTTAATACAGCTGTTTAGGCTGTTGTTTAGGGCGTGATTTAAGTCGTGATTGAGATCATAGCTTATGTATTTGCGTACGGCTTTTATCAGCGTTTGTGAGGCGTTGAGTGCCAGCGACAGAGCGATGATGAATATAAAAGAACTGGCAAACAAATATCGTTCGGATATTTGCTGCCAGCAAAAGGGTGGGGATAGTACTCATTAACGAATAAGATTAACCTAAGTTAGCGTCAATACGTTTTTGTTGCTCGGGCGTGAGTGAAAAATAGTGGCTGATTAATTGTCTGATCAACTTTGATTTAGCAATATTGCCTTGTTGGCTAAGTTGCGTGAGTTGATCTATTGCCGATTCGCTTAACGTGTATGTACAGCGTTTAAATGGTTTGCTGCTACTGTTCACTTTAGGTATTGCTTGTGGTTGATTAGGGTATTTTCGTTGTAAAAAATCAACCACATTTGTCGGTTCAACCTGCAGGTTATTGCGCAGACCTTTATCTGAATTAAGTGATGTTGGTTTGCCCGCCGCGTATAAGTCAGCAGCGGCAATAAAGTCATCTATTGATACTGCAATGGGCCGCTCTGTTTTACATAACGAAGCGTTTTTCTTGAGATCGGCTAGTCCCATAATTTCCTCTCAATGTCGTTTCGTTAGACACATTGTTGTGTTGTTCAATAAGCTGTTTTGCATCAGTAATACCCAATAGCTCACATGCAATGCTGCGCATTTCTTCTGTTGCTTTGCCATCGGGTTCTATTTCAAATACCGACAAGCCTGACTCTTCGCTGTCATCATAAATGTTACGGCAGTAATTAATCGCATCAAGCACATTGATGTTATAGGTGCGGCAGACATCTTTAGCTTCAATAATTCGACCTGCTTGATTGGGCAAACTAGGGCACTGAGTAATAACAAAAGAGGCCTTCATTTTAGGGTTTATCATTAAGCAAGTTGAAACGATGTCATCCATGTGGCTGACGGTTTTTAAATCGCGACGTTTTGGTCGTAATGGCATTAACACATGCGATGCAACCGACATGGATGCGCGTAATGCAAGATTATCTTGGCCGCCACAATCGACAATCACATAATCGTAGTGTTGTTCTAAACTGAGCAAGTCATTACGAATTTTTCCATAGAGCTGCACACAATTGATGGTGGCTAAGTCTGGGTTATTGTTTCGAGCCTGGATCCAGTCTGATGTCGTGCGCTGTGGATCGCAGTCCACCATAATGACACTGGCTTGAGCCTCTGTTGTAAGAAACACGGCAATGTTTTGTGCTAGACAGCTTTTACCGCTACCGCCTTTTTCTCCACCGACTAGTATGATCATCGACTCTGTCCTCTTTATCGGGCCATACCCTAAATGAGTAAGAGTAAACTATGGCCAAATCTAATGCTTATCTTCACTTTATGTTCTCAGGATGATTTCGTCAATTAGCTGATTTTTGACGTTTTTTCATAAAAGTCATCAAGATGTTTTTTTGACAAAAAGAGTGAGTATGGCAAAAAGTTGACGTTAATCGGTTACGTGCGTCAATGTTATTGAAAAGTTAAATAGCATAAACACTTAGGCTAAGATTGTGCGAGTTGAGTCTTTATTTGTCAGCTTTTGCAGGTGGATAAATTTGCCTATCGTTAAGCGCTATATGCATTTTACGTCTCTTAATAGATTTATTTATTTCAAATCGATATAAGTGGGTGCGAGGTAAAATTCCACTTTTTTTTAATAACGGCGTGATATAATTTGTGTATATATTAGCTGTGTTTGGAACCCGAATCATGAATGAGCAACAATTACTCGAAGCGATAAACCAAACCATGCCTTTTGGTAAATATGCTGGGCGAAAGTTGTTGCAGCTGCCTGAGCCTTATTTAGTGTGGTTTCATTCCAAAGGTTTTCCTGCGGGTAAGCTTGGTGAGCAATTAGCGTTAATGTATGAAGTGAAACTCAATGGCTTAGAAGAAATGTTGCAACCCCTGTTAAAGCGCTGACAAGCGAATTAACGAAAAACCCTAGCAACTAGAACGCTACGCGGCTAGATGCTATAAAATCTTAGCCGCGAAGCGACCCTAGCAGGACGAAGTCCGCCCTAGTATCTAGTCTATTAATCGTTTTTTCATGTAAAAGCCGGTAAACGTTTGGCCGCGTTTTTGCTGATAACTGACTTGTTTAAGTGCAAAGCCATTTGTTTCAAACAATGTTTTAGACAAATATGACGCGTCGACACTCAAGTGGGAATACTGTTGTTGCAGTGCCCAGTGCACTAATGTTTTATACAGTGCACGAGCGATACCTTGATGTTGGCTTGTTGGCGCAACATATAAACAGTCTATATAGCCTTGTTGACTAAAGTGAGTTTCAACACTAATAAATCCCACGACTTCTTGCTGGTCATTCACGGCTAGCCAAGCGCGATTGCGTTGGTATCTCAATTGCCAAAATTTTGTTGACCGTGGTGCTGATGACCAGGCGTTTAATTTAGCTTGTGGATATCGAGGATGGTTAATATGCTGCACTGCGGCATGATATAACTGGCTGACTTGAGCTGCATACTGTGCAGAAAAATCAATGATTTTATAGGGCAGTGTGTGTGTATTTTCCATAAAAAAGACCAATCCGAAAGATTGGTCAATTATGGTGTTTTTTAGCGCGTAAAAGAACTATTTTTTGCTGATATTGCCAACAAACATGATCTTATCGAAGGTTCTGTTTAGGCTTGAGCTGGCAAAGTCTGTCATCCACATTTGTTCTGACATTTCTACCGTATCACCTTTGCTGACTTGGGTTTGTGGACCCGCAGCCCAGTAAGTTTTGTCTGCTTCTTTAATTTGAACATAGGTGTAACCACCACCATTCATGGTGTCGAGCACTTCGCCCTGATGTAATGCACCTTGTGCCCAAACAGATGAAATTCCTAATGCTAGGGTGGCAGCGGCAGCAAATGCGATCAATTTAGCTTTCATATTAATGTCCTGTCATACGATTTAGAAGAGGTCCGCAAGGGATTACTTCAGCATTTAAGCATTTAAGCTGATTGGGGTCTGTGATCTAACCCCAATTATCGCTGTCTGTTTTCAAGTAGGACATTTTTTAGTGTATTTATGCCGCTATTTCAGGGAGGTGTGCCGCGGTTATTCGCGGTGGCTAATATAGTGAACATTAGCAAACAGTTGTCCTTCAATTAAATGTCCATGTTGACTGACAAAATCAATAAAGGCTTCGGGTAAGGTTTGATGCTCAATAGGTTGTTGCCAGTGAGCATGCAACAGGGCGTCATATCCTTCTTTTCCTGCTGCGGTATAAGCACTGGACACACCAATATACAGTTTATTCACTTCAAGTGGTTGCCAGGCATCTTGCTTATAAATTTCGACTTGAGTAATACGCTGGCCTTTAGCTTGTTTGCCATCGTAAAAATAACGAAGCCCATAAGGGTAGGGGAAGCTTCCTGCGCCAGTACCCATTATGCCGTTATTGGTAGCACTGTTAATCGATGATTCAAGCGCCTCAATGACGTACTTGCCCATAATTTGATACAAGGTTAATGGCAACTCAAACGGTAAAATTCGGCCAACCACATCAGCAAGCGACAATTGCCCCTTGTTTAATGATTGCCTTACGCCGCCAGCATTATGCAGTGCAAAATCAATATTGGGTTCAATAAATTTAGCCGCTTTATACATGCTGCGGCTCACCCATGGCGCAATTTCGCTGCCGTGAGGTAAATGCTTGCTTGGTAAGCGAGTATGGACAAAGTCGCGGGGAATATGCGCCAATATCTGGTTTTCTAAGGCATCAAGTGAAGGACGGTATTGGGTATGGATCACTTGATGTATTTGTTCGTCATGTTGTGCGTCTTTTATACTCGGATGAGCCAATAACTGGGTGATTAATTGCTTGCTCAGAACACTGTCAACTGCTGTTCCGTCTGCTTGAGTCACGTTAATATTGTCATCGAGCATAAAGTAATTGTTGCCAATAAGCTCAATGACTCGACCTTGTTGATCAAATACGATTTCGGCTAGGCCAAGTGTTTCCGCATACTTGCCTGCATGTAAAATGGGCGTTGAATTGATGGTTTCGGCATAAGGGATGTCACTTAAACCTATGTCACTCATACTGCCTTGCAACGTATGAGAGTGACCGCCAATAATAAGGCTTATGCCGTCAACATGTTCAGCTAGCTCGCGGTCTTGATCTAAACCTAAATGGCTCAACACAATAATATGCTTGATACCTTGACGAGTTAAGCGAGCAATGGTTGCACGCGTGGTGTCGATGGCATTGACAAAATGAGTGTCGGGATCCGGCCTCGCAATTAGGCGCATTTGGTCTAACGTAATGCCGATAATGGCTATTTTAGTGTCATGAAAAGGCTTAATTAACACTTTAGCGGTTTCATTGCTGTCATCAAAATCATACAGCATTGGATGACCGTATAATCTGCCGTCTTTGAGTCTGTCTTCTTGGCTTAAATCCATGTTGCCAGCCAAAACGGGAAAATCGATACGGTTTAAGAATGCTTGTACCGGGCTGTTACCGGCATCGATTTCATGATTACCCAATACCATGGCATCAGGTTTTAATAAATTTAGCAGATGAGCATTGGCCGCGCCCTGGAATTCGCGAAAGTACAAGGTACCTTGAAAGCTATCTCCACCGTGTAAAAACAAAAATGGACACTGTTCAGAGGCCGCTTGCTGCCTTGCTTGCTCGATTTGAAACCCTAAGCGTGCATAACCACCAGAATGTCCTTCCAACTTATATGATTGTTGATTGGCTGTTAGCGTAAATTGGACTGAGCTAGGTTCAAAATTAGAATGCGTGTCGTTGATATGAGCGATGGATAAACGATAAGATTTTTGCATTAGTTCCCTCTGTGTAATGTCATTATCTTAACGTATCAGGCGTAATGATGTCACCCACAGCAATATTGAAATACAGCCAATTCGCATAAAAAATAACCCGTTAGTGGTAACGGGTTATGGTAAGCAGAGTCTCTGGCATTAAAATAAATGTCGTAGCCTTAGTTTGTTTCGGTTTCGCCGTAAATTACTAAACCTTTGCTCTTTATGCGTCGTTGCCACAATTTACGAGCCAGTGCCTGCATGTCTGGGGCAATGTCTTTTGAGTCAACAATCTCTAAACCTATTAAGGTTTCGATAATATCTTCAATGGTCACAATGCCTTCGCTTGAGCCATATTCGTCAACCACCAATGCCATTTTACTGTTACGTTTTATCATGGTTTGAAACAATGGCAGTACGCTTACCGACGATTGTAAAACCAATAGGTTTTTCACGTAGTCGCCGATGGCCGTTTGCGGCGATAAGCTGGCTTGTAAGATGATGTCATTACGATTGACGTAACCAATCACGTTGTCGCGATCATCTTGATAAACCGGAAATCGGGTAAAAGGGCTACTTAAATGGTCGGCAATAAATTGTTGGTTGGTCATGGTTGTCGGTAATTTAAAAATAACCGTACGTGGCGTCATAATATGTGTGACTGACATGTCTTTCATGGCCAACATCTGAGTTAAAATTTGCGATTCTTGTTCGCTTAACTCGCCGCTGTCTTTTGCCAATTGGTTCATGGCGCTCAGCTCTTGTCGCATGTAAAGATTGTTATCGCCTTTGCCTAAAACGCCGGTTACTTTTTGCGACAGCCATATTAACGGTAAAGTCAGCTTTTCCATCCAATATAGACATATCGACACCGTGGGCGCTAATTTACGCCAATGATTCGCCCCAATAATTTTAGGAATGATTTCAGACAAAAATAAAATTAAAAATGTTAATACTGCGGAGAAAATACCCAACATTTCACTACCAAACACAATCGCGGCTTGAGCTCCGGCAACCGAGGCACCCATGGTGTGAGAGATTGTATTGAGCGTCAGGATCGACACTAACGGTGAGTCAATATTCTGCTTTTGTTTATGCAATCTGGCAGCGACGTGGGGGTGATGTTCTTTTAGGTTTGCAATATAGCTTGGTGTAACCGACAGAAGCACGGCTTCAAAAATACTACATAAAAACGAAATGGATATAGCAAAAAACACGATAAACAGAAGGGTTGTCATACAGGGAAAGTAAACACTTCCTCATGGCAGGCCACATAGCCCAGCCGCAGGATATCACAAGCTTAGTTAATATAATCTGAATATATTTTGAGTATTTTATTTTAGTCAATTCGGGCGTTTAAGCCGGCTGCACGATTACAAGATTAAATATCATCACCTAAACCAGTAAAGGTGAGTATATTCCCAATTGACCTGACGGTGCTACTTCAGGGCTTTACCGTATGTTTAATACTCGACACGCTAATGTCGGTACCTTCTACGTTAGCGCAACAACGCTCTTGATTTAACCATCAGGGAAACACGGTGAAACTCGCAAAGGGCAAGTTTTACATGCGCTTATGCAGTGGCTTTGGTTAATTTAGCTGACGTTGAAAAGAGAAAAGCTATTATCTGTAATCAATGCCTTGTCTACGCACGTGCAAATTCTTTTTGAAATCGAGCATCTTCAGGTTGATAGCGTGTAGATATACTGGCTAAAAGGCCATGCTACCTGTATAATTTGCCGCCCTGTTACAGGTTTTGGTGTTTTGAGGTTAGGCAGATGAGTGTAAAAAAAATCAATTTATTAGATCTTGATCGTAAAGGACTGCGAGCGTTGTTCAGCGAAATGGGTGAAAAACCGTTCCGCGCCGATCAATTAATGAAGTGGATTTATCACTTTGGCGTCAGCGACTTTGAAGAAATGAACAACATTAACAAAGTACTGCGAGGTAAGCTTGCGGCTAAATGTGAAATCGTTGCACCAGAAATTGCAAGTTTTCAAAAGTCGAATGATGGCACCATTAAATTTGCCATTAACGTTGGCCAGGGCCAAGAAGTTGAAACTGTCTATATTCCTGAAGAAGACCGCGCGACCTTATGCGTGTCATCTCAAGTGGGTTGTGCATTAGAATGTACATTCTGCTCTACGGGACAGCAAGGCTTTAACCGCAACTTAACCGTGTCTGAAATTGTCGGTCAAGTTTGGCGTGTCTCGCAGTTTTTAGGTTTTCATAAAGACACTGGCGACCGTCCAATCTCTAACGTAGTGATGATGGGCATGGGCGAGCCATTATTAAACCTTGCTAATGTTATTCCTGCTATGGATATTATGTTAGATGACTTTGGTTTCAGCTTATCAAAACGTCGCGTAACCCTATCGACTTCTGGCGTAGTCCCTGCGTTAGACAAACTTGGCGATGCTATTGATGTTGCATTAGCTGTGAGTATTCACGCGCCAAATGATGAGCTGCGTGATGTACTTGTGCCTGTAAACAAAAAGTATCCTTTACAAGAATTCTTAGCCGGTATTCGTCGTTATTTAGAGAAATCTAACGCGAACCGTGGCCGCGTGACCGTTGAGTATGTGATGCTAGACCATATCAATGATAGCACTGACCAAGCACATGAACTTGCTAAGTTAATGAAAGACACGCCATGTAAAATTAATTTAATCCCGTTCAATCCATACCCAGGTTCACCTTACGGGCGTTCATCTAATTCACGTATTGATCGCTTCTCTAAAGTATTGATGGAATACGGTTTTACCGTCATTGTACGTAAAACCCGTGGCGATGATATTGACGCTGCGTGCGGTCAGTTAGCCGGTGATATTCGTGATAGAACAAAGCGTTTAGCAAAAAAACAAATGCAACAAAACCAGATTTCAGTCACAATGGATTAACTCTTTGTTTGCATAGATAATAGGCTTATAAATGAAGCATGGAATGCAAAAGATTTTAGTGATGACTGTAGTGGCGATATCGCTTGGCGGTTGTGTCACCGAGCGCACCTACAGTGGTACCGACATCCCAGTTGCCGAGCGTAAGTTTGACAAGGTTGGCGCTGCGCGTGAGCGTATGCAATTGGGGTTAACGTATTTAAATCGCGGTAACAGTGAGCAAGCAAAGTATAATTTAAACAAAGCAGTAGAATACGCGCCAGAAATGAGTGAAGTGCATGTATCAATGGCGTATTACTATCAAGTAGTCGGGGATTTGGCTCGCACAGAAGAGTCATACCAACGCGCCATATCGCTTAGCGATGCGACAGGAGATGCACGTAATAATTTTGGGGTGTTTTTATGCCAGCAAAACAAATTCGCTGAGTCAGAAAAGATGTTTTTAGCCGCGATTAATACCCCTAAATATACTCGTACAGCCTCAAGCTACGAAAATTTAGGGGTCTGCAGCCGAAAAGCGGGAAATAAAGAAAAAGCGCGACAGTATTTTAATATGGCGTTAAAGTATGATCAAAGAAGAAAAGTAACGTTATTAGAGTTAACCGAGTTAGCCATGGAAGATGCTGACTACGGCGATGCGCGCGAACAACTCGCAAGATACCATCGAGTTGTAAGTGAATCTGCAGAAAGTTTAGCCTTAGGGATCAAGATTGAGCAGGCGGCAAATAACGAAGAAGCCGTAAAACGATTTGGCATTTTATTAATTGCGAAGTTTCCTGCATCTCCACAAGCCAAAAATTATAGAGCTAACTTGAATTAATGACTAAAGAATTCGAAGTAGAACAAGACGCTGAAAAAGCGGCATTGTTAAAAAATGTTGTTACCGCTGGCGCTATCTTAAAGGCAGCTCGTGAAGCAAAAGGGTTGTCTATCGAAGCCGTTGCAACACAATTGCATTTGCGTCCAAGAATTATCAGCGATATTGAACAAGACATTTTTGAAAATATTGCCTCAACAACTTATGTTAGAGGCTATATTAAGAATTATGCACGTTTTGTTCATGCTGATATTAATGAGATACAACAATGCTTAAAGCATCAGTTGCCTGAAATTGTTCCACCGGCAATGCAAAGCTTTTCGCGAAAAACCACTCATCAAGCCCGTAATAGCCGACTTAATTTAGTCACTTACTTTATCATTACCGTATTGATCGCAATGCTGGTGATTTGGTGGGTTCAAAAGTCGTCTTTATTGACTGACGTAGATGTTTCACTGCCAACGGTAGAAGAAATTGCTGCCGACTCAGCCATGCCTGAGCCGCAACAAATTACTCGTAGCCTTAGTCAGCAGGATGTAGGCGCGCAAATTGCCGCTGAAAATGCTTTAGAGCAAGTGCCATCTACTGATAACGCAACGTCTTCAAACGGATTACCCGAAAGTGATGCAGCTATTGATGCTGCCAGTAATCTTAATTCAGCAAATCCGAGCGCAACACAAGCAACGACCTTGCCTGCAAGTACCTTAAATCCAACATCAACCAGTACCCTTAACCAGGCAAGCACTGCGTCGACTATCGATACCAATGCAAGTACTGCTATTGGCACTGGTGTTGAAGGTGTTCTCGCTATCGAGTTAAGCGGTGATTGCTGGATTAACGTAACTGATGCTAACGGTAAAGTGTTGGTTGATGGTGTCAAAACAGCTGCTAAGTTAGTTGAAGTCCGCGGTCTCAAACCTTTCAAAATCATACTGGGTGCACCACAGGTCGTCAGTATTAGTCTTGACGGAAGTAAAGTCAGCCTTGCTGAGTTTACCAACGGTCGAGTCGCAAGATTAACCCTGCCAAAAGCATAACGAGCTTTTGCATCAGTAGTAGAGCGTATTTGCATGTATAACGAATCCCCAATTATTCGCAGACCTTCCACTCGTATATACGTGGGCAATGTGCCTATTGGTGATGGTGCACCGATAGCTGTACAGTCGATGACCAATACAAAAACCACGGATGTAGCAGCAACTGTGGCGCAAATTAATGCATTAGAAAAAGTGGGTGCTGACATTGTGCGTGTGTCTGTGCCGACAATGGATGCTGCTGAAGCGTTTAAAATCATCAAGCAATCGGTCAATGTACCGTTAGTCGCTGATATTCACTTTGATTACCGTATCGCCTTAAAAGTGGCAGAATATGGCGTTGATTGTTTGCGGATTAATCCAGGTAACATTGGTAACGAAGAGCGTATTCGTAGTGTGGTTGAATGTGCCCGCGATAAAAACATTCCCATTCGAATCGGTGTAAATGGCGGTTCGCTTGAAAAAGATTTAATGGACAAATACCGCGAGCCAACGCCTGAGGCATTACTTGAATCCGCTATGCGTCACGTTGACATATTAGATCGTCTTAACTTTGACCAATTTAAAGTCAGTGTCAAAGCCTCTGATGTCTTTTTAGCCGTTGCCTCATACCGTTTACTGGCTAAACAAATTCGTCAACCATTGCATTTAGGTATTACCGAAGCGGGCGGAATGCGCTCTGGTTCAGTAAAGTCAGCAGTGGGTTTAGGCATGCTTTTAGCCGAAGGCATCGGTGATACCATTCGTATCTCATTGGCCGCCGATCCTGTTGAAGAAATCAAAGTCGGTTTTGATATTTTAAAATCACTGCGTATCCGTAGCCGCGGGATTAACTTTATTGCCTGCCCATCTTGCTCACGCCAAGAATTTGATGTAATTAGCACCGTTAACGAACTTGAGCGACGTTTAGAAGATGTCACCACAGCAATGGACGTGTCTATTATTGGTTGCGTTGTAAACGGACCTGGTGAAGCATTAGTGTCGCACATTGGCTTAACGGGTGGTCATGCTAAAAGCGGCTATTACGATGATGGTGTGCGTCAAAAAGAGCGCTTCGATAACAACAGTATTGTTGATGGTTTAGAAGCCAAAATTCGTGCAAAAGCGGCGATGATGGCTAATCGTATTGAAATTGCCGACAAAACAGAATAATTCTCTAACTTGTTAAAGGTAGCAACTACCTTAACGAGTCAATTTACATTTTATTAGTGCAAACTAATTTCGAAATTGGACAAGTAACAGTGGCAAAGCAAATCCAAGCAATTCGCGGAATGAACGATATTCTGCCTACTCAAAGCCCAATTTGGCAAAAAGTCGAAGCGGTATTACGTTCATCAGTAAGCGCATTTGGTTACAGCGAAATTCGTACGCCTATCGTTGAAAGTACCGATCTTTTCAAACGTTCTATTGGTGAAGTGACTGATATCGTCGAAAAAGAAATGTACACCTTTGAAGACCGTAACGGCGACAGTTTAACACTGCGTCCTGAAGGTACTGCTTCAACAGTGCGTGCTGGCAATGAACACGGTTTACTGTACAACCAAGAGCAACGCTTATGGTACATGGGACCGATGTTCCGTCATGAACGTCCTCAAAAAGGTCGTTACCGTCAATTCCACCAATTTGGTGTTGAAGTCTACGGTATTGGCAGTGCTGATATTGATGCTGAAGTATTAATGTTGTCTGCCCGTTTATGGGATCAGTTAGGCATTAAAGATCATGTTGCCTTAGAGCTTAATACGCTAGGTGATCCGGCCGAACGTGCTGCTTATCGTGACGCTTTGATTGCCTTTTTAGAGCAACATAAAGATAAGTTGGATGAAGACAGCCAACGCCGTATGTATTCAAATCCATTACGAGTGCTAGACAGTAAAGATGCACAAGTGCAGGCTATTTTAGCTGACGCACCCGCGTTAATGGACTACTTAGGTGAAGACACCAAAACACATTTTTCAACTTTATGTGAACTCTTAGACGCTGTTGGCATCCAATACACCATCAATCCGCGTCTCGTACGTGGTTTAGATTACTATAACCGCACGGTATTTGAGTGGGTAACCTCGAGCTTAGGTTCGCAAGGTACTGTGTTGGCGGGCGGTCGTTATGACGGTTTAGTCGGACAGCTTGGCGGTAAAGATACGCCAGCAGTGGGTTTTGCTATGGGATTAGAGCGCATTGTATTGCTGCTTGAAACTCTTGAACTAACCAATGATATTGCAGCTGAAGTTGATGTATATGTCACAGCGATGGGCGACAATTGCTTAGTTGAAGCAATTAAAGTTGCTGCAGAGTTGCGTCAACAGTTACCAACGCTTAAAGTCATGAGTCATTGCGGTGGTGGCAACTTTAAAAAGCAGATGAAGCGCGCAGATAAAAGCGGTGCTCAATATGCGTTAATTATTGGCGAAAACGAAATTGCCAATAATCAGGTTGCTATTAAACCATTACGAAACAACAACGAACAACAATTAGTCGCCCGTGATGAACTGGTAACTAAAATTGCAGAACTGATTTAAAAGGGGAAGTGCACATGGAAATTTATAGCACAGAAGAACAACAAGTAGATGCTATCAAGCAGTTCTGGAAAGATTACGGTACCTCAATTGCAGTAGGTGCTGTGGTAGGCCTTGGCGGCCTATATGGTTGGAACACTTATTCAGACATGAAAGTCGAGTCAGCAGAGCAAGCTTCTGAGACGTTTCAAGCTATTGCTGAGCAATCAACTAATCCTGCTGCGTTTTTAACTCAAGCAGAAGCGTTTACTGCTGAGCATGACCAAGCGGGTTATCAAGCACTGCTTGAATTAATGGTTGCCAAAGCAGCGGTTGACGCGGGCGATTTAGCTAAAGCGGAAACGGCATTCACTAAAGTGATTGCAGCGCAACCAGGCTCAGGCTTAGGTATGGTCGCAACCATCCGTTTAGCACGTGTACAAGCTGAACAAAATAACTTAGGTGTGGCATTAGCCACGCTTGAGCAAGTGACCGATGAAGCGTTTGCTTCACAGCGTGAAGAATTAAAAGGCGACTTTTTAGTGCGTCAAGGTGATTTGGATAAAGCCAAGTTAGCTTATCAAGCAGCGGTAGATAATGGCGGCGCATTAGCCAGTCCTGCGCTGACAATGAAACTAGACAATCTAAACAAGGCATAAGGAATTTAGCCAATGAAGTCGTGGTGTAGAAATCTGCTTGCCGTTGGGCTAAGTGTTGCTTTTTTATCAGCTTGCTCTTCAAGTGATGTTGAAGAAGAGCCAGTCAGTGAATTAGTTGATATTCAAGCAACCGTGTTTCCAGAAATTAGTTGGGACACCAGTGTAGGCAACGGCGTTGGCGATTATTACTCGCAGCTTCGTCCTACCGTCCGTTATGGGAAATTATTTGTTGCTGATCGTAGTGGCGTTGTTGTTGCTTTTGATGAAGTCACTGGCGAAGAATTATGGACGCAAAACTTTAACGATGAGTTTGAGCAAAAGCTTAAAACTAAAACCAACGGTATTCGCTTAGCCGCGGGTGTAACCGCTGCACGTAAAAAAGTGTTTGTGGGTGGCGAAACCGGTTTATTAGTGGCGTTAGATGAAGCCACTGGCGAAGTATTATGGTCTGCCCAAGCTAACGGTGAATTACTGTCTGCGCCAACGGTGGCCGAAGACGTTGTGGCGGTAAATACTGCTAAAGGCGCGTTTGAAGGTTTTAATCTTGAAACGGGTGAAAAGCTTTGGACGTACGAAAGTCAGCTACCCAACTTAACATTACGTGGTACCTCTTCAGCAGCTTATGAAGCAGGTGGATTCTTTGTCGGTACAGCTGACGGCAAAGTGGCAGTTGTTGTTAAAAATAACGGCCAAGCCGCATGGGAACAACCGGTTTTTAGTCCAAGCGGTGGTAACGAGTTTACTCGTATGGCTGATGTGGATATGACTCCGTTAATCCTTGGCGAAAACTTATATGTTGCTAGCTATAACGGCAACCTAGTGTCAATGGAATTACGCAGTGGCCGTATTATTTGGTCGCGTAAATACTCAAGCTTTAATGAACTTGCTGAAGCTGGTTTAAGCTTGTATTTAGTGGATGACCATAGCCGTATTTATTCAGTTGATCGCCGTAATGGTTTAGAGCTTTGGAGCAATTCAACGCTTAAAAATCGCGAATTAACAGCAGCAGCGGTTGTTGAAGGTTATATCGTGGTTGGCGACTTAGAAGGCTATTTACATTTCATCGACCGTAGCAGTGGTGATGTAGTCGGCCGTATACAAGTCGACAGCGACGGTTTATACGCTCAGCCACTAGTGGTTGACGACAAAATCTATGTTCAAGGTCGCAGTGGAAAAGTCGCCATTGTCACGTTGAGCAAACAAGAAATGAAAGTTGAAGAAGATACCGACGCGAGTGCTGAATAAGTCCTAGGACCATTTCAGTATTAATTAAGGTATAATGTCTTCACTAGAGCCCCTGGAAGTGTTCCGGGGGCTTTTTATTGAAAAGTTTTTTTAGAGGCAAAATCATGATCCCTGTAGTGGCCCTTGTGGGGCGACCAAACGTCGGTAAATCGACATTATTTAATCGTCTTACACGTACTCGTGATGCGTTAGTAGCGGATTTTCCTGGCTTAACACGTGACCGTAAATACGGCCGTGCTTTCTTAGCTGGGTACGAGTTTATCGTTGTTGATACCGGCGGTATTGATGGCTCCGAAGAAGGGATCGAAACAAAAATGGCTGAACAGTCATTAGCGGCGATTGAAGAAGCGGATGTCGTATTATTTATGACAGACGCGCGCGCTGGTATGACAGCTGCTGATTTAGCGATTGCTCAGCATTTACGTAGTCGCGATAAAGTGACCTTTGTTGTTGCCAATAAAGTTGATGGTATTGATGCTGATTCTGCTTGTGCTGAGTTTTGGTCTCTAGGTCTAGGCGAAGTCTACCAAATGGCTGCTGCGCAAGGCCGTGGTGTGACCAACATGATTGATTACGCACTAACACCTTATGCAGAGGCTATGGGCATTGTTCGTGAATTAGACGAAGAAGGCGAGCAAGTAGAGCGTGAATATACTGAAGAAGAAGCTGAAGCAGAGCAAACTCGTCTTCAGAATTTACCGATTAAGCTTGCTATTATTGGTAAGCCTAACGTGGGTAAGTCAACGCTAATTAACCGTATTTTAGGTGAAGAACGTGTTGTGGTTTATGACGAGCCAGGCACCACGCGTGACAGTATTTACATTCCTATGTCGCGTGAAGGTCGTGAATACGTATTGATTGATACAGCTGGTGTTCGTCGTCGCAGCAAAGTACATGAAGTTATCGAGAAGTTCTCGGTGATTAAAACCTTGAAAGCGGTTGAAGATGCTAACGTTGTACTATTAGTTATCGATGCCCGTGAAGGGATTGCAGAACAAGATCTGGGTTTATTAGGCTTTACCTTAAACGCGGGTCGCGCTTTGGTTATTGCGATAAACAAGTGGGACGGTATTGATCAAAAGATTAAAGATCGCGTTAAAAGTGAATTAGATCGCCGCTTAGGCTTTATCGATTTTGCCCGTATTCACTTTATTTCTGCATTACACGGTACCGGTGTTGGCCATTTGTATGAGTCAATCGAAGAAGCCTACGACAGTGCCACGCGCCGCGTAAGTACTTCAATGTTGACGCGTATTATGCAAATGTCGCAAGATGATCACCAGCCACCATTGGTTAATGGTCGTCGTGTTAAACTGAAATATGCTCACGCTGGTGGTTATAACCCACCGATTGTTGTGGTACACGGTAACCAGGTCAGCAAGCTGCCTGACTCGTACAAGCGTTATATGATGAACTATTTCCGTCGTTCATTAAAAGTGGTTGGTACGCCAATCCAATTACGTTTCCATGAAGGTTCTAACCCGTTTGAAGGCAGAACTGAAAAGTTAACCTTAGGACAAGAGCGTCGTCGTAAGCGTGCAATGACACATATTCGTGACCGTAAAAAATAACGTTAACAGATAACAAAAGCCTGACTTGTTCAGGCTTTTTTGTGGCTGAAATATTAAAAGCGTAAGGTAGAGGTATATGCAGCAGCAAATAGTGGGTTATCACCAAGATGAAGAGTGTCATTGGGTTGCGCAGTTAGTATGTGGCCATTTTCAACATGTGCGCCATGACCCACCCTGGACTGTCCGCGAATGGGTCACTACCGATCTTGGCCGTCAGCAACATTTAGGTATGCTGCTTAGCTGTAAAAAATGTGACCGTGAAGAACCTGTAGATGCTATTTGAGAGTATTCGTTTTCGATTGTCTACAGCTCAATAGGTAGCCGGCAATATACAGGCAGATAACACTGTCCATTGCCATGGATAACCAAAAGCCATTAGTAAAAGGTTGGCTTGAATAACCTATAACTAAACTGACAAAAAATAGTTTTTCAATTAACGCCACCCAAAACACTGGGATAATCCAGTGATTACGAAATATCGCAATAAAAAAGCTGCACCCCATCATCAATACTAAAAAGCCCCAATGCTGGATAAATATCGTGTCGCTAACAATATACGGTAATTGGTTTAGCTGCGCTAAAGCCCACTGCGGCGCTAATGTATATAACCCTCCCAAAGAGGTACCCAAGCCGGCAATGAATAATGCAAGCGTTTGGGTTCGTTTAAAAAACTCAGTCATGAGAAAGTCCTATTTATAAATCGTTTTATGCTGCGCTCACAATTAGATCTTATTGCACTTAATAGAATTGGTATAAAACCATAAACCGTAAGTGATTGTTAAGGTTATAACGTAATAATGGCGTTGTTATCTTAATCTATCGAGGTTTATATGCGTACTCAAGTTCATTTCCCGTTACTCCATCGTCTGTTGCATTGGGGATTAGCCTTGACCATGATGGTGATGTTACTCACTGTGTTGTTACGCTTAGGGTGGATGGAGAAAAATCATATGGCGGCGGTGATTACACAGGGCTTAGCCAAAATTGATGTGCTGATCACCGACAAGCAAGCCGTTAGCATTGCAAAAGGGATCCGTGGTGTGATGTTTAAATGGCATATTTACTTTGGCTATGCGGTAAGCGTATTTGTTGTTGCTCGTTTTGCATACATGGCTAAATTTGGCCTGCATTATCCATCGGCATTCAGTGCTCAGGCGACCACGAAGCAAAAATTTCAAGCATGGGTGTATTGGTTATTTTATGCCGGCGTCGCCATGTCAGTGAGCACTGGGTTATTACTTGAATTTGGTCCAGAGGCCATAGAGCAACAAGTCGAAACTATTCATAAACTCGCATTGTGGTATTTTATCCCATTTATCAGTTTGCATTTAGCAGGTATTTTGCTGGCAGAAGCCAGTCATGATAAAGGTTTAGTCTCTAAAATGATTGGTGGTTAATCAATCTGATGTGATGGTCTGCTCCCATTGCTTCTCCCATTGCTGCATCGATGTGCCTGATTGAAGTGGTGACAAACAATCAAAATGGCAGAAGACCAACATGGTGATTACAACAATAGGGTTAGAGAGGTTAAATAGCTCACGACACAATGTCTTGAGCTATTTTTGTGAGTGCAGTTTATTGCTTAAGTAAACCTTAAGATTGGTCATCTAGTGTGTTATTCATCTAGTCATTAGGCGAAAATATAATGCCAAAGAAGTTATTTTCACTCTCCTCAAACATCACCGCGACTTTACTGAGCCTTGCACTTGGTATCAGTACCGCGGTAATTGCAGCTCCTTCATTAGATCACACTGTGTTAGATGCTAAAGCTAAACCTGTCAGCCTACAGCAATATGCAGGTAAAGTGGTATACGTCGATTTTTGGGCGTCATGGTGTGGGCCGTGTCGTAAGTCATTCCCCTGGATGAATGCCATGCAAGCTAAATATCAGCAACAGGGATTAGAGGTTGTGGCCATTAACCTTGATGTTGACACTGCATTAGCTCATGAGTTTTTATCTAAAATACCTGCCACATTTAATCTGACGTTTAATCCTGAAGGTGATGTTGCCAAAGCATTTGATTTACAAGGAATGCCCAGCAGCTTTTTGTTTAATCGCCAAGGCGAATTAGTGCAAACGCATATGGGCTTTTTTGAAGAGAACATTTCTGCCTACGAGCAAGAAATCCAAACATTATTACAGGAGTAAACTCATGACTAACGTGTTTAAACCCTTTTGCAAAACGGTCGTGGCGTTAGCCATTGCCAGCAGTCTTGTGGGATGCTCAAGTTTAGGTGTTCAACCTTGGGAAAAAGATCAATTTGCCCGTAAAGACATGGCATTAAACAGCGAGAAACTTGATTTATCTTTAGATGATCATATTTATTTCAGTAAAGAAGGTACCAGCGGTGGTCGTTCATTGGCGGGCGGAGGTTGTGGATGCAACTAACATCAAAACAGAGCATTGCCAGCGCCTTAGCCATTGCAAGTTGTAGTTTAATTGGCCAAGCCAATGCAGCCGAAACTGTACCAGCTAATGATGACTGGAAAGTGGATGCTGCCATTATGTATTACGGCGAGCAAGAGCGTGTACAAGCTGTAGAGGCCATTGGTAATGTGCAAAAAGCGTTTGGTGACACCTCGTTACTAGACATGAAAGTGGTAGTCGACAGTTTAACGGGCTCATCTGCATCGGGCGCTGTGGCTCAAGGTGAAAGCCAAACGTTTACACGTCCATCTGGTAAAGGCGAGTACACCGTTGGCGCAGGTGATACTCCACTTGATGATACTTTCCACGATACGCGAGTGCAGTTAAGTGCTAACTGGCAAGAAGTGTTTAATCAAGATTGGACTGGTAACGTCGGCGTATATGGCTCAAAAGAGTTTGACTACTTGTCAATGGGATTAAACGCTGGCCTTGAACGTAGCTTTAATAAAAACAATACCACCCTGGCGTTATCGGGTGCTTTTACACAAGATGTGGTCGATCCTGTAGGAGGCCGCCCTGTTGCCTTTAGTGAGATGGTTTATCGGGCTAACTACAACAGTGACGCAGAGTACCAAGCGGCGTTTGATCAAACTCGTTTAAGTGGCGATGATACCAAGCAAACATCGGATGTCATGTTGGGTGTCACTCAAATTCTTAATCGCAATTGGTTAATGCAAGCAAACTATGGCCTGTCTAGTGTGTCTGGCTATATGAACGACCCGTATAAAATTTTGAGTGAAGTCGATAGCAATGGGATTACTCAAGGGTATCGCTACGAGAATAGACCTGATTCACGTTTAAAGCACAGCGTGTATGTGATGACAAAAGGTGCATTAGATTCTGGCGTGGTTGATTTTTCTTATCGCTATAGTACCGATGATTGGGACATTACCTCGCACACCTTGGAAACGCATTATCGCTATTACTTTAGTCCGAGTTTTTATGGGCAGTTACACTTACGTTATTACCAACAACAAGCGGCTGAGTTTTATCAACCTTTCTTAATGATGGGCGATACCCTACCAGACTATGCCAGCGCCGATTATCGCATTGGCGATATGACAGCTTATACCATTGGGCTTAAGTTTGGGCAGCGTTTATCTGGCGGTCATGAGATGACTTATCGTCTTGAGTATTATCAGCAAAATCCTGAAAACAACGGCACTGAAATTCCGGGGCAGTTACAAAACTATGATTTGTTCCCATCAGTAAAAGCGATTGTTGCTCAAGTGAGTTATTCATTTTAAGTATGCTTTAACTCAAAGCTGACAGACTTGGCCATTATTGCAAGAGTGATAATGGTCAAGTCTATAACCAATCAACTTGAAGATGCTCGATTTCAACAACAATTAACACGTGTTTAGGCAAGGCATTGTTTACTGGTAACGGCAATCTAAGATAGAAGTATATTCAAGATACTGAATCTATTATCAATTACTGGCTATTGGTATTAAGATAGTGTTATGCAGCCAACAGAGAGTGCTATGCCAGCCAATTTATCACGTTCTGAAACTAACACAGTCAGTGACATCAGCTTACAGCCGCGTAAATGGGGTTTTTTAGGCTCATTTAAGGCAATGGCAAGTCCTTGTGAAGTGCTGATGGCCGTTAATGATGAGCGCGTAGCCATGCAAATGCTACAGATGGCTTACCAGGAAGCTAAACGGATTGAGCAAAAGTTCAGCCGTTTTATTGAAGACAATCTCATTTGGCAGATAAATCATGCTCACGGTACTGAGATCCCCGTTGATGCAGAGACCTTGCATTTATTGCATTTTGCCCAGCAATGTTATCAATTGAGTGACGGTGCATTTGATATCAGTGCGTGCCCACTTATGGTGTTGTGGCGTTTTGATGGCCAGCAAAAAATCCCTCATCAACATGATATTAAGCAAACCTTACAACATGTCGGCTTAAACAATATCACTATCACGCAAACCCATATTCATATGCCAGTCGGGATGAGTATCGATTTTGGTGGTATCGGTAAAGAGTATGCGGTAGACAAAGCGGCTCAAATGATTGCTCAGCGCTGGCCTAATTATTCAGTGCTGGTTAATTTTGGCGGTGATATTGCCTGTCCGATCACCAAAAGCGATGGCTGGCAGGTGGGAATTGAAAACCCGCAAAAATTAGATAATGCCGCAGCACTCTTAACCATTCGTCAAGGTGCGCTAGCTACCAGCGGTACGACTCGCCGTTATATTGAGGTGGATGGAAAACGTTATGGCCACATTATTAATCCCACAACGGGTTATCCTATTGAGCAGGCGCCTTTGTCTGTCACCGTGCTTGCACCTAATTGTGTGATGGCGGGAATGTTAGCCACCATGGCGATGTTAAAAGGATCAGAGGCTGAAGCCTTTTTACAACAGCAAGGTGTCGACTTTAAGGTGTTTAGAGGGTAAAAAATATGCGTGTATTACTGATTGAAGATAATAAATTACTCGCCCAAGGCGTGGTAATGAGTTTGGCTAAGGAAGGCATTCAAGTTGATCATTTATCATCGTTTAAGCAAGCGCAAGCTGCACTCAACAACGAAGATTTTAGCGCGATTATTCTTGATTTAGGCTTACCCGATGGTGATGGTGCCGAGTTGTTAAAACAATGGCGCCGAAGTGGTGTCTCTTTACCGATTATCGTGCTCACAGCGAATACTGACTTTGACACTCGCTTGGCTTGTTTAGATATTGGTGCAGATGATTACCTCAGTAAACCTTTTGATGTTAGAGAATTAATTGCGCGACTACGAGCCATTATTCGGCGCCAACATGGTTTAGACAATAACCAATTTAGCTACGGCGCACTCGACATAGATTTTACTCGTTGTGAAGTGCATTTTCGGGGTGAATTAGTGTCATTGTCACGCCGTGAGTATCAGTTAATACTTGAGTTTGCTCAATCAGCCGGGCGTGTATTAACCCGCAGTCAACTCGAACAATTAACTTATGGTTGGGACGAGGTCGGCAGTAATTCGATTGAGGTGCACATACATCATTTACGGAAAAAAATGGCCACTGAATTAATTAAAACGGTACGGGGCATCGGCTACATCTTGACTGAGACGCTTTAGGGTGGTGCTATCGACTATCGACTATCGACTATCGACTATCGACTATCGACTATCGACTATCGACTATCGACTATCGACTATCGACTATCGACTATCGACTATCGACTATCGACTATCGATTGTGCATAAGTGACTAGTCAACCTTCGTGACTATTTTTAAAGGATGTTATGTTCTCATTACGATTATTATTCAGCGTGTTAATGCTACTTGGCATTGTACTTACAGTAACGTTTTCGAGTGTATTAAGTTCTCGCGATGCCATGCATGAAGTTGAAGAGCTATTTGATGCGCAAATGGTGCAAACGGCAAAAATGCTTGAGCAGTTTTATGTTAATCAACTCACGGAAAAACAGCTTACCCAGTTGGTGACACGACCTATATTATTTCATGTTGATGATTCCAATATCGAAACCTTTGCTGAACAAGCCAACCCGATATCCCTATCTTATGAACACAAATTGTCTTTTCAACTCTTGTCGACTACCGGGCAATTACTCGCCTATTCAGACAGTTCTGGTGAGCAAACGTTAACCCAGTTCACTCAAGGTTATGATACGCGCAACATCAATGGCAATTTATGGCATGTGTATAGCTATTTTTCAGCGGCTCATCAAGTGTGGATTGTTACGGCACAACGGCATGATGTGCGCCAGGAATTAGTGTCGTTAATTGTGAGTAATACCTGGCGAACCCCATTGATTATCACTCCAATAATGATGTTTTTTATGTTGTTGTTTATTTATTTTCTGTTTAAACCGCTTAAGTTATTAGAGCGTCATTTAGATAAGCGACCTGCTCAAGATCTCACGCCAATTAACTTCACATTACCAACGGAGTTAGCGTCTGTGCAAAAAGCGCTTAACAGTTATTTGTTGCGTATTGCCGATACCATAGTGCGTGAGCGTCGATTTAGTGCCGATGCCGCTCACGAGCTCAAAACCCCATTAGCGATTATTAAGTTACACAGCGATGGCTTAAATGATGTGTTGTCAGCTCAGCATCAAGACGTTCAGCAAATGACATTGCCTTACATTGATGCCATTGGTGAAGGGGTTAATAGGATAAATCATACGGTTGAGCAGTTGCTGCTGTTATCGCGAGTTGATGCCATTGAAGCGCTTAATCGTTCAGACTGTAACCTGCAAAATAGTATTGATAATGTGGTCAATCAGTTATTACATGTCATAGCTGATTATGAATGGCATATTGATATTCCCGCCGGAATGACCATTAACGCAGACCCATTTTATCTTGAATTAGTATTAAAAAATATTATTGAGAACGCTTGTAAATACAGCCCAGTAGAGTCGTTAATTACGATTCGAGCGACTCCACATGGTGTGCAAACGTTGATAGAGGTAATCGATCAAGGACGTGGCATGTCTAGTGATGAAATCAGCTTAGCGAAAAACCGCTTTTATCGCGTGGATGAAAATACCTCGCAAGGAGCAGGGCTTGGCTTATCCATTTGCCAGCATATTATTAGTTTACATCACGGCGAGTTACATTTTACTCAAGTTGAGCCACACGGGCTCAAGGTCAGTATTATCGTGTAGCCTACATTTTGAATGTCATTGAAACATTGAATACAAAAAAGATGAGCGCCCTATAGCAACTCATCTTTTTCGTTTTATTACTGTCTTTCTCGTGATGGTTTAATGTCTCGTGAATGACTCGATTGGCGTGCTGAGTTGTCACGTTGTTGACTCATTGCTCGCGACGCTTGTTGCACGGCTTGCGTTCGCTGCTCACGAACAGGCTCAACGCGAGCATTACGCTGTGCTTGTTGTACTTGCTGAGCACGTGGTTGGTTAATAGCATTAGCCACAGGTTTAACTTCATTTCTGGCCTTGGTATTGACTACGTCACGTTGGCGGCTCACCGGTTCTCTGTCGCGGCTGTAAGTTGATTTCATTGGCTCACTTTTACGTTCAAACGATTTTACCTGCGATGTAGGTTGACGTTGCTGGCTAAGTTCACGTTTTAGCTGCGTACTTCTATGTTCAGCAGCTTCATTACGGCTCACATTTTTCACGCGAGTGTGCTCATTACGTTTGTCTTGCTTCACATTTTGGTTAATGTGCTTACGTTGCTCGCTCACCTTAATTGAATCATTTCGCGACGTAACACGGCGCGGCTCATTAGCGAGTTGACGCTTTGGCTCGTGCGAGTAACTCACTGGCTTATTTCGTTTTTCATAGTGACCGTTATAGCGTTTGCTGATCACCTGGCTGCGATAAGCCACACCTTTACGGTGCTTAGGTTTGTGCTGCCAATGTTGTGCGCCATGGCTGTAGCTTATTCTACGTGGTGTGTAGTAACGGTAGTTTTTATGTACTGGTACGGCTATTACACGGCGGTCATGCCAATGGAAACCACTGAAGAAAAAGTTAAAGCTAATGCGTACACCGCTGTCCCAAAAAATGGCATGATGGTTAGGGCGATAGTTGACGTAGGCTGGCGCATGCCAATATACCGGTGGGTAACGGTTCCAGCGCCAATTGCCATACACAATACGGCTGTCGTAATACGGTACATAGACAATTTCAGGACGCACAGACTCAATAATAATGCGGCGTTCAACACGCGATACCTTTACCTGTTCAAGATCTGCCAGGTTATTGGCTTCATCTGCTTGTTGTCTTAATGCTTGGATGGTATCGAGCATTCGGCCTTCGTCTTGTAAAAAGGCATCGCCAAGGTTTTGCGTCCAAACCAAATCATTATTTAAACGCTCGAGTACATTAGGAAAAGCCACTAACGCTTTAACGCTTGGGTCCCAATCTTGAGACTCGACTTCGGCCATAATTTGATTGGTGTCGCGATTACCTTGATTGGCTAACCAGCGCTTAGCTTGCACAATCTCAAGCGGGTAGGTTGAGGCAATCAAAATATGGGTGAGTAAACTGTCTGGATATAGCGCAATAGGCGCGAGCATTTGCGCAAGTTCAGCGTCACTCACCACATCATCAGCTGCATTGTATGAATATGATTCAGTTGGCTGCGCGGCTTGCACACTCGCTAATGGCATACAAACCAAAGCTAACGCCAGTAGCGCTTTAGCGGGTGTTTGAATGGCTTTTTTCATGTTATCTCCAGTGTCATTGATGACTGTTATGTTCATCATAGCGAGCTGAAGATGAACATAAGCTGAAAGTTAACTAAAGGGAATAAAAGAGTGCGATGATTTTTATCTAGGCTGCAGCACTTTATTAATGGGTAAACTCGAACTCAAATTTGGCACCGCCTAAAGACGTCGACTCAGCTACCGTTAATGTGCCGTGGTAGCTGTCAACTAAGTCGCGCACAATAGCGAGGCCGATGCCGTGACCTTGTTCGTAAGTGTCGGCGCGCATACCACGTTCAAATATTTGCTGTTGCTTGTCTTTAGGCACTCCAGCACCATCATCTTCAATACTGATCAGTAAGCTGTTGGCTAATTGCTTAACGCTCAATAACACATGGCTATTGGCTGCTTTGCAGGCATTGTCTAATACGTTTCCGAGCATTTCAGTTAAGTCAGACTCATCACCTTTAAAGCGGGCTTCAGCATCACCTTGATAATCAATGCTCAACGCTTGATGTTGGTATATTTTACTTAAGGTACGCACCAAACGAGTGGCAATATCATCAACACTCACCCCAAGATGCCAGCCCGTTCCCGCAGCACTTTGCGCTCGCTTTAACTGATACGCCACAATTTGATTAATACGATTAATTTGCTCTAGCGAAGCGTCATTTAAATTCGCCTGAGTTTGCATTACGGCGAGAGGCGTTTTTAAACTGTGGGCTAAATCGGCCAGGGCGTTACGGTAACGTTTTCGCTGATTTTGTTCTGTTTGCAATAAGGTATTGAGCTGTTTTGCTACTTTTTGCAGTTCAATGGGATATTGAGTACTCAGCTGCATCGACTTACCTTGTTCCACTGCACTGAGTTCTTGACTGAATTGGCCTAAGGGTTTGAGGGTCCATAATAACCAACTTAATTGCACGCTAAATAACAGCGCCATTAATATCAATAACCAGGTCCACAATGTTTTTGAAAACTGGCTAATTTGTTGTTGGTATTCTTGTTGGTTTTTAATGATGTGCAGCGTCATGGTAAATGGTTGTTCGCTGGTGGCAAAGCTGACACTGAAACTGTAGATCAATTGCGGTTTATCGTTAATGAGAATGCTGGCGTAACTGTTTCGACCCGTTGCAGGCTTTGGTAAGTTAATGGGGGTATTTAAGCCTAAAAACGAATTTGAGGTCCACAGTAATTGATTGTCTTTGGTGGTGATCAGTGCATAGAGACCAGAGCCAATGACATTGAATTGGTTTTCGAGCAGGTGCTCAGGCATAAGTAATTCATCATTTTCCACTTCGGCCATGGCTAATACGGAATAAACATAGGCTTTTAACTGGTTTTTTGCCGCCACGTTAATTTGGGTTTCAAAGGCGTTGTTAACGGTAATGCCAATAATGGGCAGCAATACTAAAATAAGCAGTAATGCACTGACCACAATGCGAACTTTAAGTGAGCCCAATAACTTATTCATGTTGCCCTAATTGGCGTAAACGATAACCCTGGCCGCGCAGTGTTTCGATAAGCTGGTATTGATTGTCTGGGTCGAGCTTTTTACGCAAGCGACGAATAAACACTTCAATAACGTTAGAGTCGAGATCAAAATCTTGATCGTAAATATGTTCAATCAAACTGCTTTTAGAATGTACCGAACCAGGGTGCAGCATAAGGTATTCAAATAACTTGTATTCCGAACCACTTAAATTAACCACCTGCTGATGCATTTTAATTTCAAGGCTGCGAGTATTAATACTAAAAGGCCCATTTTGAATGACAGGGCTGGCTTTACCGGCTGAGCGGCGGATCAAAGCATTAATTCTTGCGACTAACTCTTCAAGCTGAAACGGCTTACTTAAATAGTCATCCGCACCGGCATCAAGGCCAATCACTTTGTCTTGCCAGCTATCACGGGCAGTTAAAATGATAATGGGGTAACTGATATTTTGCTCGCGCAATTGGCTAATGAGCGACAGTCCATCGAGTTTGGGTAATCCGACATCAATAATCGCCACATCGTACTGGTATTCCTGGGCCTGGAATAATCCTTCTTCGCCATCTGAGGCGACATCGACCGTGTACTGCGCCTCAATAAGGTATTGCTTAATGTTAGCTTGCAGGGCTAAGTCATCTTCGACCAGTAATAATCTCATGAGTTAGTTCCTTGATACTGAACCATTCGTGGCGTCGACAGACACATAAAAGATGACGCCATCGTTGGTGAGGAGTTTCACGCGATAACCAGGATGACCATTTACACTGCTAGATTGTACTTTTAACACCTTGCCTGAATAGCTGCGCTTAGCAATTTTTATGGCTTGCTGTGCACTGTTGACCACAAGGTTATTGCCTTGACGGTTATCTTTAGGGCCAGGTACAAGTGCAAAGGGGGCGGCAGAATTTAATGATAAAACAAGCGAAGCGCCAGCAAAGCTGGGTGATGAAATCACTAACATTAAGCCTAAAAGAATGGCCTTGAGCTTGAACATACGCTGCATAGTGTTAATCCTATTTACCTCATTGTTCTTAGTGTAAAAGATCCTTTTCTATATAGAAACATCTACTTAAAAAATTGCGCTAGCAGTTGATGTTAATACGTGTTGTTGGGCAAGTATACCGATATGCAGATGAACACTAACTGAATGACACTCAGAATATCGAGATGGCGATAACTATTTGCTAATGTTCAGGTTGTGTTCATTTTGGGTGGGTTTTAATGACCGCAACATTTAAGGTTGTGAGGAATCACCATGAACCAGCATTCAAATAACATAAACAACACTACATCATCGTTTAATACGGTTAAATTAGGATTAAGCTTATGTGTTGCATGTGCCTTAGGATTGAGTTCTGCCAGCGTATACAGTGCTGAAGTGCCAGCGGCCCAAATAAGTACAAAACAAGTGAGCGGTGCGATAAGCCAGGCAAGGCAATTAGAGATTCCGGCCACTACTGACAATAATGCAGAAACACGAGTGGCGCAGCTACATCAACAAGCCACGTTATTAACGGGTAATGCGCAAACCAGCCTTAAAGTCACCCGCGAACAACGTATGGCGGTACATCAAAAAGCCGCAGCGACTAAAGCCAGTCAGCAGCAACGTGCCTTGGCTCAGCAAAACCAGGTGATTTATTATGACTTTTCATTTTATGGCGCACAGTCGCGATTATTTGAAGATTACGATTACGACGGTTTTTATCAGACCTTTAGCGTGACCTTTGATGCCGATATCAACAGCAGTGGTGGTGATGTGCAAGCTGATGTATTTGCAGAATTATATTTAAGTCAAAATGGTGGCCCTTGGATCCATTATTACTCAACTGACGTATTCACCCTTAATGCCGATTCAAGCTTTGACGATTACGAAGTGCTAACGACGTTAGCGAACGGTTATCAAACCGATCATTATGACGTGTTAATCGATCTTTATGAGCTCGGTTATGCCGACCCTGTTGCCACGATTAGCAGTGATGATGTGGATGCATTGTATGCCCTGCCACTTGAAAGTAGCGACAGAGATGCGGTGTATGTTGAAGAAGTCTATACCGAAGAGGTTCATGCTGGCGCATTGTCATGGTTAAGTTTTAGCTTGCTCGGCGCTTTTGCCTGGTTCCGTCGCAGTTTTATGAACAAAAAATAACGTAATGATTGGTTGTGCATCAGGTAAACTTGAACTTTATGATGTAGCCATTTTTCGTTTTCATCAATCTTTCGTTTTCATCAAGAGTTTTTATTATTATCAAAAATGAGTCGTCAACCTTTGCTTGGGATAACCTTTTATCTCATCTTTTCCCCGGGCAAGGTCTTTAGGAGAGAGTATGTTAGTTAAGTTAAACACATCGTTGTTATGCAGTTCTTTAGTGGGTACAGCATTGTTGCTGTCAGGTTGTCAATTACCTAACCCTTACACCGGCGAGTCTGAAAATGCTAAAGCAACGAATGGCGCAATTATTGGTGCTATTGGCGGCGCTGCCATTGGTGTGGCCTCTGCAAGCAAAAAAGATCGCGGTAAAGGCGCACTGATTGGTGCTGCATCGGGTGCTGCTGTAGGCGGTGGTATTGGTTATTACATGGACGTACAAGAAGCGAAATTGCGTAAGCAGTTACAGTCTACTGGCGTCAGCGTGACTCGTAGTGGTGATAACATTATCCTTAACATGCCAAACGAAGTGACATTTGCCGTTGATCAAACGGTGTTAAGTGAACGCGCTAAGTCAGTATTAAACAGCGTAGTACTTGTGGCAAAAGAATATGACGACACGCGCTTAAACGTGATTGGTTATACCGACAGCTCAGGCTCTGACTCTTACAACTTACGCTTATCGCAAGTGCGAGCCAGTGAAGTGGCTCAATACATCACGAGCCAAAACGTAAATGGTTCACGCGTGTCATCAACCGGTATGGGCGAAGAAAGCCCTATTGCGAGCAATAATACTGCCGATGGCCGTGCGCAGAATCGTCGTGTTGAAATTGTATTAACACCGATTGGTAAGTAACTTTCTCACATCGTTGAGTAACGAATGAGTAAGTTAATTTACGACTTAAATGAAAGCCATCGAAAGATGGCTTTTTTGTTATCTATTTATCGCAGTTAAAGTTTTTTCTGAAAGAAATAAAAATGTTGAAGCTAATATTTCTTATATGTACCAGGGTAAACCGCATTGTAGAGCGATTTAAAGAAAATCAAAGCTATCCCAAATAAGCTGAATAAAAAGAATAAATACCCACGGCTATTGAAATCCCGTATTTTTGATTTCATGTCTCGATAACTGAGTAATGTGCTTTGATCCAATACCAGCAGATGAATAAGTCCATCTTGATGCCAAATCGATATTTGTGAGCCAGGCGTTAATGTTGCGGCAATCTTATTGCATGTTGAGGCGGGTAAGTTTGGGGCTAAAAATATTTCAGGATAAATTGAAACCACGACATCATAATACTCATCAATTTTACCTGTCTCCTCATCTTCCACTGTATCTTTACGACATGTTGCTTGATCGAGCACAGCAGTGTATTGATGAAGTTTACTGAAGTCGGTTACCCAATACTTTGATGCAATAAACGTAAAAGCAATGATATTGGATAATACATACAGCACCAGAAAAGTGATGCGCAATATTTTGTGGGTTTGAGTAAACTCGATAATCAGCTCTCGATGATCCCAGAAGCTGACATGATCGATCACGCTACTTTTTTCAACTTTGAGTTGGCCATTTTGTTTGCGGCGAGCTATTTCATCACATAATTGCTGATATCTTCCAGGAAATACTTGTTGATTAATCCGATATCGAGCATGTAACAGTTCAGCATTTTTGTATTTACGGTAATTAATTTTCTTCAAGCTAGTTCCTTTAGCGAATGCATATTTTCCTTGGCCTTGTATAGCGGATTATTTTAACGATATTTTGGTCACAGTCGAAGTGACACTTCCTTGTTTTAATCGAGTATGAATCACATCACCTTTATTCAATAGTTCGGCATTTTCGACAACCTGTTTGTTTGAGCTAGTGATTGAATAGCCTCGGCTCAATGTGGCCAGTGGGCTAACAGTATCAAGCTTATGGGCTGCTTGAGCTACGCGCAATGAGGCTTGCTTAAAGTAGTCGGTGCTGGCGTCGTTAAATCGCTCCGTGAGGTACTGCAAGCGTTGTGTTTCAAGCGTTAAGGTGTTGACTGGCGATCGCTGTTGTAAGCGATTGTTCAGTTGCTGGTGGCGCAACGTTAAACGGCTGAGTTTGTGTTGTAAGGCATGCTCTAAGCGCATCTGCATTTCATCAAAGCGCTGTTCAAATTGTTGCAGTTTTCGCTGTGGCTCATGGCGTTGAAGCTGGTGGGTTAATTGGGTTAAGCGACCATTTTGTTGCAACTGATAATGCTTCATGCTTTGTTGTAATCGGGCTAACAGTAATATCAGCTTTTCAGCTTTGTTACCTTTGTCTTTAGACAATAGCTCGGCGCCAGCTGATGGCGTCGGTGCACGCACATCGGCAACATAATCGCTTATAGTGGTGTCTATTTCATGGCCGACAGCACTAATTACCGGTAGGGCACTATTGTAAATTGCATGAGCTAGGTGCTCACTGTTAAAACACCATAAATCTTCTAACGAGCCGCCGCCACGAGTCAGTAGTAATACATCCACTTCAAGACGTTGGTTTGCCGTAGCAATGGCTTGGCAAATTAATTGGCTCGCGGCTGCACCTTGCACTTGGGTTGGATAAACAATCACTTCGATAGATGGGTCGCGTCTGGCTAATACGTGCAATATGTCTCGAAGCGCTGCGCCAGTGGCAGAGGTAATCACGCCAATGCGTTGAATATTGCTTGGAATAGGGCGCTTTGTTTCTGTGGCAAATAAACCTTCTGCAGCTAATTTAAGCTTTAATGCTTCAAATTCTTGTGCTAACAAGCCGTCGCCAGCAGGTAACATTGACTCGAGTAGCAATTGATAGTCGCCACGAGGCTCGTAAACGCTGATAGCGCCTTTAACTAAGACTTGTTGACCATTGACAGGTTTAAAGCGTACCGATTGATTACGGCCTTTAAACATCGCACAGCGAATTTGTGATTGGCTGTCTTTTAAAGTGAGATACCAATGGCCAGAACTTGGCGAGGAAAAGTTTGAAATTTCACCATTTAACCAGATTTTACCTATTTGACCTTCAAGAATATGCCTCACTTCGCCGTTTAATTGCGAAACGGTGTAAACATTGTTTTTTGTGGCACTCATGAATGTTCTCATTCTAACGGTAATAAAAATCTATTTTCCATTTACCAACTGCAATATGCAAGGTATAATCTCGCCGCAATATTTCACCTCAAATCCTACTTACTAGGGAGATGTTGCCATGCTACGTTTACTGAAAGATGCACTAACCTTTGATGATGTGTTGTTGGTTCCTGCCCACTCGACCGTACTCCCTAATACCGCTGTTCTCAAAACCCGTTTAACGACTAAAATCGAACTGAATATCCCATTAGTGTCTGCTGCTATGGATACAGTAACCGAGTCTCGTCTTGCAATTGCAATGGCGCAAGAAGGCGGTTTAGGTTTTATTCATAAAAACATGAGTATTGAGCAACAAGCCGAAGAAGTCCGCAAAGTTAAAAGCTATGAAGCAGGGATTGTTCAAGACCCTGTTACCGTCACTCCCGCGACAAGTTTAACTGACCTACGTGAATTAACTGAGCGAAATGGTTTTGCTGGTTACCCTGTGGTGAATGATGCACACGAACTTGTGGGTATTATTACAGGCCGCGACGTACGTTTTGTTACCGACTGGAGCAAAACTGTTGCCGACATGATGACGCCAAAAGATCGCCTTGTGACAGTAACCGAAGGCACCAAGTTAGATGAAGTGCAAAAGTTAATGCATTCTCATCGTATTGAAAAAGTCCTTGTGGTTGACAATAATTTTAAACTTAAAGGCCTTGTCACTGTAAAAGATTTCGAAAAAGCTGAGCGTAAGCCAAACGCCTGTAAAGACGAGTTAGGTCGTTTACGTGTTGGTGCCGCAGTTGGTGCTGGTCCTGGTAACGAAGAGCGTGTTGACGCCCTTGTTAAAGCCGGTGTTGACGTACTGTTGATCGACTCATCACATGGTCACTCAGAAGGTGTATTACAACGCATTCGTGACACCCGCGCTAAATACCCAGATTTACAAATTGTTGGCGGTAACGTTGCTACGGCTTCTGGCGCGCTAGCGTTAGTTGAAGCCGGTGTTAACGCGGTTAAAGTAGGGATCGGCCCTGGCTCAATCTGTACTACTCGTATTGTTACCGGCGTAGGTGTACCACAAATTACAGCCGTGTCTGATGCTGCTGAAGCGGTATTAGCGTTAGGTATCCCTGTGATTGCCGATGGTGGTATTCGTTATTCTGGTGACTTAGCTAAAGCATTAGCCGCAGGTGCATCATGCATTATGGCGGGTTCAATGTTTGCCGGTACTGAAGAAGCTCCTGGTGAGACTGAGCTTTATCAAGGCCGTGCGTATAAGTCATACCGTGGTATGGGTTCTCTTGGCGCAATGGGCCAAACTCAAGGTTCATCAGATCGTTATTTCCAAAGTGACAACGCCGCAGACAAATTAGTGCCTGAAGGCGTTGAAGGTCGCGTACCTTACAAAGGTAAGTTGAAAGAAATTATTCACCAGCACATGGGCGGTTTACGCTCATGCATGGGCTTAACCGGTTGTGCCACCATTAAAGATTTAAATGAAAAAGCACAGTTTGTAAGAGTCACTTCAGCTGGAATGGGTGAGTCACACGTACATGACGTGACCATTACCAAAGAAGCACCAAACTATCGTTCATAATTACGGCAAGGGCGACGTTTGTCGCCCTTTTGTTACTCGCATTATGGCCAATGTATTGGCCATGGCATTTAATCAATTTGTAAAGGTTACCCATGATTAATATTCATGATCATAAGATTTTGATCCTCGATTTTGGTTCTCAGTACACTCAACTTATTGCCCGTCGTATTCGTGAAATTGGCGTGTATTGTGAGTTATGGGCTTGGGATGTGAGCGAAGCTCAAATTCGTGAATTTGCACCGAACGGCATTATTTTAGCCGGCGGTCCTGAAAGCGTAACCGCTGATAATTCACCACGTGCACCTGAATACGTATTTAATGCTGGCGTGCCAGTGTTAGGCATTTGTTATGGCATGCAAACCATGTCAGAACAACTTGGCGGTAAAGTGATTCAAGGCGTTGGCGAAGGCGAGTTTGGCTATGCTCAAATCGAACTTCAAACCACGTCAGCATTGTTTAAAAGCATTGAAGATGCCGTAAGTGCAGATGGCAAGCCATTGCTTGATGTATGGATGAGCCACGGTGACAAGGTGTCTGTGATCCCAGAAGGCTTTGTGACCGTTGCTAAAACGGCCACCTGTCCGTTTGCCGCCATGGTCAACGAAGAAAAACGCTTTTACGGTGTACAATTTCACCCAGAAGTGACGCACACTCGCCAAGGTCAGCGTATGCTTGAGCATTTTGCGTTAGACATTTGTGAATGTGAAGCAAACTGGAAACCGTCATCAATTATTGAAGATGCGATTGAGCGTTTAAAGCAACAAATTGGTGATGACGAAGTAATTCTGGGTCTGTCTGGCGGTGTTGATTCATCGGTAGTGGCGATGCTATTGCACCGCGCCATTGGCGATAAGTTAACGTGTGTTTTTGTGGATAACGGCTTGTTGCGTTTAAACGAAGCAGAGCAAGTACTCGAAATGTTTGGCGATCACTTTGGACTCAATATTGTTCATGTCGATGCTGAAAATCGTTTCTTAGATGCGATGGCTGGCGAAGCTGAGCCTGAAGCTAAGCGCAAAATCATTGGTCGTGTATTTGTTGAAATCTTCGACGAAGAATCTAAAAAATGTGCAAATGCGAAATGGCTAGCTCAAGGAACTATTTATCCAGACGTTATTGAGTCTGCTGGTAGCGCCACAGGTAAAGCACATGTGATTAAGTCGCACCATAATGTGGGCGGTTTACCTGCTGATATGAAAATGGGCTTAGTTGAACCACTACGTGAATTATTTAAAGACGAAGTCCGTAAGATTGGTTTAGAACTAGGTCTGCCTTATAACATGCTTTATCGTCACCCGTTCCCAGGGCCAGGCCTTGGCGTGCGGGTACTTGGCGAAGTGAAAAAAGAGTACTGCGACCTGTTACGCCGTGCAGATGCTATTTTCATTGAAGAGCTGCATAAAGCCGATTTATACAATAAAGTCAGCCAGGCATTTACGGTGTTTTTACCGGTACGCTCGGTTGGTGTAATGGGTGATGGTCGTAAATATGATTGGGTTGTGTCGCTACGAGCTGTAGAAACAATCGACTTTATGACAGCGCATTGGGCCCATTTACCATACGACTTCTTAGGTCGCGTTTCAAACCGCATTATCAATGAAGTTGATGGTATATCTCGTGTGGTTTACGATATTTCAGGTAAGCCACCTGCCACTATCGAATGGGAATAACCCAACGGGGTTAATCTTGTGTAGAAGTTAAATAAAAAAGACGCTGCGGCGTCTTTTTTATTTGTTAGAATAGTCGAGTAGATCCCATGACTTAGGCTAATCGCGTGACAGATATTCCCAAGGCAGAGTGTGCCACTCAACTTGATCCCAATCTCTCTTCCTGTTCAGCTTCGCATGCGAATGCTAATCCAGAGGTTATCGATACACCTGTGAATGAAGCTCAACAGATTATTGATCGCCAATGGATGCGTTTGGCTATGCAGCTAGCTGAGCAAGCCGAGTTAAAAGGTGAAGTGCCTGTTGGGGCCGTGTTAGTTAAAGATGATGTCATGATTGCCAGTGGGTTTAATTTAAGCATTATCAATAACGACCCCACCGCCCACGCCGAAATGGAATGTATTCGCCAGGCAGGTAAGGTGCTTAATAATTACCGAATGTTAGACACGACTTTGTATGTGACACTTGAACCTTGCGCGATGTGCGCGGGCGCAATGGTCCACGGACGCATTAAGCGCGTGGTTTATGGCGCGGATGATTTAAAAACCGGTGCTGCGGGTAGCGTGATTGATTTACTGCAACATCCTGCGTTTAATCATCAATTAGCCGTGAGTGCAGGGGTGTTAGCCGATGAGTGTGCAGAGCAGTTAAGTGCATTTTTTAAGCGCAGGCGAGCCGAAAAAAAAGCCCTCAAACTGTTCGCTAAAAAGCAACAGGTTGAAGACTGATTTGTTTGAGCAGTTAATCGTTGATTAACTATCTGTTTGAACTAATAAAAAATGTGCGCGTTGACGGTTTTGAATGCGGTTTTTATGTACTTTTAGCATGACACGACGGCGTGACATGGTGTTGCTTATCGCTCTTCTTCTCATACCGATACCCTTTAAATCATGTTGCTGAATTAAATTGCTTAACAACGCCGCAAGTGAGCGCTGTTGATAAGCCATAGTATTTTTTCACACTTAACAATGCAATCGTTATGGCTGCTGAGCCGACACATTGGTATTAATTTGTACTTCTTCGGCAATCACTTCCATGCTGTCGCTTTCGTCGATCACTTCCATCTGTTTGGTTTGATTATCAACCCACACTAAAGTGTCGTAATAACGGCGAATACTGTCAACATAATGAACCGCTTCACTGCCTCTGGCATAACCATAACGGGTTTGTTTGTAATACTTTGACTGCTGTAACAGGGGTAAAACCTTTTTTACATCACGCCAGGCATTAGGATCTTTATCCATCGACTCGGTTAAGCGGCGAGCATCTTCAACATGACCTAATCCGATATTGTAAGCTGCTAATGCAAACCAAATTCTTTGTGATTCAGAAATGGTATCGGGTAAACGTTCCATCATATCTTTTAAATAAAATGCGCCGCCACGAATACTTTGTTCAGCATCCAAGCGGTTTTCAACGCCTACATAGGTTGCTGTAGGGCGGGTGAGCATCATCATCCCCCGTACACCGGTTCGCGAACGAGCCGTAGGGTTCCAATGTGATTCCTGGTAGCTCGCTGCGGCCAGTTTACGCCAATCTAATTCACCCGCGTGTTCTTCAAACATGCTGCGATACTCGGGCAAAATATTGTCAATCGCGCGGATAAATGCACGAGTATCAACATAATCAAAGCGTTTTACATGGCCAAAATATTTTTCGTTGAGGTGCTCTAACGTACCTGCTCGTTTTTCATTGTGCCAAAAAGCCAGCAGTTGACTCATTAAACGGTCACTGTCTTTTGGCGGTAATAACCAAACAACTTCGAGTTTTTCTTCCAAAATCATGCCTGCGCGTAACTCGGGTAAAAAACGTTGGTTGATTAATAAGCTATTTGAGTCTGAAATGGTGTAGTTCAATTCACCTTTGGCAACCAATGCAAACAACTCTTCGTTATCTTTGTCATTAACCTGGTTCCACATTAACTCTGGGTGATCTTTTTGTAATTGGGTTAAGGTATTTACCGATGATGAGTTCGCCATAACGGTAATTTCACCAGACAAGGTGCCAATGTCTTTGGGTTCTGGCGTGCCTTCTTTATAGACCAGAACCTGGTTGACTTTATATAGCGTAGGGCCAAGTTTAAACTGTTTACTGCGATTAGGGGTTTTGGCAATGCCTGCCGCAATAATATCGATATCATTATCTTTTAACGCTTTAAACAGTGCCTTACGATCGGTAAAAGGGATCATTTCTAACGGAACCGCTAGGTAATCGGCAAAACGTTGAGCCATTTCAAAATCAAAGCCGGTTTCACCTAACTCAGAATTGAGATATATCTGTGGTCCATAAAGCGTACCGACCTTAAGGACCGTACGTTTTTGCGCTGGCGCAGCAATATCCACCTGTTGAATATCAACTGGCTGACAGGCGCTGAGTATTGCGCAGAGTAAAATGACAAATAAGGTTTTAATCATATTTATTAACTGGTTATCTTAAGTTGTTCGTAAAACTCACGAGAGTAATAAGAGAAAAACGAGTGTAAATAGCCTTTAAATATGCAGGGGGATAGCGTTTTTTTTTGCGATACTTTATCAGGTGTTTTCCTAAACGCCTAGGCTTGTATGAATAAGCAGCAATATTTGATTGTTTTGTATTCAGATGTAAAGTCGTCATGCTATTCACTTTAGCATTATTATCATGGGATATTTTTCCTATCAGGAAACACTGTTTTCACCCGTGCTTGAAGGTGATTTGTATGGTGCAATTCCCTATAATGGCGCCAATTCTGACCCTCCTATATAAATTATAAGGTGAATAGACGTGATGGAAATCATTCGCGGAGCCCCAGCACTATCTGCATTTAGAGTTCAAAAACTCATGGAGGCTTGTGAAAACGCATCGCTTCCAGTGTCGCAAATTTATGCCGAATATGTGCATTTAGCCAATTTGACTGAACCACTCGATGAGAATGAACGTCTACAACTCGAAACTATTCTTACCTACGGCCCAGCGATTGAATCGCACGCTCCACAAGGTGCATTACTGTTTGTTACTCCTCGTCCTGGCACGATTTCTCCTTGGTCATCTAAAGCAACCGACATCGCTCAAAATTGTGGTTTAAATAAGGTAAAGCGTTTAGAGCGCGGTATTGCCTATTATGTTGAGTCAGTCACCTTAACAGCCGAGCAGCAAACACAATTACAAAGCTTATTGCACGACCGCATGGTTGAAGTCATGTTGCCAAGCTTTGATGACGCTCAAGTGTTATTTGCTCGCACAGAACCGGCTAAATTTAACAGCGTAAACATTTTGGCCGAAGGGCGCCGTGCGTTAGAAGTGGCGAATACGAAGTTAGGCTTAGCATTAGCAGATGATGAAATCGACTATTTAGTTGAAAACTTTGTTCGCTTAAATCGTAATCCCAACGACATCGAATTAATGATGTTTGCTCAAGCAAACTCAGAACATTGCCGTCATAAAATTTTTAACGCGGATTGGACAATCGATGGCGAAGTGCAGCCTAAATCATTGTTCAAAATGATTAAGAACACCTTTGAAGTGACGCCAGATTTTGTATTATCAGCTTATAAAGATAATGCTGCAGTAATGACAGGTTCGGTTGCAGGGCGTTTCTTTCCCGATCCTGATGGCGTTTACAATTACCATACAGAACCTATGCACGTGTTGATGAAAGTGGAAACCCACAATCACCCAACGGCAATCAGCCCATATCCAGGTGCAGCAACAGGTTCTGGCGGTGAAATTCGTGACGAAGGTGCGACGGGTCGTGGTTCTAAACCCAAAGCAGGTTTAAATGGTTTTACTGTGTCCAACCTTAAAATCCCGGGTTTTGTACAGCCATGGGAAGGTAATTACGGCAAACCTGATCGTATTGTCACCCCATTAGAAATTATGCTTGAAGGCCCATTAGGCGGCGCGGCATTTAATAACGAGTTTGGTCGTCCTGCTATTACCGGGTATTTCCGTACCTATGAGCAAGAAGTCTCGAGCCATAATGGTGTTGAAGTAAGGGGTTACCATAAGCCGATTATGATTGCGGGTGGTTTAGGTAACATCCGTGAAGAGCACGTGCAAAAAGGTGAAATCACTGTTGGCGCTAAGCTTATTGTGTTGGGCGGCCCAGCAATGAATATCGGATTGGGCGGCGGCGCAGCCTCTTCTATGGCATCTGGTCAATCGAGTGAAGATTTAGATTTTGCTTCTGTGCAACGTGAAAACCCTGAAATGGAACGTCGCTGCCAGGAAGTGATTGATCGCTGTTGGCAATTAGGCGACACCAACCCCATTCAATTTATTCATGACGTGGGTGCAGGCGGTTTATCAAACGCTTTCCCTGAATTGGTTAATGATGGTAATCGTGGCGGCGTGTTCAATTTACGTAACGTGCCTTCGGACGAACCTGGCATGAGCCCACTTGAAATTTGGTGTAACGAATCTCAAGAACGTTATGTGTTATCGGTTGCCCCAGAAAACCTGCAACAGTTTGCTGATATTTGTGCTCGTGAGCGTGCGCCATTTGCGGTTGTAGGTGAAGCCACAGAAGAGATGCATTTAACGCTTGCTGACAGTCACTTCAATAACAAGCCAATTGATTTACCGCTTGAAGTATTATTAGGTAAAGCGCCTAAAATGAGTCGTGATGTGGTGTCTGCTAAGGCAGTGTCACCCGCGTTGGATCAAACTAAAATTGAGCTAACTGAGGCAGTTAAACGCATTCTGACGTTACCAACCGTTGCTGACAAAACCTTTTTAATCACCATTGGCGATCGCTCTGTAACCGGTTTAGTTAATCGTGACCAAATGGTCGGTCCTTGGCAGGTACCTGTTGCAGATTGTGCAGTCACGGCATCAAGTTATGACAGCTACACCGGCGAAGCGATGTCGATGGGCGAGCGCACTCCGTTAGCGCTACTCGATTTTGATGCATCGGCTCGTATGGCTGTTGCTGAGTCGATTATGAACATTGCCGGTACCGATATTGGTTCGTTCAAAAGAATTAAATTATCGGCCAACTGGATGTCGCCAGCCGGTCACCCAGGTGAAGATGCCGGGCTTTATGAAGCCGTTAAAGCCATTGGGGAAGACTTATGTCCAGCCCTTGGCATTACCATTCCTGTTGGTAAAGACTCCATGTCGATGAAAACCGCATGGCAAGACAATGGCGTCAGTAAAACCGTGACATCGCCGATGTCGTTAGTCATCACAGCCTTTGGTATTGTGCAAGATATTCGTAAAACCGTCACACCAGAGCTTCGCTCAGATAAAGGTGATAGCGCATTATTGATGCTTGATTTGAGCAACGGTCAAAACCGTTTAGGTGGTTCATGTTTAGCGCAGGTTTACAGCGAGCTTGGCGATATTGCGCCAACACTGGATAACACGGCTAACCTAGCTGGCTTCTTTGAGGTTATGCAAAAGCTAGTATCAGACCAGGCGGTTATTGCTTATCACGATCGCAGTGACGGTGGGTTATTTACCACCCTAGTTGAAATGGCATTTGCCGGTAACACAGGGTTAACTATCGATTTAGCAGGCTTAAACGGCACTGATTTAGAGCGTTTGTTTAACGAAGAATTAGGCGCTGTAATCCAAGTTAGTGCAGCTCAAGCCGCTGACATTGCTAAGCAGTTTGAAGCTAAAGGTGTGAGCTGTCATCACATTGGTGGCTTACAAGCTGCAGATAAGATCAGCATTACTGATGGCAAACGCGTTATCTTTGCCGACACCCGCACTGCATTACGCACTTTGTGGTCTGAAACCACCTACCGCATGCAAGCGTTACGTGATAATCCAGAATGCGCTAAGCAAGAGTTTGACCTTAAACAGCAAGCTGATGCACCGGGCTTAACCGTCAAATTAGGCTTTAACCCGAGTGAAGATGTTGCCGCACCTTATATTTTAAAAGGCGCCGCGCCAAAAATGGCTATTTTACGTGAGCAGGGTGTTAACTCGCACATTGAAATGGCCGCAGCATTTGACCGCGCAGGCTTTGAAAGCCGTGACGTACACATGTCTGATATCTTATCGGGTCGTATCAGCTTAGAAGAATTCCAGGGCCTAGTGGCTTGTGGTGGTTTCTCTTATGGTGACGTACTTGGCGCCGGTGAAGGTTGGGCTAAGTCGATTTTATTTAACAGCCGTGCTCGTGACGAATTCAGCCGCTTCTTTGAACGTGATTCAAGCATTGCGCTTGGTGTGTGTAACGGTTGCCAGATGTTATCTAACTTAAAAGAAATCATCCCTGGCAGTGAACATTGGCCACATTTTGTGCGCAACCGTTCTGAGCGTTTTGAAGCACGCTTTAGTTTGGTTGAAGTACAACAAACACCGTCGGTATTCTTCGAGGGTATGGTCGGTTCACGCATGCCAATCGCGGTATCTCACGGTGAGGGTTTAGCAGAGTTTGCCAATGCCCAAGCGCTTGCCGCTGCCCAAGCGTCTGGCACAATTGCACTGCGTTATGTTGATGGTCACGGTAACATTGCAACACAGTACCCAGAAAATCCTAACGGTTCACCAGACGGTTTAACGGGTATTTGTACCATTGACGGTCGTGTCACCATCATGATGCCGCATCCAGAACGTGTATTTAGAACCGTTGCTAACTCATGGCACCCAGATGGTTGGGGCGAAGACAGTCCATGGATGCGCATGTTCCGTAACGCGCGAGTTAAGATTGGCTAAGGTTGAAGGCCAGCCCTTAAATCGGTTGGCTATCAGCTACAGTTTATAAATGACTGCTGTAAGCAACCGTTTGTAAATAAAAGCCTTCAAAAACAAATGGCGACTCAATTGAGTCGCCATTTTTATTGGTTTAATTTTGTATTTAATCAATAAGTAAATCAATAAGCCAAACAAAAAGCCCCACGGCATTAGGCTGTGGGGCTTAATTAGATGGTCCGCCTCACCCCTAAGCTAAACTTAGGGTAGGCTAATCAAAGAGGCGAAGCATCATGTCTACTATTAAAGTAATTGGGATCGATTTAGGCAAATCTTCTTTTCATCTT